>CBHWEO010000193.1:0-10960 GCA_966112955.1 uncultured Duganella sp. | reverse complement strand
TGGCTATCGTTAAAGTGCCCATAACCTGCGCTGGGCATAGGGGATGACAATGAATCAAATGAATCACTATCATTCTGGGGCATATCCGGTGCCCGACCAGCGAGGCGCGCAGCCCGAGTTGTTCCTGGTCGAACTCGACCCGCAGAAGGTGGTTGACGGCGTGCGGTATGACGACAATTACCTCGCCGATGACGTGATGGCTTGCGGCACCATGCGCGAGACCTGCCCCGTGTGCGAAGAAGGCCACCTGCAACTGGTGCTGCGCCAGAAGAATGTGCGGGTGGCGCACCTGTTCTGTATCGAATGCACGCGTTGTTTTGGCGCATTCCTTTCCGACGGCTCCCCCGCGCTTGCCGACTGAACTTTCCCTGCGCGAATTCCCCTGCGGTATCATGCCGCAATGAAGAGCCCAAACTCCAAGCCACTGCTGCTGATCGTCGACGGATCGCCCGACCACTTGCGACAGCTCAGCCAATTGTTGGAAGACAAGTATGCCGTGCGCGTGGTGGAAGACCACGAACGCGCGCTGGCCTTGGCCCAGCAGCTGCCGCGGCCCGACCTGGTGCTGGTGGACGTGCTGGGCGAGGGCGGCTTTGGCGTGTGCCACAGCCTGCGCAGCAATCCCGACACGGCCAGCATTCCGCTGATCGCGATGATCGAACGCGGCCAGCCCGAACTGGAGCGCATCGCCTTCACGGAAGGCGCCTCCGACGTGGTGGCCCGGCCCCTGGTGCCCGAACTGTTGCGCGCGCGCATCGCTACCCACCTGCAACTGCGCCACGCCCAGGCCCAGGTGCAACGCCAGCGCCGCCAGCTGACGGAACTGGGCCAGATGGCCGATGCGGCCGTGTGGGCCATCGCCAGCCTGGCCGAGTGGCGCGACGAGGAAGACCCTTCGCACCTGCGCCGCATCCAGCACATCGTGGTGGCGCTGGCGCGCCGCCTGCAGGGCAACCCGCGCTTTGCCGCCGAACTGGCCGAACCGCATATCCCGCTGCTGTTCAAGGCCGCGCCGCTGCACGATATCGGCAAGGTGCGCATCCCGGACGCGATCCTGCTCAAGCCCGGCCGCCTGACGCCGGAAGAATACGAAATCATGAAGCTGCACACCGTGCATGGCCGCGACGCCATCGCCGGGGTCGAGCGCGAGCTGGGCTTCACCAACACTTTCCTGCGTTTTGCGCGCGAAATCACGTACAGCCACCAGGAGCGCTACGACGGCTCGGGCTACCCGCAAGGCCTGGCGGGCGACGCCATCCCGGTATCGGCGCGCCTGGTCGCCGTGGCGGACGTGTATGACGCCCTGGTATCGGAACGGGTCTACCGCCCGGCCTTCACCCATGAAACGGCCATCGAGCTGATACGCCAGGGCAGCGGCGAGCAGTTCGACCCCGATGTGGTGGATGCCTTGCTGGCAGCCGAGGAACAGATCATGGAAATTGCCGCGCGTTGAGGACCAGTATGCGCATCCACGGCTACCTGGCGTTCATTGTCGGTCTCTGCGTCACCGCGTGGGTCTGCACGTTCGTCGTGCATGTGCAGGACCGGCAGACCCAGGAAGCATTCCAGCGCGACACGCAAAAGATCGCGCGCGACACCCAGGTGCGCCTGCAGACCTACTTCGACATGCTGCTCAGTATCAAGGGCGTGTTCGCGGTGAAGGACGACGTGACGCGCCTGGAGTTCAGCCGCTACGTGCGGGAGCTGGACCTGAAGCGCCGCTATCCCGGCTTCCAGGCCATCCAGTTCGTGCGCCGCGTGCGCTCCAATGAGCTGGACGCCTATTCGGCGCGCATCCGCGCCGACGACAGCCTGCAAAGCGGCGGCTACCCCGACTACAAGGTGCACCCGGCTTCGGTGCGGTCGGAACACTTCCTGATTGAATACAACGAGCCGATGAAGGGCAATGAAAACGCCTTCGGCCTCGACCTGGCCGCGCTGCCGCCGCACTACAAGGCCCTGCAGCTGGGCAAGGCGACCGGCCGCGTGGTGGCCACCGAGCGCATCACGCTGGTGCAGGATGCCAGCGGCCAGCCGGGCTTCGTGGCGCGCGCCCCGATCTACCGCCGCGGCGCCTCGCTGCTGACGGAAGCGGAGCGCGACGCTGCCCTGGTGGGCTTTGTGGCCATCGTGTTCCGTGTCCATGACCTGATGTCGGAAGTGATCGACAGCCCGATGCTGCAGCACCTCTACGTGAGCATCCACGATGCGGGCTACATCAACGACGGCGGCACGGTTCCGCCCAGCGTCGACAACCTGATGTTCGACAGCTTCGGCAAGCTCGGTTCCGGGCAGCGCCTGCCGCCGCTGCCGGGCCTGACCGCCAAGATCCCGCTGGATGTGGGCGAGCGGCGCTGGGTCATCGGCTTCGAGGGGCACGAGGGCGAGCACTTCGGGCGCGACATCAAGCTGGTGGCCGCCATCGGGCTGGCGGGCTTCGTGATCAGTGCCCTGATCGGCGCCCAGATCATGACCCTGCAGCGGCGCCGCGCGCTGGCGCAGAAACTGCGCGTCACGGCCGATGAACTGCGCGCGTTGCAGGACAGCGCCATCGTCGGCATCGGCCTGTTCGCCAACGGCCAGGTGGTGCGCTGCAACCGCGGGCTGGAAGAGATGATGGGCTACGCGCCGGGCGAGCTGGCGGGCCGTTCCTGCAGCGTGCTGACGGGCGGCCATAGCGATCCCTTCGCCTGCGTGGCCGATGGCGCGTCGATGCATTTCGAACTGGAACTGGCCGGCGCCAACGGCAAGAAACTGTGGTGCATGGTGAATGGCCGCATGCTGGATCCGCAGGAGCCGCGCAAAGGCTGCGTGTGGGTCATCATCGACATCACGGAGCGCAAGCATGCCGAGGCCGCGCTGGTCGATACCAAGCACGGCCTGGAGCGCAGCCTGAACGAACTGGCGCTGCAGAAGGCCAATGTGGAGCTGGCGCACAAGGACTTGTCGGCCGTGCTGCTGACGTTGAAGCAGGCGCAGGCCAGCCTGATCACCTCTGAAAAAATGGCCTCGCTGGGCGCCCTGGTGGCAGGCATCGCGCATGAACTGAACACGCCGATCGGCAACAGCCTGCTGACGGCGACGGCCCTGAGCGATATGTGCAAGGACTTCGAGCGCCAACTGGGCGAAGGTGGCATCAAGCGTTCCGCGCTCGATACGCACCTGAAGGACGCGCGCATGGCGTGCTCCATCATCACCAACTCGCTGACGCGGGCGGCGGACCTGATCCATTCCTTCAAGCAGGTGGCGGTCGACCAGAGTTCGGACAAGCGGCGCGCGTTCAACCTGCACGGCGTGGTGCACGACACGCTGGCGACGTATTCGGCCCAGCTGCGCCGCGCCAACTGCGAGGTGAAAGTGTCGATGCCGGAAACGCTGAATTTCATTTCCTATCCCGGCAGCATAGGGCAGGTACTGGGCAACCTGATCCAGAATGCGATGATGCATGCCTTCGAGGGCCGCGATTCGGGGCACATCACGATCAGCGTCGCCGAGATCGACGAGCACACGGTGGAACTGCGCTTCGCGGACGATGGCGTGGGCATGAGCGCGCGCACGCTGCACCAGGTCTATGATCCCTTCTTCACCACCAAGATGGGGCAGGGCGGCTCAGGGCTGGGCATGAACATCGTCTACAACCTGGTTACCGGCGTCTTGCGTGGCACCATCCGGGTGGAGTCGGAACAGGGCAAGGGCACGACCGTGATCCTCACCCTGCCGCGCAAGGTGCCGGCCAAGGAAGAACTGTCGGAAAACGACCTGCTGCACGTGCAGTAGCGTCCTGGTTCACGCGACTTGACTGCTTGCCATGCGGCGCACGGCATACAAGCCGGCGATATCCATGGCGGCATGGATCAGCATGGCGCTGACGAGTCCCGCGTACTGCGCGACATAGCCGAAGCACACGCTGATTGCAAAGACGCTTGCCGCCTGCAGCAGAACGCGGCTGTCGAATGCGTTGAACCGGTAAATCCTCGTGTGTGCAAGCAGGAACAGGAGCGATGTCGCCCAGATGCCAAGCATCGGCTGCAAGGCGCCTCGGAACAGCAACTCTTCGCCGAATCCGGCCGCCAGTGCGATCCAGAGCGGATTCCAGCCGCGCAAATCCAGGCGGCGGTAACTCTCCGCGGTAGCCCTGACCGTTGCACGCCTGCTGGCAAATTCGTGCCCCAGCAGCGCGGCGAGGCAGTAGAGGCCTCCGGCTGCGAGACCCACGGCCAGCTGCTTCGGCAGCGGCAAGCCAGCGAACAATCCGGGCCAATACGGACGGTCCTGCGACAGCACGATCAGGACCGCGGCGACTCCGCACATGGCCAGGCAAGTAAGCAGCTGCTTGCGCAGGCGGACAGGTGACGGAACGGCAGTTGCGGCCTGGCGGTTCATTCAAACACGGGCCGGAAGAAGCTGCGCTCGTAGCTGACGATGCAGCGGGTGTTTTCGGCATAGGCGAAGGCCGCCTGGCACTCTGCGTCCTGCAGGGAATTGAGCCGGTATTCCTCATACTTTGCCAGGCTGGGGAAGGAGAACATCGCCAGCGCGACGTTGCTTGCGCCCTCGGACGGGAGGAAATACCCGTGGTGCGTGCCGCCGAATTTTTCGACGAGCGGAATCCACAGTTTGCCGTAATGCTCGAATTCCTTGAGCTTGTACGGGTCGATGATGTAGCGCAGGTAGCAGGTAATCATCCGGACAGTATAGCGCGCATGGCGAGGACCTCGCCGGACGGCTCGCCAGGATCCACGGTAAAGCCCAGGCTTTGGTAAAGATGGATGGCGGCCGGGTTGTCGCGGTACACGCGCAAGGTGACCACGTTGGCTTGCGTCGCCTCCAGCGCGGCGGCAATGAGGTGTTCGCACAGCGCACGGCCCATGCCTTGGCCACGCATGGCTGGCGACACGATGAGGCGGCCGAGGTGGACCGCGCCCGGCTGCACCACCCAATGCTGCCCGAAACCGGCGAGTTCGCCCGCGCCGTTGACCAGGCAGTAGCTCGGTTTGGCGCCGTCGGGCATGGCCAGCAGCGACGGCAATTCCGCCGCCGCAAACGGGAACGGCAGCAGCGGGCCGGCCCAACGCTGGGCGGCACGCGCGTCCGGAATCCAGGCAGCGATGGCCTGGTAATCCTCGCTTGTCGGCGGGCGCAGGCGGGTGCTGCTCATGAAACAATCGGGCTGGCCAGGGCTTCGGCTGTTCCCTTGGCGGCGATACGCTGCAAGGTGCGCTCCAGGGCGGCGGTGTCGGGATAAATGCGGACGCTGGTGACGCGGCCCCAGCGGATTTCGATCAGGTTGACGCCTTCGGCACTGGTGGTGACGCCGTCGGTGCCGTGGTTCGTTTCCGTCCAGATGGCTTCGACCTGCGTGCGCCAGGGCCAGCCGGATACCCGCACTTCGTGCAGCGTGAAGCTGATCCCCTGCAGCAGGCGAAGCAGCCGCTCGTACCAGGCGCGGATGGCTTCGGGCGTCCTGCGCGTGCCCGACAGCGCGTGCGTGCCGACAAAATAATGCGTGGCGTCTGGCGCCAGTTCGTCCGTGACGGCCTCGATCCGTCCGGCGCTCAGGCCAGCGAATACCTGCGTGATCTTGCGGCGGATGATGGCGTGGTACATCGGGTGTCCTTTCTAGGGAGCGCAGGCTGGCAGCCAGCAGGCCATACGGGTCGAGAGGCAGCCTTGGCGTCGAAGCGGTGGAGAGATTGGATAGAAGCCCAGCGCGCGGTAAGTCTCGACAGCGAACGACGATGCGTTCAATTCGATCGTTTCGACGTTGGGCTGGGCGGCTTTCAAATGGCCGCATGCCAGGGACCATAGCCTGCGCGCGATGCCGCGCCGATGCCAGGACTTATCCACGAACAGCGCCTTGAGCTGGTTTGCCGGCGCCAGGAGTATGAAGCCGACCGGGCGGCCGTTCGCGCAAGCGATGGCGGAGAACGCAGCTTTCGCAATGAACCGCGTCATTTCAATTGGCGAGGACTCGCGCAGGAAATTTTCAACGGCGGGCGGCTCCCACTCGTGCGCAATAAACTCGAGGAACGAATCCTGGACCAGGCGGGAAATCGTTTCGGCGTCAGATGGTGTCGCGGCCCGATAATCCAGCGTCATTCAAGCTCCCGAGCCCTGGTCATGCGGCCTCATGGAACGTGATGAGATTGCCGTCCGTGTCGGTGATGGCAAACTCCTTGTTCCCCCAGGGTTTGACTTCCAATGGCGCATTGGGGTGGACGATATCCAAGGACTGGCAGCGCTCGAACAATTGCTCGATTCCTCGCACCTGCACGCGGCATCCAGTCGCCTTGGGAATGTCCGCATCGGCGCACGGCCAGAAGTGGATGCTGACCGCGCCGTTGCTGACGATGCCGTATTGGCCCTGCACGGCATAGACCTTGGCAAAGCCCAGCTTCGACACCATGAAATCAACGCTGCGCTCGATGTCGAGCGACGCCAGGACCGGCGTGGCGGCCACAAACTGAATTGGCGTGTTCATTCAGGCTCCCGGAGCGGCAATCCAGAGCAGGGTGGCGACCGTGAAGAAGACTACCCAGGACAGGTGCCGCCCGCGCGTAAAGAAGAATGCCAGCAGTCCGGAAAAGAATGCCACCACGCTGAAGACCTCCAGCACCATGCCGGGTTGGAGCGGCTGTGCCGAAGCCAGGAAGAGCAGGGCTGCGACACCCCACCAGGCGATGGTCAGCAGGTGCCAGGCGAAGCGCAAGGTGCCGGTGGTGAAATCCGTGCCGCCGAATAGCTGCGGCAAGTTGTCGCGCTTGAACAGCCGGATCAAAATGTACCGCTCACCGAGATACGAGTGGGCGATTCCTGTCAGGACAAGCAGTAAGGCGGCGATGGTCAGCATGCTGGCTCACGAAAGGTTTGTGCCACGAACTGGATAATGTTCTTTTGGCACAAGTATGAGCCTTGTTGGCGAAATTGCCAATATGCGGGGAAGCCGGCGCCCGGCACCGGCTTCCGGGGGATGGTTACATGCAGTAGCGCTGGCGCAGCAGCTTCAGCATCGCCACGTTCTGGTCCCAGGCATTGCTGACCGGCTGGCCGGTGTAGGGCAGGGTGAAGGTGTAGGGTGCCGGGCCGAATTCAGGCGTGAGCGTCATGCGTTCGGCGCCGTCGTTGCGGCGCAGTTCGATGATGCGGTCCCACCACGCCAGGTGCGCCTGCAATGCGCCGGCGTTTTCCGGCGCGCGGAAGTCGGCCACTTGCGGCCCTTGCTGGTGGCCGACGCGGGCATGGATGTGGCGCACGCGCGGCAGCACTTTGGCCAGCGTCAGTGCCTGGTCTTCCAGCAGCGATTCGCAGGCCACGCACCAGTGCGAGAGGTCGGCGTTCAGCTGCAGCTGCGGCAGGCGGTCGAGGTAGGGCAACAGCAGCATCGGATGGCCGCTGAAGCGGCTGCGGTGGATTTCGTGCACCACCGGCACGCCGTATTCCTTCGAAATCCCCGCCGCCAGCGCGATCAGTTCTTCGTTCTGCTTCGGCGTGTACCAGTCCTTGCCGGTGTGCGAGTTGACCAGCACCGGCTGCACTTCGCAGGCATTGCGCAGCAGTTCTTCCAGCGCCTGTTTGTGGGCGGCGAAGTCGCTGTGGAACACCGTCTCCCATTGGGCGACAATCAGGTCCAGCCCGGCGTTGGCGATCTTGTAGACCCAGTTGTCGCGCTGGGCGCGGTCCAGCGGCAGCGACATTTCGATGCCGTCGAAGCCGGCCTCCTTGACCTTGGCGATGAAAACGTCCGGCGGCAGCTCGTTGCTGCCCCAGTGCGGCGCGAAGATGCTGATTTTCACAGGAAGCCTCGCACAGGGAAGGAGGCGTCGCGCTGGATCCAGTTGCGTTTCGAGTATGCGGTGCGGCCGTCGGTCACGTGCAGGGTGTAGGCGTGGCGCGACACCGGCGAGCGGTTCGGCGCGCTGTAATGCGGCAGCAGGCCGTGGAAGCATACCAGCGAGCCGGCCTTGCATTCGAGCGGCACGGCGGTGGCGTCGGTGGGCCACGGGGTGCTGTCCAGCTTTTCCACGCTCACCTGGTCGCCCTCGCGCACGAAGCGTTCGCGCAGCGGCGAGCGGTGGCCGCCCGGTTCGGCCCACATGCAGCCGTTTTCCAGCGTGGCGTCTTCCAGTGCGAACCAGAAGGTGGTGACGCTGACCGGGGTGGTCTCGAAGTAGGTGGCATCCTGGTGCCAGCGCACTTCGCCGCCGATGCCGGGCTGCTTGAAGATATACATCGACTGCCAGACCTGCGGCTCGGCCAGGCCGATGTCGCGCGCGATCTGCTCCAGGCGGGCGTCGGCCGTGAAGGCGCGGAAGGCCGGGTCCAGGTCGTGCATGGCGTGGCCGATCTTGTTGATCGACAGTGCCTTGGCCTGTTTCAGCTGGCCGTCCGGGCCAAAGGCTTCTTCTTCAAAGAAGCAGCGCACGGTGTTGTCCGAGCCGAGGAAGTAGTCGTCGGCCTTCTTTTCCTGTTCCTTGGTGGTGAAGATGCCTTGCGCCACCGTCGGGTCGAATTCTTCCACCACTTGCGCGGCGCGGGCGCGCAGGGCGGCGATTTCCGCGGCGGTCTTGAAGCCGGGGATGATAATGAAGCCATCCTTGGCGTATTGGGCTTTCTGGCTCTCGGTCAGCATGGTCAGCATGGTCGGTGCTCCTTTTCTTAATACAGGTCATTGTAGGGAAGCGATTGGGCGCCAACAATGCGCAAACGGTTGACACATTGTCTTCAAAATGGAGACAATCGCCGGCATGGACCAGCTCAGGGCAATGGAAATCTTCGTGGAAGTGGCGCGCCAGCGCAGCTTCAGCGGTGCGGCGCGCCGGCTGGGACTGACGCGCGCCATGGTCAGCAAGCATGTCATCGCGCTGGAGGAAAAGCTCAACGCCCGCCTGCTGCACCGTTCCACGCGCGACGTCAGCCTGACCGACGCGGGGCAGGCTTACCTGGAGCCTTGCGCGCTGGCGGTGCTGCAGGCGCAGGAAGCGGCGCGGGTGGTGACGCATGCCGGCATCGAGCTGGCCGGGCCGCTGCGCATCCAGGCGCCGTCCAGTTTCGGCAGCGAATGGCTGGCCGACGCGGTGGCGCGTTTCAGCCTGCCGCATCCCCAGTTGTCGCCCCTGCTGCATGTCGACGATGCCTTGCTGGACCCGATCGAGCACGGCTTCGACCTGACCATCCGCGTCGGCGGGATTCCGGACAGCCGCGCATTGGCGATCCGGCCGCTGGCGCCGTGCCGCGGCGTGCTGTGCGCGTCGCCCGCTTACTTGGCGCGGGCGGGACGGCCGGAACTGCCGGAAGAGCTGCACCGCCACCAGTGCCTGCATTTCAGCCACCTGACCGGCGGCGTCGCCTGGCATTTCGCGCGCGGCGACGAGCAGAGCACGGTGCGGGTGGCGCCGGCCTTCACGGCCAATAATGGCCTGGTGCTGCAGCATGCCGCCCTGCGCGGGCTGGGCATCGTCTACACCACCACCTTCCTGGCCTGGCGCGACATCATCGAGGGCCGCCTGGTGCCGGTGCTGGCGGACTGGGAACTGCCGCTGAACCACCTGAGCGCCCTGTACCCCGCCTCGCGCCAGCTGTCGCCCAAGGTGAGGGCGCTGATCGATTTCCTGGTGGCGGAATACCAGCCGGTGCCGCCCTGGGACAAAGCGTTGGCAGATGCGGGGTTGCAATATATATAATCAAGGGATGCACCAATCACGCCTGCTCAATGTGGATGCCCTGCGCGGCTTTGCGCTGCTAGGTATTTTGACCGTCAACATCTGGCTGTTTGCCGACCCCTATTTCGCGTCCGGCGCGAACAATCCGCGCTATGCGGGCGCGCTGGATAGCGGCGTGCGCTTCGTTGTGGCGCTGCTGTTCGAGACCAAGTTCTACCTGTTGTTTTCCTTCCTGTTCGGCTACAGCTTCACTTTGCAAATGGCGGCAGCCGAACGCGCCGGCGCGGCATTCCGTCCGCGCATGCTGCGCCGGTCGGCAGGGCTGGTCATCCTTGGGGTGTTGCACGGCTGCCTGCTGTTTTACGGCGATATCCTGCATTTATATGGCTTGCTGTGCTGCCTGCTCCTGGCCGTCCATGGCCGGCAGCGGCGGGCCGTGGGAATTGCCGCATTGCTGCTGCTGTTGGCGGCCTTGACGCTGGTGGCGCTCGGCGTGGTCGTCCTGCTGGCGGGCGAGGCTGCGCCGGCGCTGCAGCCAGTGTTTGCCAAACTGGCCGCCTTCCATGGCGATGCGCGCAGCACGCAGGCTTATGTCATGGGCGAATTCCCGTCGACGGTGATGCTGCTGCTGTTCGGCCAGGGGCCGAGCGCCTTTGCCATGTTCCTGTTGGGGATGGCGGCCGGGCGCGAGCAACTGTTTGCCAGGATGGATGCGCTGCGCAAGTGGCTGCCGCGCGTGCTGCGGCTTGGCTTGCTGGGTGGCGCCGGCGCCTTGCTGTACGCCCTGGCCTCGGAATTGGCTCCCGGCGGGGCGATGATCATCTTCGCCACCGCGCTGAGCGTGGTCACCGCGCCGTTCCTGACCGCGGCTTATGCCGCAGGGATGCTGGTGCTTTTCGAGAGCCGCCATGGCGCACGGGTGATGGCGGCGCTGGCCCCGATGGGCAAGCTGGCCTTAAGCAATTACCTGCTGCAGTCGCTGGCCATGGCCTTGCTGTTCACCGGCTACGGCCTGCGGCTGTGCGACAGGCTGCCGCCCATTGCCGTCCTCGCGCTGGTGCCGGCGATTTACCTGGCGCAGATGGCGCTCAGCGCCTGGTGGCTCAAGCGCCACAGCTATGGACCGGCCGAATGGCTCCTGCGCGCGATCACGAACTGGCAGTGGCTGCCTCAGGAAGCGGGAGCCCATCCGCCGTCGCGGTAAACCTGGTCGCCATCCAGGTACACCGCGTCGGTCTGGACGAACACGTCGACGTGGAAGCGGGCGTCCTTGCGCTTGAACTGGGGCTTCTGGTACTGGC
>CBHWEO010000192.1:0-11036 GCA_966112955.1 uncultured Duganella sp. | reverse complement strand
TGGCGCCCATCTTGAACAGGTTGAGCGCATATTGCTGGGCCGGATAGCCGGACAGAATCAACACCGGCAGGTCCGGCTGGCCCTGGCGGATGGTCCGCAGCGTGTCGATACCGCTCTGGTCCGGCATGGCGATATCGAGCAGCAGCACGTCGCAAATTTCCTTGCGTGCGATGTCGAGCGCTTCGCGCCCGGTGCTGCCTTCAGCAACTACGCTGAATTCGTCAGACGACGAAAAGATTTGCTTGAAACCCGCCCGTACAATCTGGTGGTCGTCACAGATGGCTACGCGAATCATTGTTCTTCCCTCTTGAAATCCTAGCTTGGGAACGGAGCCAGCGTCTGCAATATCACTAGCAAAATCATAACGTTAATATTGTAGCACCAAACTTTTAACAAAGTTTAGCCGAAAAAAAGGACGCCGAAGCGCCCCTGCTACAGCTGCTTACAACTTTAATAGCTCGAGGATGCCCAGCAGTTCGCTGCGCAGCATCTCGCGGTCCAGCGGAGCCGAGGCGCCACTCTTGGACTCGGAGTCATCATACTCGCCTTGCGCGGATTCCGCAGCGCGGCTATCGAGCTTGTTCCGCGCCCCGCTGATGGTGAAGCCCTGTTCGTACAGCAGCTCGCGGATGCGGCGTATCAGCAGCACTTCGTGATGCTGGTAATAGCGGCGGTTACCGCGCCGCTTGACCGGTTTCAGCTGGGTGAATTCCTGTTCCCAATAGCGCAGCACATGCGGCTTCACGCCGCACAGTTCACTGACTTCGCCAATGGTGAAGTAGCGCTTCGCCGGAATCGGCGGCAGCACTACCAGGTCTGCCTTGCCAGGACGGTCGTTCATTCAGGCGTCCTTGGCGTTCAGGCGCTGCGGGTGGTGCCGGAGCTGACTTCGACCATGCCTTTCAGCTTCTGGCTGGCGTGGAAGGTCACCACGCGGCGCGCCGTGATCGGGATTTCCTCGCCGGTTTTCGGGTTGCGCCCTGGACGCTGCGGCTTGTCGCGCAGCTGGAAATTGCCGAACCCCGACAGCTTCACCGCCTCGCCCCGTTCGAGCGCGTTGCGGATCTCGTCAAAGAAGGTTTCGACCATGTCCTTGGCCTCACGCTTGTTCAGGCCCACTTGCTCGAACAGGAGTTCGGCCAGTTCTGCCTTGGTCAGCGTCGGCAAATCCTTTTCAGCTTCCTGGCGTACCTTGGCGCTCTGCATTGCGCTGTGCAGTTCGGCGTCCAATGCGGATTCGAGTACGGCGGAATCGACGTCGTTGTTATTAATTTTGCTGCCCTGCCTTCTAAAAGTACATGAGTCCGGCATTGCCGGACTCGCTGAGATGAATCAAAGGTTCAATCAAGCCCGCAGTTTTGCGCCGTGTGCCAGCACCACGTGCGCGGTGAGCGTCTTCATCAGCTCGTCCACCACATCGTCCTGCAGGGTGTTTTGAGTATCTTGCAAGCTAAAGCGGAAAGCAAGCGATTTTTCGTCGCTTTCCAGGCCTTGGCCGCGATATTCATCAAACAAAACAATGGCTTGCACAATGCGCCCATGCGCATGCGCGGCCACCGCGCCCCTGAAGGCATCGATCAGCTCCTGTGCCGCAACGGCTTGCTTCACCACCAGGGCGACGTCGCGCGTGGTGCCAGGGAACTTCGAAATCTCTTCATATTTCGGCACGTCGCGTTGCTGTAACGCAACAGCATCGACTTCAAACAGCACCGGGGCCTTCGGCAGGTCGTATTTTTGCAGCCAGCGCGGATGCAGTTCGCCGATGAAGCCGATCACCTTGCCGTCCAGTTCCACGCTGGCGGCGCGGCCCGGGTGCAGCGCCGGGTGCGCCAGCTTGGCGAAGCGCAGCTCGCGCGGGGCGAACAGCGCTTCCAGGTCGGCCTTGACGTCGAAGAAGTCGACGTCGCGCGTCTTCTGACCCCACTGCTCGTCGGCCACCGGGCCGTAGGCCATGGCTGCCACGCGCTGCGGCTGGTCGTAGCCGGCCACGGTCAGCGGGCCGTCCTGCACCGAGGCGTCGCGCTTGAAGATGGCGCCCACTTCGAACAGGCGCACGCGCGTCTGCTTGCGGTTCACGTTGTAGCGCACATTGGCCACCAGGCTGCCGATCAGGCTCGAACGCATCACGGACATTTGCGAGGCGATCGGGTTCTGCAGCTTGATCGGGCTGTCGTTGCCACTGAAGTCCAGCTCCCACTGCGCGTCCACGAAGCTCATGTTGACCACTTCCTGGTAACCCAGGTCGGCCAGCTGGTGGCGCACGGCGAAGATCGAGCGGGTGTTTTCCGGCGCGATGCGCATCTCGTTGGCGGCCACGGGCGGCTGCGCCGGGATGTTCTCGAAGCCGTACACACGCGCCACTTCTTCGATCAGGTCTTCCTCGATCTCGATGTCGAAGCGGTAGCTTGGAGAGACAACGCTAAAGATGCCGTCGGCCAGCGTGAACTCGAGGCCCAGGCGCTTGAAGATGTCGGCGACCATCTCGTCGGTCAGCGCCACGCCGATCACCTTGGCGGCGCGGGCGGTGCGCATCTGCACCGGTGCGCGCTGCGGGATGTTGACGACCTGGTCGTCGATCGGGCCGACCTTGGTGTCCGGCGTGCCGCAGATTTCCACCAGCAGCGCGGTGATGCGCTCCAGGTGTTCCGGGATCGAGGCGTAGTCCACGCCGCGCTCGAAGCGGTGCGCGGCATCGGTCGAGAAGTTGTACTTGCGGGCGCGGCCCTGGATGGCGTTCGGCCACCAGAATGCGGCTTCCAGGTAGATGTTGGTGGTGTCGTCCGACACGGCGGTGGCGTCGCCGCCCATGATGCCGGCCAGCGATTCCAGTTCCTTGTCGTCGGCGATCACACCGACCCATTCGTCGACCTCAATGGTGTTGCCGTTCAGGAGCTTGATCTGCTCGCCTTTCCGGCCCCAGCGCACGTCCAGCGAACCGTGGATCTTGTCCAGGTCGAACACGTGCGACGGACGGCCCATCTCCAGCATCACGTAGTTGGAAATGTCCACCAGCGCCGACACGGGACGCTGGCCGCTGCGCTCCAGACGCTGCTTCATCCAGGCCGGGGTTTCCGCCTTGGCGTTCAGGCCGCGGATCACGCGGCCGGCGAAACGGCCGCACAGCTCCGGCGCGGACACCTTCACCGCCAGCTTTTCGTCCAGCGTGACCGGCACGATGCGCTTCTGCGGCAGGTTCAGCGGCGAGCCGGTCAGGGCCGCCACCTCACGCGCCACGCCCAGCACCGACAGGCAGTCCGCCTTGTTCGGGGTAAGTTTGATTGTGAATTTCAGGTCATTCAACGCGAAGTAGTCGCGCAGGTTCTGGCCGATCGGCGCGTCGTCCGGCAGTTCGATCAGGCCGGAGCCCTCTTCCGACAGCTTCAGTTCCTTGGCGGAGCACAGCATGCCTTGCGACTCGACGCCGCGCAGCTGGCCGACCTTGATTTCGAACGGCTTGCCGTCGGCGCCCGGCGGCAGCACGGCGCCGGCCATGGCGCACGCCACTTTCAGGCCCGGGCGCACGTTCGGCGCGCCGCAGACGATGTTCAGCAAGGTGCCGGTACCCACGTCGACCTGGCATACGTTCAGGCGGTCGGCGTTCGGGTGCTTGGCGGTTTCGCGCACATGGCCTACCACCACGTTGGTGAAGGGCGGCGCGACGGGATCGATGTCTTCCACTTCGAGGCCGGACATGGTCAGCATGTGGGCCAGTTCATCCGAAGTCATCTTCGGATCGACCATGGTGCGCAGCCAGTTTTCAGAGAATTGCATAATCAGCCTTTTCGTATTCGTTTTACGCTTGAACCGGTAAACCAGTGTCTGACCCGCAGGGTCAGACACTTGCCAATCACCGGCCAGCGGCTTCGGCATACCGGTGTCTGACCCCGCGGGTCAGACACCGCCTTGCCGGGTTCAGTTGAACTGTTTCAGGAAACGCAAATCGCCCTCATAGAACAGGCGCAGGTCATTGACCCCATAGCGCAGCATGGTCAGGCGCTCGAGGCCGGAGCCGAACGCGAAACCGATGTACTTTTCCGGATCCAGCCCGAAGTTGCGCACCACATTCGGATGCACCTGGCCCGAGCCGGACACCTCCAGCCAGCGCCCTTTCAGCGGGCCGCTGCCGAAGGCGATATCGATCTCCGCCGACGGTTCGGTAAACGGGAAATACGAAGGACGGAAACGCACCTGCAGGTCGTCCGTCTCGAAGAAAGCCTTCACGAAATTCAGGTACACGCCCTTCAGGTCGGCGAAGGAAATGTCCTCCGCGATCCACAGGCCTTCCACCTGGTGGAACATCGGCGAGTGCGTCGCGTCCGAGTCGACGCGGTAGGTGCGGCCCGGCGCGATCACCTTGATCGGCGGCTTGTTGTTGCGGGCGTAGCGCACCTGCATCGGCGAGGTATGGGTACGCAGCAGCAGCGGCTTGCCGGTGCTGTCGTTGCCCTCGATGTAGAAGGTATCCTGCATCGAACGCGCCGGATGGTTCTCGGGCGAATTCAGTGCGGTGAAATTGGTCCAGTCGGTTTCGATCTCGGGGCCACCGGCAACCTCGAAGCCGATCGAGCGGAAGATCGCTTCCACGCGCTCCCAAGTGCGCATCACGGGATGGATGCCGCCCTTGGCGCGGCCGCGGCCTGGCAGCGACACGTCGATGGCTTCGGCATTCAGGCGCAGTTGCAGCTGCGCTTCCGCCAGCGCATCGCGGCGCGCGGTCAGCGCGGTCTCGACCTGCACTTTGGCAGCGTTGATCAGGGCGCCCTGCGCCTTCTTCGCTTCAGGGTCCAGTTTGCCCAGGCCCTTCATCATTTCGGTGATTTGGCCAGTCTTGCCAAGGTACTTGGCTTTGGCGTTTTCAAGTGCGGCAGCGTCTGCGGCGGCGAGGAAGTCAGCCTGCGCGGAGACGACGAGTTGTTCGAGGGAGTTCATCCGACTGTTTTCCTAAAGTGGAAATTAAAAACGGGACATAGCTATGCACCATGTCCCGCTTCTTTATGAGCGCCGCCCGGGAGCGGCGCACATCACTGGCAATTAAGCAGCGATCTTGGCTTTGACGACGTTGACAATCGCTGCGAATGCAGGCTTGTCCATCACAGCCATATCAGCCAGGACCTTACGATCCAGTTCAATAGCGGCTTTCTTCAGGCCGTTCATGAACACGCTGTAGGTCACGCCATGCTCGCGGGCAGCCGCGTTGATACGGGTGATCCACAGGGCGCGGAAGACGCGCTTCTTGTTACGACGGTCGCGGTAGGCGTACTGGCCAGCGCGCATCACTGCTTGCTTGGCAATACGGAATACCTTGCTGCGACGACCGCGGTAACCCTTGGCCAGGTTCAGTACTTTCTTATGACGGGCACGCGCGGTAACCCCACGTTTTACTCGAGGCATAGTAGCTCCTTAAATAACGAGTGAGATTAAGCGGATGGCATCATGCGGTAGACGCTCTGGACGTCGGACGCATTGATGTTACGGGTGCCACGCAGCTGACGCTTGTTTTTGGTGGTCTTCTTGGTCAGGATGTGACGCTTGAACGCCATGCCCGACTTAACGGTGCCACCTGGGCGCACGCGAAAACGCTTTTTCGCGGAGCTCTTGGTTTTCATTTTTGGCATGTGAATGCTCCAATAATGACCGGATTGTAGGTGGCAGCCCTTCGCTGCACTTTTGGTGCCTACTCTCACGGGAACCCGGGAGTATAGCACAAGTAATCTTAAAACCGGTAAACCTGAAAACCGGGGTACGACCCGCAGGGTCGGCCCCCAATGTACACACGCCGCCGGCCTCGATGGAAGCCAGCGGCGTTCAGGGGTCCGCCCCTGCGGGCCGTACCCCGGTTTTCCGGTTGTAACGGTCTTACTTCTTTTTCTTCGGCGCCAGCACCATGATCATCGGGCGGCCTTCCATCTTCGGGAACTGCTCGACCTGGCCATGCGGCTCCAGGTCGGCCTTCAGGCGCTCCAGCATGCGCATGCCGATATCCTGGTGAGCCATTTCACGGCCGCGGAAACGCAGGGTGATCTTGGTCTTGTCACCCTCTTCCAGGAATTTGATCAGGTTGCGCAGCTTGATGTTGTAGTCGCCATCGTCGGTGCCCGGACGGAACTTGACTTCCTTGACCGAGATTACCTTCTGCTTCAACTTGGCTTCGTGCGCCTTCTTCTGTTCCGAATACTTGAACTTACCGTAATCCATCAGTCGGCAAACCGGTGGATTCGCGTTCGGCGCGATCTCGACCAGGTCGACATCCGCCTCTTCCGCCAGGCGGAAGGCTTCGGCCAGGCTGACGATGCCCAGCGGTTCGTTGTCTACGCCCGACAGACGCATTTCGGGGTAGGTGATCTCGCCATTGATGCGATGGGACTTTTCAGTAGCTATTGCAGTTTCCTTCAAGGTTGGTTTAGTGGGCCGGTTGCGGGGCTTCCCGCATCAGGCTTTGGTAGCGACGTCGTTCTGCAGTCGCTCCACCAGGGCTTCGATCGACATGACGCCCAGATCGACATTGCCCCGCGCACGCACGGCCACGGTGTTGGCATCCCGTTCTTTGTCGCCCACCACGAGGATGAAAGGCACTTTTTGGACGGAATGTTCGCGAATTTTATATGTAATCTTCTCGTTGCGCAAATCAGCGGCAACGCGGAACCCCTGTTTGCGCAGCCTGGATTCCAGCGCCTTGCAGTAATCCGCCTGCGCGTCGCTGATGTTCAGAATCGATACTTGCTGAGGAGCAAGCCACATCGGCAGCGCGCCGGCGTAGTTCTCGATCAGGATGCCGATGAAGCGCTCCAGCGAGCCCACGATTGCACGGTGCAGCATGACTGGGGTCTTGCGGGTGTTGTCATCCGCCACATATTCCGCGCCCAGGCGGCCCGGCATGAAGAAGTCGACCTGCATGGTGCCGACCTGCCATGGGCGGCCCAGCGAATCCTTCAGGTGGTACTCGATCTTCGGGCCGTAGAAGGCGCCCTCGCCCGGCAGCTCGGTCCAGGTCACGCCGCAGGCGCGCAGGCCGGAACGCAGCGCTTCCTCGGCCTTGTCCCATACCTCGTCGTCGCCGATGCGGTTGTCCGGACGCAGCGCCAGCTTGACGTCGATATTTTCGAAATGGAAATCCTTATACACTTCCATCGCCTGCTGGTGGAAGGCCACCACTTCCGGCTCGATCTGCTCGTTGGTGCAGAAGATGTGGCCATCGTCCTGGGTAAAGCCGCGCACGCGCATGATGCCATGCAGCGCGCCGGACGGCTCGTTGCGGTGGCACTGGCCGAACTCACCATAGCGCAGCGGCAGGTCGCGGTAGGAACGCAGGTCGCTGTTGAAGATCTGCACGTGGCCCGGGCAGTTCATCGGCTTCAGCGCGTACGAACGGTTTTCGGACTCGGTCACGAACATGTTTTCGCGGTAGTTTTCCCAGTGGCCGGTCTTGCCCCACAGCGAAGCGTCCAGGATCTGCGGCGCCTTCACTTCCTGGTAGCCGTTGTCCTGGTACTTCTTGCGCATGTACTGCTCGACCTGCTGCCAGATGGTCCAGCCTTTCGGGTGCCAGAACACCAGGCCCGGCGCCTCGTCCTGGAAGTGGAAGAAGTCCAGCTGCTTGCCCAGCTTGCGGTGGTCGCGCTTCTCGGCCTCCTCCAGCATGTGCAGGTACTGCTCCTGGTCTTCCTTCCTGGTCCAGGCGGTGCCGTAGACACGCTGCAGCATCTCGTTCTTGCTGTCGCCGCGCCAGTAGGCGCCGGCCAGCTTCATCAGCTTGAAGACCTTCAGCTTGCCGGTCGACGGCACGTGCGGGCCGCGGCACAGGTCGGTGAACTTGCCTTCGGTGTACAGCGACACGTCTTCATTGGCCGGGATCGACGCGATGATCTCGGCCTTGTAGTGCTCATTGATGGACTTGAAGTAGGCCACGGCTTCGTCGCGCGGCAGCACCTTGCGGGTCACCGGCTCGTCCTTCTTGGCCAGCTCGGCCATCTTCTTCTCGATTGCCACCAGGTCGTCCGGGGTGAACGGGCGCTTGTACGAGAAGTCGTAGTAGAAGCCGTTTTCGATGACCGGGCCGATGGTCACTTGCGCGTCGGGGAACAGTTCCTTGACGGCGTAAGCCAGCAGGTGGGCGGTCGAGTGACGGATCACGTCCAGGCCTTCCGGATCCTTGTCGGTCACGATGGCGACGTCGGCGTCTTTTTCGATCAGGAAGGAAGTGTCCACGACCTTGCCATCAACCTTGCCGGCCAGGGCGGCTTTGCCCAGGCTGGTGCTGATGTTGGACGCAACTTGCGCCACGGTCAGGGGGGCGTCGAATTGACGGATGGAACCATCGGGCAGTCGGACTGAAACCATCATGATCTCCGGAAGAAAAAAGTAGTGCTGAAAAATAAGGACGAAAAAAAACGCGGGCCAGCCGCGTTTTTCTTCATTTGAACAAGCAAAAGAAAGCCGATCGACTAGCGTCACTCACCAAACTGGATGGTAGTTCGCGGTGTCATAACCGGTGTGCCTTTCTCGCTCTTACAAAGTGTCTGGTGGGCGGTGCAGAATTCGAATCTGCGACCCCCTGGATGTCGACCAGGTATTCTAACCAGCTGAACTAACCGCCCGTGTCTTTTGCAATCGTACTACATGTTCTGGTGGGCGGTGAGGAATTCGAATCCCCGACCCCTTGGATGTCGACCAAGTATTCTAACCAGCTGAACTAACCGCCCGAGAGCCAGCATTATAGAGAGCACTTCCCGCCGTGACAAGTGTTTTCCCAAGAAAACATTGCTGATATAGTCAGGCCACCATGCAAAACCACGATTCCACCCACCTGCACGCCCATCTGGACGGTGACGCGCAGCACGCCCACTTCAATGAACACCGCAGCCAGGCCGCCCTCGCCGTCGCCCTGGCCATGACTTTGGGCTTTGCCGTGGTGGAGGTCGTTGCGGGCTTCATGGCCAATTCCCTGGCCCTGATTTCGGATGCCGGCCATATGGTGACCGACGCCGCCGCGCTCGGGCTGGCCCTGCTGGCGCAAGTGATCGCCAAGCGCCGCCCGTCCGCGCGCTACTCCTTTGGCTTTGGCCGCGCGGAAGCCCTGGCGGCGTTCGTGAATGGGCTGGCAATGTTGCTGGTGGTCGGCTGGATCGTGTTCGAAGCCGTGCAGCGCTTTGCCGCGCCGGTGCCGGTGCAGGGCGGCACCGTGCTGGTGGTGGCCGGCATCGGCTTGTGCGTCAACCTGCTGGTGGCCTGGAGCCTGTCGCGCGACAAGGAAAGCCTGAATGCCCGCGCCGCCCTGGTCCACGTATTGGGCGATTTACTGGGTTCGGTCGCCGCCCTGATTGCCGGCGGCGTGATTATGGCGACCGGCTGGATGCAAATCGACCCGATATTATCGCTGCTGGTATCGCTGCTGATCCTGAAATCGACGGTAGCCGTATTGCGCGAATCGTTCCACCATTTAATGGAAGGCGTTCCCGATAATGCCGACTACGCGCAAATCGGCGCCGACCTGGCGCAAGTGCCGGGCGTGATTTCCGTGCACGACCTGCACGTGTGGGAAATGTCGCCGGGCCAGCCGGCATTAATCGGCCATTTGCATATCGACGATTTGCAGCAATGGCCGGCCATTCTCGACCGTGTGAAAGACATGCTGCGCACACGGCACGGCATCGACCACATTACGCTGCAAGCCGAGCCTTGAGGCCGCGGCGGCCGCGCCGCCCCTCCCGCGCCAGGAACTGGCAGCAACGCGCCAGGCTTTGGCACGTTGCGCGAGGGTCGTCAGGCGCGCCGTGCTTCGAGGATGCCGGTGACTTCGCTGATGGCCGAGAGCGCCTTCTGCAGCTGGCTGGTGGCACCGATCTCGACCGTGAAGGTCATGCGCGCCTGCCCTTTTGCCGATTGGGTATTTACGCCGATCACATTGATTTTCTCGCGCGAGAAAATCTCGGAAATATCGCGCAATAATCCCTGGCGGTCGGTAGCCAATACGAACAGGTCGACCGGGAATACGGTATCCGAGCGCGCGGTACCCCATTCCGTGACAATGACACGCTCCGGCGCCTTGGCCCGCATTTCGGCAAAGTTTTTGCACGAGGCGCGGTGAATCGATACGCCTTTGCCGCGCGTGACAAAACCCACGATCGGATCGGGCGGAGCCGGTTTGCAGCATTTGGCCAATTGCGTCATCAAGCCATCCGTGCCCACCACCAATACGCCGGATTTGGCGCCCGATTCAACGGAGGAATTGCGGCTTTTATTAATTGCCACCTGGTCGGGCGAGGTCTCTTCGGTTTCGACCGGATCGCGCAGCGCCATTTCCACATGGCGCAGCGAGAACTCATCCTTGCCCACCGCGAGGAACAGATCTTCCACCTTGCCGAAGCCGAGTTTCTGCGCCAGCACTTCCAGGTTGACCGCCGTCTTGCCTTCGCGCTGCAGCGATTTCTCGACCAGGGAGCGGCCGTTGGCCACGGTTTCCTGCACGTCAATGGCGTGGAACCAGGCGCGCACCTTGGTGCGCGTGCGGTTCGACACGGTGTAGCCTGGGCTCAGCCAGTCGCGCGACGGTCCGGCCGTGCCGGGCGCGCCCTTGGCGGTGATGATTTCGCAAGTTTGCCCGCTCTTCAACGGTGTGTTGAGCGGCACCATCTGGCCATCGACGCGCGCGCCGCGGCAGCGGTGGCCGACGTCGCTGTGCAGGTGGTAGGCGAAGTCGATCGGCGTGGCGCCGACCGGCAATTCGATCACGCGCGCCTGCGGCGTCAGCACGAAAATGCGGTCGTCCAGCGTGGTGGACTTGAGCTTTTCCACCCATTCGCGCTGCTGTTCCTCGTTGCCGACCACGGCGTCCGCCACTTCGGTCTTCCAGGCCAGCAGCTGGCGCAGCCAGGCGATCTTCTCGTCGTACTGCTGCCCCTTGAAATTGGAACCGCCCTCCTCCTTGTAGCGCCAGTGCGCCGCTACGCCGTATTCGGCGAAATTGTGCATCTCCTGGGTACGGATCTGCACTTCGAGGGGACGGCCATCGTCCGCCGTCACCACCGTGTGCAGCGACT
>CBHWEO010000191.1:0-11051 GCA_966112955.1 uncultured Duganella sp. | reverse complement strand
GGGACAGCAGGACCTGGCCCTGGCGCACCGTGTCGCCCGCCTTCACGGCGATCGCCCGCACGATCCCGCCATCGCGGTGCTGAACCTCCTTGAGGTTCTGCTCCACCTTGACGATGCCCGGCGCCTTGCGCGACAGCTCGCTGTCGCCGGACGCGCTCAGGCGGCCGGCGGCGTCGTTCCATTGCAGCTTGACCGAAGTGCCCTTGCCCTTCTCGTAATCGTAGGACACGCCATCGTCGTCATACAGCGTGAAGGCGCCATCCTTGCCCGGGTAGACGCGGATTTCGGCAATCGACTGCTTGCTGGCCGTGGACTGGATGTCGGACCCCAGCGGCAGGACCGAACCGGCGCGCACGAACACCGGGATCTGGTCGATCGGCGCCGCCACCTTGACCCAGCGGCCGCCGGCCAGCTTCTCGTTGGTCCAGAAGTTGTACCAGTCGCTGCCCGCCGGCAGGTAGACATCCTTCTCGGTCTGCCCCTGTTCGGTGACCGGAGCCACCAGGAAGGCCGGGCCGAACATGTACTGGGTGCCGATGTCGGCCACCTTCGGGTCGTGCGGGAAGTCCATCCACAGCGGGCGCATGAACGGCGCGCCGCTGTCCCAGGTGGCCTTGGCCTGGCTGTAGATGTACGGGATCAGCTGGTAGCGCAGGCGGTCGTAACG
The DNA here is from genome assembly GCA_966112955.1 of uncultured Duganella sp. Taxonomy (GTDB): domain Bacteria; phylum Pseudomonadota; class Gammaproteobacteria; order Burkholderiales; family Burkholderiaceae_D; genus Rugamonas. Next base: position 10,384 of record CBHWEO010000191.1, on the reverse strand, counting down.
CGCCATGATGGTTTCCGCCTGCTGGCCGAAGGACCAGATATCGGCGTTCTTGCGGTCGCCGTGCAGGCGCAGCGTCGGCAGGAAGGTGCCGTACTGGAACCAGCGCGTCAGCAGTTCCGGGTAGTCGTGGTTCTGGCCGATGGTGGGTTCGGCGCCGCGCGGGTCGACCAGCGGCGCCTTGGTGGCGCGCGTGCTTTGCGGCAGCCACTGCCAGCCGCCGATGTCGTTGCCCCAGTAGGCGATGCCGGAGGCGGTCATGTTCAGGCCAGTGGGCACCTGGCGCGCCAGCGCTTCCCACGACGGGCTGATGTCGGAAGACCAGAACAGGGCGCCGGTGCGCTGCGCGCCGAGGTAGGCGGCGCGCGACAGGATCAGGGCGCGCTTGTTCGGCTTCCACGCGCGCATGCCCTGCTGGAAGCCTTCCACGTGCAGCAGCGGGAACAGGTTGTGGTAACGGTCGCCGGAGCCGATCGAGTAGAAGTAGCCGTCCGGCACCAGGTCCGGTTCGGTTTCGTCCAGCCATGGATAGTCGAAGCCCTGCGACAGCACGTTGTCGCGTGCGCGCTCCCAGAACCACTGGCGCGCGGCCGGGTTGGTGGAATCGATCAGGGCGCCGGCGCGGTCGGAGCGGAAGGGCAGGCCGTCGACGGTCTTGCCGTCCTTGTCCTTCAGGAAGTAGCCCTTGGCGTCGAGTTCATTGAAATAGCGGCCCGAGGTTTCGAAGCGCGGCCACAGCGACACGATGGACTGCATGCCCAGGTCGTGCAACTCCTTGTTCATGGCGGCGGCGTTGGGGAATTGCGCCGGGTCGATGTCCAGCTGGCCCATGCGGGTCCAGTAGAACCAGTCGACCACCATGATGTCCAGCGGGTACTGCTTCTGGCGGTAGGTGTTGGCCACGCGCAGCACTTCCTGCTGGCTCTCGTAACGGGCCTTGGACTGGATCAGGCCAAAGGCGGCCTTGGGCGGGATCGGGGTCTTGCCGGTCACGCGGGCGTAGCCGGAATAGATTTCTTCCGGCGTGCCGCCGGTGATGACGAAGAAGCTGACCCGCTCGCCCACGTTCGACTGGAAGGCGGTGCGGCCATGGATGCCGGCGATGAAGCGTGTGGCGGACGGGTTGTCCCAGACGATGCCGTAGCCCTTGGAGGACACCATGAACGGCACGCAGACGGTTTCGCCGGCCGGGGCGTCATACCAGTGCTTGCAGTCGAGCACGCGGCCGCGCAGGTCGAGCGGGCCGGTTGATTCCTGGTTCTGGCCCATGCCGTAGTAATGCTCGTCGGCTTGCGCGCTGAAGCTGGCACTGGCCTGGTAAGTCTTTTCGCCGGCCACGGTTTGCGGCGCCAGGTCCCAGCCCGTCATGTCCAGCACCACGTCGCCCTTGGCGTTGCGCACCTGCAGGCCGACCGGCGGCAATTGCGGCGCGAAGTATTTTTCCATCTGGGTCGGCACGCGCGGCAGCGGCGCCGGCAACACGCGCACGCTCATGGCAGGGGAGCTGAAATTGTCGCCATCCTTGCCGCTGATGTGGCGGAACGCCGCATTGTCGGCATTCTTCGGCAGGATGCCGTAACCCGGGCCCTTCAGCACCTCGGCCTTGTCGGTGGCGATGGTGACGTGGACCACGTTGGGGCCATAGGCTTCGACCGCGACCCAGGCGCCGTTGCGGTCCAGGGTGGCGATCGGCGCGGCGTGGGCGGCGCCCATCGCGATGGCGGAAACGGCGGCGGCCATCGCCGTGCGCTTGTATTGCAATTTCAATTCAATCTCCTTGGGTTATTGGGGAACCAGCTTGCGCGCGCGCAGCCATTCCTCGGCACGCTGCGGCCAGTTGGAAGCGGTGCCGTTGCCGCGGCTCATGGCCATGCCATGGCCGCCGTGTTCATAGATGATCATTTCGGCCGGCACCTTGGCGCGCGTCAGGGCCTGGAAGTACAGGATGCTGTTATCGACCGGCACGGCGCCATCGTCCTGCGAGTGGAACAGCAGGGTGGGCGGGGTGGCGGCGCTGACCTGCTTTTCCAGCGACATCAGCTGCACCAGCGCAGCCGGCGGCCTGGCGCCCAGCAGGGCTTCGCGCGAACCCATATGGGCGACTGGCGGCTCCATGCTGATCACCGGGTACATCAGGATGGCGAAGTCTGGACGCGCGCTGACCGCGTCGAGCGCGTCGCCGGCGCGCCCGGCAGGGTGGTTGAACAGGGTGGAGGCGCTGGCGGCGAGGTGGCCGCCGGCGGAGCTGCCCATGATGCCGATGCGGTCGGGCGCGATGCCGTATCTGGCCGCCTGCGAACGCACCAGGCGGATCGCGTGCAGCACGTCCTGCAAAGGCGCCGGGTGGCCGTAGTCGGCCAGGCGGTATTTCAGCACGAAGGCGGTGATGCCCAGGCTGGACAGCCATTGCGCATACTGCTGCCCCTCGCGGGTATTGGACAGGAACTGGTAGCTGCCGCCGGGGCAGATGATCACGGCCGTGCCGGACGCGCGGTCGAGCGCCGCCGGATACATCGCCAGCGTGGGCTGGCTGACATTGCTGATGCGCTCACCGTCAACCCGCTCCGGGCCGGGCTGCTGCCGGGCATTCGGCACCCCGTCCGGCCAGACCGGAATGATGGTTTGCGCCAGGGCGCCGTTCGCGGCCAGGAAAAGCAGGCCGAAGATCCAGGATCGCATGGTCATTCTATCCCTCAGTGTGACAAAACAGCCCATCTTTGCAGACTGGCAGGGGCACCGCAATTACGAAAATCACCGATAGGGGGAATGATTTCCCCCAAGCGGGGCGCCAGCCGTTTCCGGGCCAAAGCGCCGGTGATAGCATCCCCGCACCACACATCAAAGGAGTCCGCAAGGATGAAATACCTGCAAAGCATCTGTCTCGCGGCGCTGGGCGCGGCGGGCCTGTCCCACTCGGCGGCGATGGCCGCGGCGCCTGCCGCCGCCGCGCCGCGCCAGGTTGTGCTCGACGCGGCCAAGGCGACCCAGCCGATCGACCGTTTCTACGACCTGTCGGTCGGTTCCGACTACCCCGGCACGCTGCGGCGCGACGACAGCATGGCGCAGCTCAAGACCCTGGTCGACGAGACCGGCTTCCGCTACATCCGCTTCCACGCCATTTTCCACGACGTGCTGCAAACCGTGAAGAAGGAGAACGGCAAGCTGGTGTACGACTGGCGCGGCATCGACAAGCTGTACGACGACCTGCTGGCACGCAAGATCAAGCCTTTCGTCGAACTGGGTTTCACCCCCAAGGCGCTGGCCACCTCGGACAACAAGATCTTCTACTGGGAAGGCAATACCTCGCATCCCGAGCTGAATGGCTGGCGCGACCTGGTCACCGCCTTCGTCACGCATTGCCAGGAGCGCTATGGCAAGGAAGAGGTGCGCAGCTGGTTCTTCGAAGTATGGAATGAGCCCAACCTGGACGGCTTCTGGGAGAAGGCCGACCAGAAGGCGTATTTCGAGCTGTACGACGTGACCGCCAAGGCCATCAAGGCCGTCGACCCGGCCTTGCGCGTGGGCGGCCCGTCCACCGCCGGCGCGGCCTGGGTGCCCGAGTTCCTCGACCATGTGTCGAAGAGCGGCGCGGCAGTGGATTTCGTCACCACCCACACCTACGGCGTGGACAGCGGCTTCCTGGACGAGAAGGGCGTGGAAGACACCAAGCTGTCGGCTTCGCCGGACGCCATCATCGGCGACGTGCGCAAGGTGCGCAACGAGATTTCGGCGTCGAAGTATCCGCAATTGCCGCTGTACTTCACCGAATGGAGCACCAGCTACAACCCGCGCGACAAGGTGCACGACTCGTATATCGGCGCGGCCTATGTGCTGAGCAAGTTGAAGGGCACCAAGGGCATGGTGCAGGGCATGAGCTACTGGACCTACACCGACCTGTTCGAGGAACCGGGTCCGCAGAACAAGCCGTTCGAAGGCGGCTTCGGCCTGATGAACCCGCAGGGTATCCGCAAGGCGCCGTACTTCTCGTACAAATACCTGCACGCGCTGGACGGCAAGGAAATCCCCGTCAGCGATGCGCAAGTGCTGGCCGCCACCGACGGCAAGGCCATGCGCGCCGTGTTGTGGGACTTCCAGCTGCCCAAGCAGCCGGTCAGCAACCGTTCCTTCTTCAGCCGCGTGTTCGCGGCGACGCCTTCGGCGCCTGCCGCCGTGCAGTTCCGCCATGCGCCGGCCGGCAAGTACCGCCTGCAGGTGCGCCGCACGGGCTTCAAGGCCAACGACGCCTACACGGCCTACCTGGAAATGGGCGCGCCCGACAAGCTGTCGCCGGCCCAGGTCGAGCAGCTGGGCGCCCTGACCAGCGATGCGCCGGAAACCGACCGCGTGGTCAGCGTGGGCAAGTCCGGCACCTTCAGCTTCAAGGTGCCGATGCGCAGCAACGATGTGGTACTGGTGACGCTGGAACCGCTCGCCAACTGAGCTAGCGTGCCGGTTCGACCTGCCACTCGACGCTGTCGGTGGCGCCGCCGGCCGTGACCTCGATCCGGTTGGCGCCTTCCGCCAGCCGGACCTGCCAGGTGGCGCTGCGGCCCGCCACCGGCCGCGTGCCCAGGTCGGCGCCATTGAGGCGCAGGCTGGCGCTGTCCTGGTTGCTGTACACCTTGACCTCGACACTCGCTTGCTTGCGCTGCGCCAGGCGGCGCGAAGCGATATGCACCATCGGCGCGCTGCTCCAGTTGGCCTGGTACCAGAAATACGCATCCTTTTTCACGGCGCGGTCGAAGCTGACCAGCCCCTTGTCGTTGAAGCCCGGGGTGTCGCCTTCGTTGCGGCCGGCCGAAGGGAAGTCGAAGCCGACCCAGATGAAGGTCGACCACAACCACGGCCGCGCTGCCAGCTGGCGCCACGCCGCCTCGTGGTACAGCGCCTGGTACTGCTCGGGGTGCCAGCGCCCGCCCGGCGCCGGGCGGCGCGGCGGGTCTTCCTGCTGCAGCGCACTGGCGCCGGCGCCGTACTCGCTGACGGACAGCGGGGTGGCGGGACGCCTGGCGCGGTTCCCGTCCAGGAAGGGGCCGAGGTCGGCGAATTCGCCGTCGTACCAGCCGTAATACACGTTCGAACCCACCGCATCGGTGTGCGAGGCCTGCGGGCCGTCGATCGGCGCGCAGCAGTTGGCGTAGGCGGTCGGGCGGCCGGGGTCTTCCTCATGCGCCAGCCGCTGCAGCGCCGACCGCACGCGCGCGCTGTCGTCATCGACCCGGTAGATCTCGTTGCCCAGGCCCCACAGCATGACGGAGGGATGGTTGCTGTTCTGGCGCACCAGTTCGCGCAGCTGCTGCGCGCTGTTGGCCAGGAACGCAGCCGAGCCGTTGACGGCCGCCGTCAGCGGCACTTCGGTCCACACCAGCCAGCCGGCGCGGTCGGCCAGCTCGTAGGCACGCTGCGGGTGCTGGTAATGGGCGTAGCGCAGGCCCGTCACGCCCAGTTCGGACAGGATGCGGTAGTCGGCATCGATGTCGGCGTCGGTGGCGGCGATGCCCTTGCCGGGCAGGGATGTCTGGTGCACGTTCACGCCATGCACGCGGTAGGCGGCGCCGTTCAACAGCAGGCCGCGCTGCGGGTCGAGGCGGATGTCGCGCAGGCCGGCCTGGAAGCTGAGGCGGTCGTCCGGGCCTTTGCCGCCGCTATCCTGCGCCGCCAGCTCGGCCTCGCTGGTATAGAGGTAGGGATCCTGCACGCCCTGCCACAAGTGGGGTGAGGGCAGCACGGCCTGCAGCGCGACCTCCACCGTACTGCGCGGCGGCAGCGTGACGGTCTTGCTGGCGGAGGCCACCACGCGTTGCGCTGCATCGCGCAGGCGCGTGGTGACGACGGCGCGCACGGGACGGTCGCGCTCATTGCGCGCGCGTGCCGTCCACGCCAGGGCGGCGCTGTCGCGCGACACGGCGCCGGGCTTGAAATACACGCCGGGGCCGCCGTAATCGAGCATGTCGAAGTGCACGTCGCCGGTCGTGACCAGCCGCACCTGGCGATACAGCCCGCCGTACATGGTGTAGTCGCCGCCCAGCGGCGGCACGTCGTTGTCCGGCGCGTTGTCGGTGCGGACCACCAGTTCGTTGTCGCCGGCCTGGAGCAATTCCGTCACGTCAAACCGGAAGCGCGCGAAGCCGCCGGCATGGCGGCCCACCGGGCGCCCGTTGAGCCACACTTCCGTCGTCAAAAAGGCACCATCGAACTCCAGGTAGTGCCGCTGTCCATTCTTTCCGTTGTTTGGCTGCGACACCTTCAGCGTGCGGCGGTACCAGGCCGGCCCGCGGTAGTCGCCGTAGCTGTGGGGCAGGGTGACCGCCTGCCAGCCATGGTCGCCGGTCTTGTGGAAGGACCAGCCGCTGTCGAGCGGAAGCGCCGTGCGCCCTTGCGCAGCGGCGGCCAGGGGGGCGAACAGGGCGCACGCCAGCCATGCGTGATGAGTTTTCATAGTGCGCCATTGTCCACCGGCTGCGGTTGTCGGACAACTGACCTGCGAGATTTCATTGAATGCCTTGGTAGTTTTCACAATTGCGGCTGCCATGCCGGCCCTTGCACAATCGCCTAAAAATGCAGGAGACAGCGATGGAAAAGACTTACGGCCGGGTCGTGGTGGTCGGCGGCGGTTCGGCAGGCTGGATGGCGGCAATTGCGCTGGCCAAGGCGCTTCCGGCCAGCACGGTGGAACTGGTTGAATCGGAAGAAATCGGCATTGTCGGCGTCGGCGAAGCGACTTTTCCCTCCATCCGCGCCTTCCACCATATCCTGGGCATCGACGAGGCGGAATTCCTGCGCGCCACCAACGGCACCTACAAGCTGGGCATCGAATTCCGCGACTGGCGCGCGGTGGGCGAACAATATTTCCACACCTTCGGCGATTTCGGCGGGCTTTCCGGCCCGCGCGCGCTGTGGGGGCAGTACCACCGTGTCGATGACGCCAGCCTGGGCGCGCTCGGCGAACAATGCCTGCCCAGCGTGATGGCGCGCGCGGGCCGCTTCCAGGCGCCCGACGGCGAACAGCCGCAATTCGGCTACGCCTACCATTTCGATGCCGTGCTGTATGCCGCCTTCCTGCGCAAGCTGGCGCTGCAGCGCGGCGTGCGGCGCACCGAAGGCCGCATCGTGCACGTGGCGCGCCGCGCCGACGGCGGCGTCGCGCAGCTGCAGCTGGCCGACGGCCGCAGCGTCGATGGCGACCTGTTCATCGACTGCTCCGGTTTCGCATCGCTGCTGCTGGGCCGCACGCTGGAAGAGCGCTACGTCGATTTCAGCCGCTGGCTGCCGGTGGACCGGGCCTGGGCCTGCCCCTGCGAACGCAGCGCCGCGCCGCTGGCGCCATACACCCGCGCCACGGCGCTGGAAGGCGGCTGGGCGTGGCGCATCCCCTTGAACAACCGCACCGGCCATGGCCACGTCTTCTCCAGCCGCTACATCAGCGAGGAGCATGCGCGCGAACAATTGCTGCAGCAGCTGGACGGCGAGGCGCTGGCCGAACCGCGCCTGCTGCGCTTCACCACCGGGCACCGCGAGCGCTTCTGGGTGCACAACGTGGTGGCGCTCGGCCTGTCCTCCGGCTTCCTGGAACCGCTGGAATCGACCAGCATCTTCCTGGTGCAGAGCGGGCTGGGGCGCCTGATCCAGCTGCTGCAGGCCGGCGGCGGCGGCGTGCCGGAGGCGGTGGCGTCCTACAACACTGGCATGGTGCGCCAGTTCGAGCGCGTGCGCGACTTCATCATCCTGCATTACTGCCTGACGGCGCGCCGCGACAGCCAGCTGTGGCGCGACATGGCGGCCATGGAATTGCCGGAAACGCTGGCCTTCAAGATCCACGCCTGGCGCCAGGCCGGTGCGCTGCACCAGTACGACGAAGAAGGCTTCGACGCCACCAGCTGGCTGGCGATCCATGCCGGCATGGGGCACTGGCCGGAACGCGCCGACCCTTCGCTGCGCGACATGCCGCGCGAGGATGCCTTGCGCGCCTTGCACTACCGCCGCGACAGCATTGCCACGGCCGTCAGGGCGATGCCCACCCACGAAGACTACCTGCGCAGCGTGCTGTCACGCTGAGCGAGACCTGTCCAGGAAACCAGGATGAATCGACGAGAGTTGTTGAAGCACATGGGCGCAGCCGTGCCCGCGGCCGCCCTGTCCGGCGCCGCGCGCGCAGCCGCCGAATCGCTGGCGCCGGGCGCCGCCAACCCGATCGCGGCCGGCCCGTTCAAGCCCGAATGGAGCTCGCTGGAGCAGTACGAGGTGCCGGACTGGTTCCGCAACGCCAAGTTCGGCATCTGGGCCCACTGGGGGCCGCAATGCGAACCCGAGTTCGGCGACTGGTATGGCCGCCTGATGTACGAGGAGGGCAGCGACGCCTACCGCCACCACCTGAAAAAATACGGCCATCCGTCGCAGGCCGGATTCAAGGACATCATCGGCCAATGGAAGGCCGACAGATGGGATCCCGACAGCCTGGTGGCCTTGTACAAGAAGGCAGGCGCCAGGTACTTCGTGGCGCTGGCCAACCACCATGACAATTTCGACCTGTACGACAGCCGCTACCAGCCGGAGTGGAACGCCACCCGCGTCGGCCCGCGCCGCGACCTGATTGGCGGCTGGCGCGATGCCGCCCGCGCCCATGGCCTGCGCTTCGGCGTCAGCGTGCACGCGGCCCATGCCTGGACCTGGTACGAACTGGCGCAGCGCGCCGACAAGGGCGGGCCGCTGGCCGGCGTTCCCTATGACGGCAACCTGCAGCGCACGGACGGCCTGGGCAAATGGTGGGAAGGGCTCGACCCGCAGGGACTGTATGCCCAGCGCCACCCGCTCAGCAAGGAGGACGGCGACGGCGGCGTGCAGCACGAGCAGTGGCACTGGGGCGGCGGCGCGTCGATCCCGGACAAGGCGTACTGCGACAAGTTCTTCGACCGCACGCGCGACCTGATCGATTCCTACGATCCGGACCTGGTGTATTACGACGACACCGTGCTGCCGCTGTATCCCTTCAGCGACGTCGGCCTGCGCCTGGCCGCGCACATGTACAACCGCAGCATCGCCACCCGGGGCAGGCTGGAAGCCGTGGTGCAAGGCAAGATCCTCAACGCGCAGCAGCGCCGCAGCATGGTGTGGGACATCGAGCGCGGCCAGAGCAACCAGGTCGAACCGTTGCCATGGCAGACCTGCACCTGCATCGGCAACTGGCACTACGACCGCCGCGTGTACGACAACCGCGCCTACAAGAGCGCGCAAACGGTGCTGCACACGCTGATCGACGTGGTCAGCAAGAACGGCAACCTGCTGCTCAGCGTTCCGGTGCGCGGCAACGGCACCATCGATGCGCAGGAGACCGCCATCGTCGAAGAGATCGGGCGCTGGATGGCGCGCAACGGCGAAGCCATTTACGACACGCGGCCCTGGAAGGTGTATGGCGAAGGCCCGGTGGCGGAAGCGGCGGCCGCGCCGATGTCCGGCGCCGGCTTCAACGAAGGCAAGGGCAAGCCTTTCTCGGCGGCCGACATCCGCTTCACCGCCAAGGGCGACGCGGTGTATGCCTTCGTGATGGGCTGGCCGCAGGACGGCAAGGTGCTGGTCAAGTCGCTGCGCAGCGCCACACCGCACCTGAACAAACGCATTGCGCGCATCGAACTGGTTGGCACCGGCCGCCCGCTGGACTTCCGCCAGACGGCGGACGGCCTGCTGGTCACGCTGCCGGCGCACCGGCCGGCGCTGTCTTACGCCAACGTGTTGAAGATTGTCTGAAATCCGCGCGTTGCAGAATTTTTGTTTGTTGTATTGGTGATTTTCGCAATTGCTGGTGAACAGGCCCAGATGCCAGAATGAACCAGCATAAAGAGTAGTACAGCTGGAAGACTTGGCGGCGGTCCTTTTGCCACCAAACCTATAAGTCAGAACGAGAGGATACAAGAGTGAAACACTTGAAGAAGACAGCCATCGCCATGGGGGCGGCGCAAATCGCGTTGATGGCAAGCGGCATGGCACTGGGCCAGGCCGTGCAAGCAGCCGACAACACCAATACCGTTGTGGTGGTGGGCCAGCGCGCCGCACTGGAATCGGCGCAGAAGATCAAGCAGAATTCGGACGAGATCGTCGACTCGATCGTGGCCGATGACATCGGCAAGCTGCCGGACCGTTCGGTCACCGAAGTGCTGCAGCGCATTCCGGGCGTGAGCATCGACCGCACCATGAACCGCGCCGACCCGATGCAGGGCCTGGGCGACGGCATCCAGCACTTTGCCGCCGAAGGCACCGGCGTGTCGGTGCGCGGCTTGAGCTATGTGCGTTCGGAATTGAACGGCCGCGATTCGTTCTCCGCCAACGGCGGCCGCGCGCTGAGCTTCGAGGACGTGCCGCCCGAGCTGATGGCCGGCGTGGACGTGTACAAGAA
>CBHWEO010000190.1:0-11056 GCA_966112955.1 uncultured Duganella sp. | reverse complement strand
GTCGCGCTCAGGTCGCCGTTCACCACCATCTGCTTGGCTGCCTCGATGTCCGGCGCGAAGAAGCGGTCGGCATCGAAGAAGGCGACGCGGGCGCGCAGCTGGGCGTGCACGTGTTCCAGTTGCGCCGAGGTTTTCAGCGGGCGGTGGAAGTCGATGCCCTGCGCCGCCGCCAGCAGTTCGATGCCGAGGATGGTGGCGGTATTGTGCGCCATATCGTGCAGGCGGCGCGCGCCGTAGGTGGCCATCGACACGTGGTCTTCCTGGTTGGCGGAAGTGGGGATGGTGTCGACGGAAGCCGGATGCGCGATCGACTTGTTTTCCGAGGCCAGGGCGGCGGCCGTGACGTGGGCGATCATGAAACCGGAATTGACGCCCGGCTCGCGCACCAGGAAGGGCGGCAGGCCGGACAGGGTGGCGTCGATCAGCAGCGACACGCGGCGTTCGGCGATCGAGCCGATTTCCGCGATGGCCAGGGCCAGGGTGTCGGCGGCAAAGGCCACCGGCTCGGCGTGGAAATTGCCGCCCGAAACCACCACCGGGCCGTCGTCGTTGCGGAAGATCAGCGGGTTGTCGGTGACGGCGTTGGCTTCGATCAGCAGGGTGCGGCCGGCGTTGGCGATCAGGTCCCAGCAGGCGCCCATCACTTGCGGCTGGCAGCGCAGGCAGTACGGGTCCTGCACCCGCTCGTCGCCCACCAGGTGCGAGGCGCGGATCGCGCTGCCGGCCACCAGTTGGCGGTAGATGCCGGCGGCGGCGATCTGGCCCGGCTGGCCGCGCACTTCATGGATGCGGGCGTCGAACGGGGAATCGGAGCCCTTGGCGGCGTCGAGCGACATGGCGCCGGTCACCATGCCCGCTTCCAGCAGGCGCTCGGCCATGAACAGGCCGTGCAGGCACAGGGCGGTGGAAGCCTGGGTGCCGTTGATCAGGGCCAGGCCTTCCTTGGCGGCCAGCACCACCGGCGCGATGCCGGCCGCCTGCAGGGCGGCGGCAGCGGGCACCAGCTCGCCCTTAACGCGCACTTCACCGACGCCCAGCATGGCCAGCGTCATGTGCGACAGCGGCGCCAGGTCGCCGGAGGCGCCGACCGAGCCCTTGGCCGGGATGGCGGGCATGATGCCGGCGTTGTACAAGGCGATCAGGGTGTCGATCACCAGCCGGCGGATGCCGGAAAAGCCGCGCGCCAGGCTGCTGATCTTGGTCAGCATCAGCAGGCGCACCACCTGGTCTGACAGCAGCTCGCCGGTGCCCACCGAATGCGACAGGATCAGGTTGCGCTGCAGCTGTTCCAGCTTGTCGTCCGGGATGCGGGTCTTGGCCAGCAGGCCGAAGCCGGTGTTGATGCCGTAGGCGGCGTCGCCCTTGGCGACGATGTCCCGCACCGCCTGGCAGGAGGCGTCGATGGCGGCGTAGGCTTCGGGCGCCAGGGCGATCGGGGTGGGGGCGGTCCACACGGCGCGCAGCTCGGACAGGGTCAGTTTGCCGGGGGTGAGGGTGATCTGTTGGGTCATGGTTGTGTCTCGTGGTCGTTTGCTGGTAAACCTTCAAAACCGGAAAACCGGGGTACGACCCAAAGGGTCGGACCCCCGGGTCCGACCCTTGGGGCGTACCCCCGTTTTTCGGGCTCTGCGGTTTTACTTGATCATCGGCAGGTTCAGTTTATTCCGCTTGGCGCAGGCGATGGCGGACTCGTAGCCGGCGTCGGCGTGGCGCATCACGCCCGAGCCGCAGTCGTTGACCAGCACGCGCGCCAGGCGCTTGGCGGCGGCTTCCGTGCCGTCGGCCACGATCACCACGCCTGAGTGCTGCGAGTAGCCCATGCCGACGCCGCCGCCATGGTGCAGCGAGACCCAGGTGGCGCCGCCGGCCGTGTTCAGCATGGCGTTCAGGAGCGGCCAGTCGGACACGGCGTCGGTGCCGTCGCGCATGCCTTCCGTTTCGCGGTTGGGCGAGGCCACCGAGCCGGTGTCCAGGTGGTCGCGGCCGATCACGATCGGCGCCTTCAATTCGCCCGTGCGCACCATCTCGTTGAAGGCCAGGCCGGCCAGGTGGCGCTCGCCCAGGCCCAGCCAGCAGATGCGCGCCGGCAAGCCCTGGAAGGCGATGCGTTCGCGCGCCATGTCCAGCCAGCGGTGCACGTTGGCGTGCTGCGGGAACAGTTCCTTGATCTTGGCGTCGGTCTTGTAGATGTCTTCCGGGTCGCCGGACAGGGCCACCCAGCGGAACGGGCCGCGCCCTTCGCAAAATTGCGGGCGGATGTAGGCCGGCACGAAGCCGGGGAAGTCGAAGGCGTTCCTGACGCCCTGGTCCAGCGCCACCTGGCGGATGTTGTTGCCGTAGTCGACCACCTTGGCGCCCAGCGCCTGGAAGTCCAGCATGGCTTGCACATGCACCGCGCAGGAAGCGGCGGCGGCGGCCGTCAGGCGCGCGTGCTGGGTGGCGTCGGCTTGCGCCGCCTTCCACTGTGGCACGGTCCAGCCCTGCGGCAGGTAGCCGTTGACCAGGTCGTGGGCCGAGGTCTGGTCGGTCACCAGGTCCGGCACCAGGCCGCCGGCCTTGGCGCGGCGCACCAACTCCGGCAGCACGTCGGCCGCGTTGCCCAGCAGGCCGATGGAGACGGCGTCGCCATTGGCCTTGTGCTGGGCGATCATGGCCAGCGCTTCGTCGATGCTGGCGGCCTGCTTGTCCAGGTAGCGGGTGCGCAGGCGGAAGTCGATCGACGATTGCTGGCATTCGATGGTGAGCGAGACGGCGCCGGCAAAGGTGGCGGCCAGCGGCTGGGCGCCGCCCATGCCGCCCAGGCCGGCGGTCAGCACCCAGCGCCCTTTCAGGTCGCCACCGAAATGCTGGCGGCCGGCTTCGGCGAAGGTTTCGTAGGTGCCCTGCACGATGCCCTGGGTGCCGATATAGATCCAGGAGCCGGCCGTCATCTGGCCGTACATGAACAAGCCCTGGCGGTCCAGTTCGTTGAAGTGCTCCCAGTTGGCCCATTTCGGCACCAGGTTGGAGTTGGCCAGCAGCACGCGCGGCGCGTCTTCGTGGGTCTGGAACACGCCGACCGGCTTGCCGGACTGGATCAGCAGTGTTTCATTGGCTTCCAGCTGCTTGAGCGAGGCCAGGATCTGGTCGAAACAGGCCCAGTTGCGGGCGGCGCGGCCGATGCCGCCGTACACCACCAGGTGCTGCGGGTTCTCGGCCACTTCCTTGTCCAGGTTGTTCTGGATCATGCGGTAGGCGGCTTCCGCGCCCCAGGTCTTGCAGACTTTTTCCGGGCCGCGCGGAGCGCGGATGTCGCGGGTGGCGTCGTAGCGGGGATCTTGCTCCAGGTGCTGGGTGCTCATGTCGTCTCCTCAATTGGTGAACGCGGGCCTGCGGCCGGCCCGCCCATGCACACAGCTTAAGTTGTATAGACAACCAAGTCAACCCATTATTTGCGGAACACTTGCTTGCCGCCAACCCAAGTTTCCAGGACGGTAATCCGGCCGATGTCGGCCGGCGGCACCTGGAACAGGTCGCGGTCGGTCACGATGAAATCGGCCCATTTGCCGCGCTCCAGCGAGCCGATGGCATGCTCCTGGTGGGCGGCCCAGGCCGCGTCCAGCGTGAAGCAGCGCAATGCCTGCGTGCGCGTCATGGCTTGCTCCGGGTGCCAGCCGCCGGCCGGGGTGCCGGCCATGTCCTGGCGCGTGACGGCGGCGTGGATGCCCTGCAGCGGGTTGGGCGACTCGATCGGGAAGTCGGAACCGCAGGCGATGCGGCTGCCCTGCCGCAGGAAGCTGCGCCAGGCATAGGCGCCCTGGATGCGCTGCGGGCCGACGCGCTGCTCGGCCATGTTCTGGTCGGAGGTGGCGTGGGTCGGCTGCATCGACGGCACGATGCCCAGTTGCCGGAAACGCGGGATGTCGGCCGGCTGCACCACCTGGGCGTGTTCGATGCGGTGGCGGCGCGCGGCCAGCGGGTACTGCTTGCCCAGCTGGGCAAAGCTGTCCAGGATTTGCCGGTTGCCGGCGTCGCCGATGGCATGCACGTTGACCTGGTAGCCGGCCGCCATGGCCTTTTCCATCTTGGCGCGGATGGCGGCGTCGCTGTTGAACAGCAGGCCGCGCGTGTGCGGCGCGTCGCTGTAGGGGTGGATCAGGGCGGCGCCGCGGCTGCCCAGCGCGCCGTCCGCGTACAGCTTGACGGCGGCCAGCGCGTAACGGTCGCCGGCGTAGCTGCGCAGCGGGCCTTGCTGCGACAGCTGGGCGAAGTCGGCGCCGACGTCGCCGATCATGGCGTACACCCGCGTGCTCAGCTTGCCCTGGTCGGCGTATTCGCGGAACAGGCGGTCGGCGCCCACGTCGATGCCGGCATCGTGCACGCTGGTCAGGCCGACGCTGGACAACATGCCGAGCGCGCCGTCCAGCATGGCGCGCGCTTCTGCCTCGGTCGGCTTGGGCAGGATCTTGTACACGTAATCCATCGCCGTGTCGACCAGGATGCCGGTGGCCTCGCCGTTGGCGTCGCGCTCGATGCGGCCGCCTTCCGGGTCGCGGGTGTCGCGCGTAATGCCGGCCGCCTGCAGCGCCTTGCTATTGACCCACATGGCGTGGCCGTCGACGCGCTCCATGGCGGCCGGACGGTCGCTTACCACGGCGTCCAGCTCGGCCGCGGTGGGAAAGCGCCCCAGCTTCCAGATCTCCTGGTTCCAGCCCTTGCCGATCACCCACTTGCGCTGCGGGTTGGCTTGCGCGAACTGCGCCACCGCGGCTTGCGCGGCCGCCAGCGTGGCGGGGCTGTACAAGTCGGCGCTGGTGGCCACTTCGCCCAGGCCGAACACGTGACCGTGGGCGTCGATCAGGCCAGGCAGCACGGTCTTGCCCTGCACGTCAATGCGCTGGAAGCCCCGCGCTTTGGCCGCCACGGCGCGCCTGCTGCCCACCGCCAGCAGCTTGCCCTGGTCGTCGAAGGCCAGCGCCTGGAAGCGCACCAGCTGCCCTTTGGCGTTCAGGGTGTAGCCGTTGGCGTTGTCGATCAGGGTGCCGGCAGTGGCGGCGGTGGCGGCGGCCAGCGCGGCGGCGGCCAGCAGGGTGCGGCGGAAGCTCATGGATCCGGTCCTTTCGAATTTGAAAGCAAGATGCGGAGTGTAGCCTGCTTCGGCCGGTGGTCCAATCATGCATCGCACAATGGAGCCCCACGATGTTGACCCTATTCGATTACCTGCCTTCCCAGAACGCTTACAAAGTCCGCCTGCTGCTGTCCCACCTCGGCCTGCCTTACCGCACGGAGCTGGTCAGCATCTTCGAAGGGGCCGGGCAGACGCCCTGGTACCTGGCCATCAATCCCACCGGCGCGGTGCCGGCGCTGCGCCTGGAGGACGGGCGGGTGCTGGCGGAGTCGAACGCCATCCTCACCTTCCTCGCCAGCGGTACGCCCTACCTGCCTGCCGATCCCTTCGCGGCGGCCAAGGTGCAGCAGTGGATGTCGTTCGAACAGGATTACGTGCTGCATATCGCTTCGCTGCGCCACTGGACCATGACGGGCAAGCTGGCGCGCCGGCCGGCCGCGCTGGTGGAGATGCGGCGTGCGGGCGGCCTGCGCGCATTGCAGATCCTGGAACGCGAACTGGCGGCGCGGCCCTTCATCACGGGCGATACCTATACCATCGCCGATATCGCGCTGTTCGCCTACACCCACCGCGCCGACGAGGCGGGATTGCCGCTGCGCGAATTTCCCGCGGTCTGCGCCTGGATCGGCCGCGTGCGCGCGCAGCCGGGCTTCCTCGACCAGCATTACCCGTATGCCATCGACCCGCATTCGGGCCGGGAATTGCCCTAGGCCGTGTCAGTGCGCGGCGCGGCGGCCGGCCTCTTCGCGCAGCCTGGCCAGCCACAGCGTGTGCCCTTCGTGCATGGCCCGCGGCTGCTGCTCGCGCAAGGCGACGGCGCCGGGCCCGCGCACCACTTCTTCCGTCACCACCAGGCAGCCCTGCCCTTGCGGTACCAGCAGCCAGGTGTGGTAGGCGTCCAGTCCCTTGGCCCGGCCGAACCAGCCAAGGCGCTGCTGCGGCACGAATTCGTGCACCTGGCTGTCCACCTCCAGGCCGAAAGTGCGCCAGCTGAAGGCGCGGCCCGCCGCCAGTTCCTGCCCGGCTTCCAGCCGGACGTTGTCGGCGTTCGGGTACCACTGCGGCCAGCGCGGCGCATCGGCCAGGGCGCGCCACACTGCCGCGCACGGCGCCGGCACGGCCAATTCGGCATGGTCGAACAGGTCGGCCTGCTGCGGCGTGAAGCCTTCCGGCCAGTGGATGGACGGTTCGGGGTTGGCTGCGCTTGCCAGCGCACAAAGCAGGCTCGCGCCCGCCAATAACGAAAGTTTCATGTCGGTTCTCCATGGCTTGTGGCGGCCCGCGCCGCCTTCCCGACGCATTTTCCAGCGCTGCCGCTCGTTCCGCGATAGCATGGATGTCATGACATTCGTGACTTTTACGCATTAATGGATATTCTTGATGAGGCGACCTTCAGCGGCCTGCGCGTGCTGCTGGCCGTGGTCGACGCCGGGAGCTTCGCGCGCGCTGCCGGCTTGCTGGATATTTCTCCTTCGGCCGTCAGCCGTGCCATCAGCCGCCTCGAGGCGCGCGTCGGCGTGCGCCTGTTTGACCGTACTACGCGCAGCGTGGCGCTCAGCGAGGAGGGCTTGCGTTTCCATCGCCAGGTGGCGCCTTTGCTGGAGGGCTTGCAGCAGGCGACCGCGGAGGCCGCTTCCGGCGCCAACGCGGTGCGGGGACGGCTGCGGGTCGATATCGATCCTTTGTTCGCTGCCCTGGTGCTGGGGCAAAAATTGGCGCATTTCCTGGCGGCGCATCCGGGCTTGCAAGTGGAATTGCTGCGGCGCGACCACGCGGGCGTTCTCGCCGCCGATGGCTGCGATTTGTCCCTGCGCTTCGGGCAGCCGCGCTCTTCGTCCATGGTGGCGCGCAAGCTGATGTCCACTCGTATCTTGACCGTGGCTTCTCCGGCCTATCTGCGCCGCCACGGCAGGCCGGCCAGTCCGCAGGACCTGGCGGGCCACCAGTGCATCCAGTTCCGCAATCCGCACGATGGCCTGCCCTTCCCGTGGGAATTCCATCGCGGGCGCAAGAAGCTGGTGGTCGCTACCAGCGGCCAGCTGACGGTGAATGATGCGGCTACCCTGCACAGCGCTTGCCTCGGCGGAGCGGGCATCGCGCAAATCGTTGAACTGGGGGCGGAACGCTGGCTGGCCGAGGGCAGGCTGGTCGAGCTGTTTCCTGACTGGGCGGATGAACGGTTTCCTTTGTACGGGCTGTATCCTTCGCGCCACTTGTTGCCGCCGAAAACGCAGGCGTTCCTGCAGTTTGTCTCCGACGTTATCCGGCGGCAGGGAGGGTGAGAACCGGTCTTGGTTTTGGGGGTCGCAACAAATTGTCTGAAACCTTGTCTGAAATAGTCTGAAACCGTTCTGAAATTGTCTGAAAGCGCTATTCGTCGGGGAGGATGTCGGTACGTCGTTCCAGTTTGCCCTGCCGCCGGCTGGCCGCCTTCTCGATCAAAGCCAGTGCGTTTCGCAAACTCTGCGCCATGACAGCCGGGG
Source organism: uncultured Duganella sp. (assembly GCA_966112955.1). Classification (GTDB taxonomy): domain Bacteria; phylum Pseudomonadota; class Gammaproteobacteria; order Burkholderiales; family Burkholderiaceae_D; genus Rugamonas. The sequence continues at coordinate 3,466 of CBHWEO010000190.1, read as the reverse complement.
CCGTCGTTGGATCATGTGCCTTGAACGACGGAACCGCTTCGGGACGTGGCCCACGTAATTGCTCTTGGCGAATAAAGGCAGCGCTCTTCCAGTAGCGCTGGCCTGGAAAACGCAACCATAGATCACGCCAGGCATTGCGTGCAGAGCCCGCCACTTCCGCCGCAAACTGGTTAGGCGTCATTGGCCTGCCATCGTATAGCACAGCATTTCCGGCTACCTTGGCAAACGCGTGGCGCCCCCGGTACAGCATCTTGAGTTCAGTGCCCTCGGGAAGGAACAGCCGCTTCCATTGGTAGCCCGGCGTGGGCTGGTCGCCACTTGCAGTGTCGCCGCGTGCCAGCGCCAACCACGATGCCAGGGCCAGCTCGACGATCTCGGCAGGGTCGCGCTCGTCGCCGAATTCTTGCAGATAGTTCGCCAGTTCGAGGAACAAGGCGCTTGAAATTTGTACTGAAACAAGTTTGCGGGACATAGCATCCTCCATTTGTTCGGTAAGGCTTGGACAAATGAAAAAAAACTAAGTTCAGACAATTTCAGACAGGTTTCAGGCAGATTCAGAAGCAGTTTCAGACAATTTGTTAAGCCCCCCGAACCCGGCACCCTTTCCGCCCCCACCCTCACTCGGCATCATGGAAGATGATGCCGAGGGTGTGGCGATGGCCGGCCCGCAGGCGGCTGACGCCGTGGCGCATGGAAACGCGGTAGGTGCCGCGCGTACCGGCCACGGGGCGGTGGAACACCGGGAAGATCACGCCATCGCCCTGCTGTAAAGGCACGACTTCCACGCGCGACTGCATGCGCGGGCGCTGCTCGGTGAGGACAAATTCGCCGCCCTCGAAATCGCGTCCCGGCTGCGACAGCAGGAAAGCCGCCTGCAGCGGAAACACATGCTCGCCATACAAATCCTGGTGCAGGCAGTTGTAATCGCCCGCCCCGTACTTCAGCAGCAGCGGCGTTGGCCGCGTCTGTCCCGCCGCATGGCAGCGCGCGATGAAATCCTCATGACGGGCCGGAAAGCGCGGTTCCAATCCCATGGCCGCGTACCAGCGGTTGGCAATGGCAGCCAGCGGCGGATACAGCGCGCTGCGCAGCTCCGCCACCAGTCCCGGCAAGGGATAACGGAAATACTGGTACTCGCCCTTGCCGAACCCATAGCGCTGCATGACGACCCGCGAGCGGTAGAGTTCCAGCCGGCTGTAACCGTCGGCCAGCCGCGCGCACTCGGCCGGCGACAGCACGCCGCGCACCAGTGCACAGCCGTAGGCATCCAGGTCCGCCGCAATGCGTGGCCAGTCGAAGCCCGCGCGTGCAGGGTCCGCCGCCGGCAACGGCGGCGCGAACAGGTCGCCCATCATGCCGCCGCCTCAGCCGACTCAGGCGATTCCGCCACCGCGGCAGCCTCACCCGCCGCGCCCATCCCCGCCTCGCGCTGCAGCAAGGCCGCCTTCCGCTCGACGCCCCAGCGGTAGCCCGACAGCGCCCCATCATTGCGGACCACGCGATGGCAGGGAATTGCCACCGCGATGGCGTTGGCCGCGCAGGCCCCGGCCACCGCCCGCGCCCCGTTGGGCGCCCCGACGCGCGCCGCCAGTTGCGCATAGCTGACCGTCTCGCCGGCCGGAATCTCGCGCAAGGCTTGCCAGACGCGCTGCTGGAAAGCCGTGCCGCGCACGTCGAGCGGCAAATCGAGCCCGATGCGCGGCGCCTCGACAAAGGCGATCACGCGCGCCACCACCTGCTCGTAAGCGGCCTCCGCGCCGCGCAATTCCGCCTGCGGGAAACGGTCCTGCAGGTCGTGCGCCAGCGCCTGCGGGTCGTCGCCCAGCAGGATGCAGCAGATGCCGCGCGCAGTGCTGGCCACCAGGATGGCCCCCAGCGAACACTGGGCGATGGCAAAGCGGATCACGGCCCCGCGCCCGCCGGCGCGCCAGGCCGACGGCGTCATGCCCAGCGCGCCGTCGGTGGCGGCATAAAAGCGGCCGCTGGAATTGAAACCGGCCGCGTAAATGGCATCGGTGACGGAGGCCTGGTCGGCCAGCCCCTGCTGCAGGCGGCGCGCCCGCGCCGCCGCCGCATAGGCTTTCGGCGTCAAGCCCGTATGCGCCTTGAACACGCGGTGGAAATGGAAGCGGCTCAAGCCGGCGGCCGCGGCCAGCGCGTCCAGGTCCGGCGCCTGCTCGGCGGCGTCGATCAGGCGGCACACCTGGGCCACGATGGCGGCCTGGCGCTCGGCCAGCGGCGGCTGCTCCGGTTTGCAGCGCTTGCAGGGGCGGAAGCCGGCCGCCAGCGCCTCGGCCACGCTGGCATGGAAGGCCACGTTGGCGCGCAAGGCGGGCCGGGCGCCGCAGGAGGGGCGGCAGAACACCCCGGTGGTGCGCACGGAATAATAGAACTGGCCGTCGGCCGCGGCGTCGCGCGCCTGCACGGCGGCCCAGCGCTCGTTGTCGGTCGAATAATGCTTCATGTCAGGCTCCCGTCGATAGTATGCCACCATGGTAGGCAGGGCGGCGGCCGGCGGCACTCCGCCGCTTGCTATTGAATTCGCGGATGCTACAATCGCCGCACTTATTGCACAGCGTGCACAGCGCACCAGCCCGGAGCCCGGTTTGCAAGCATTACAACAAGACACCCCCATCTTTCAGCGCATCAAGGACTTCCTGCTGGCGCAAATTGCCGCCGGCGCCTGGCAGGAAGGCGACGTGATCCCCTCCGAGCAAGCCCTGGTCAAGCAATTCGGCGTCTCGCGCATGACGGTCAACCGCGCCGTGCGCGAATTGACGGCGGAAGGCGTGCTGACGCGGCGCCAGGGTGCCGGCACTTATGTGGCGCCGCAAAAATACCAGGCCACGCTGCTGGAAATCAAAAGCATTGCCGACGAAGTGCGGGCGCGCGGCCACGCCCACCGCAGCGCCCTGCACCTGCTGGAGCGCGCCAAGGCCAGCGAGCTGCTGGCCAAGGCCTTCGAGCTGGCGCCGGGCCACGAGCTGTACCACTCGGTCATCGTGCACTTTGAAAACGGGGTGCCGATCCAGGTGGAGGACCGCTGGGTCAACCCGCTGTGCGCGCCGGACTACCTGGCGCAGGACTTCAGCCAGACCACGCCCAACGAATACCTGGTGAAGGCCGCCCCCTTGCAGGCTGCCAGTTACAGCATCGAAGCCCTGCTGCCGCCGCGCGAGGTGGCCGAGATGCTGGCCATGGATGCGCGCCAGCCCTGCCTGGTGCTCAGGCGCCAGACCCAGTCGGCCGGGCGGGTGGCCTCGCTGGCCACCATGTGGCACCCCGGCCATCGCTACCAATTTGGCGGCAGCGTCCCGGCTTGAGCAATGCTATAGTTGTCCGCACGCCAGCCGCGTCACCTGGCTTGAAAGGGATGCCTTGCCGCCACCTTGCCTGAAGCTTGCCCTGCCCGCTGCGCCGCGCGCCGTGCCCGGCCTGCGCCGGCTGGCGCGCGCGCGGCCCGGCC
>CBHWEO010000189.1:0-11160 GCA_966112955.1 uncultured Duganella sp. | reverse complement strand
AAATCGAGAATAAATTGACAACCCCAAAAAGTGAGACTAAAGTGATATCACTTTGATTTACCTCACATAGGATTGATCATGACCCGCAACGAAAAGCAGTTCTCGTCTTACAGTGGCTACCTGGCCCTGATCGTAGTGATCACACTGGCGGTGCTTGCCTTCCTGATGTTGCGCGCGTTCCAGCCGCTGCTCGCTGCGGTTTGCGCTATCACGGCAGTCTTCATCGCGCCGGGCTTGTACATGCTGCAGCCAAATGAGAGCGCGGTGCTGATGCTGTTCGGCCATTACATCGGCACCGACCGCAGCGAAGGCTTGCGCTGGGCCTTCCCGCTGTATATCAAAAAGCGCCTGTCGCTGCGGGCGCGCAACCTGATTGCGCCCACCCTCAAGGTGAATGACAAGCGCGGCAACCCGATCGAGATTTCCGCCGCCATCGTCTGGCGCGTGCGCGATACGGCGCAAGCGGTGTTCGATGTCGATGATTTCGAGCGCTACGTGGCAGTACAGGCGGAAGCGGCGATTCGCCACCTGGCCTCCCAGTACGCCTACGACGAAGGCGAAGACTTGCCGCAAGGGGTCACCACGCTGCGCTCGGGCATGGATGAAGTGGCCCATGCACTGAAAGCCGAACTGACCGAACGGATCGCCGCCGCCGGCGTGGAAATCGTGGACGCCAAGCTGACCCACCTCGCCTACGCGCCCGAAATCGCGCAAGTAATGCTGCGCCGCCAGCAGGCGGAAGCCATCATCAGCGCCCGCCAGAAGATCGTGCACGGCGCCGTCAGCATGGTCGAATCGGCGCTGCACGCGCTGGCCGAGCGTGAAATCGTGGAACTGGATTCCGAACGCAAGGCCGCGATGGTCAGCAACCTGCTGGTGGTACTGTGTTCGGACAAGGAAACCCAGCCCATCGTCAACACTGGAACGCTCTACAACTAAATGGCAAGCCCCGGCAAAAAAGCCTTCCCCCTGCGGATCGACCCGGCGCTGTGGGAGGAACTGCAACGCCTGGCCGCCCAGGATTTGCGCAGCGTGAACGCGGAAATCGAGTTCCTGCTGCGCGAAGCGCTGGCACGCCGGGGCATCAAGCCACGCACGACAACGCAAGAAAATCCCGACACAGGTTTCGAAAAGCCTGTATAATTCACCGCTTGTGCGCTGCACCAATAAACGCAGCTGTAATAAAAACACAAACAGCAGCTTCGCGAACCTATTTGCCGCATCCCCCAACACTGGATGCCGCCTAAAAAAGCCCTCCGCCTTGCGTGTCGTAGTCCAATGACACCGTCCCGGCGCAAAGCTTTTGTGCCGAAATTTCTATACACCATAGAGTCGTTTCGTCGTTCTGGTTAGCGTTGCTTTTTTTCGCTTTTTACGAAAGATATACATGACTTTTGAAGCACTTGGTCTCCACACGTCCATCCTCAACGCCCTGACCGCCGCCGGCTATACCGCGCCGACCCCGGTCCAGCAGCAGGCCATCCCTGCGGCGATTGCAGGCAAGGACTTGCTGGTTTCCTCGCAAACCGGCTCCGGCAAGACCGCAGCCTTCATGCTGCCATCGCTGCACCGCCTGGCCAGCGCGCCGTTTGCCGGCCCTTCCGGCAAGACCGCCGCACAGGAAGCGCAGTCGGCGCGCGCCCGCGGCGAGCGTCCACGCTTCCGCCCTGCCCAGCCGAAAATGCTGGTGCTGACTCCTACCCGTGAACTGGCCCTGCAAGTCACGACCAACACCACCAAGTACTGCTCCAACCTGCGCCACATCAAATCCGTGGCGATCCTGGGCGGCATGCCTTACCCGAAGCAGATGCAACTGCTGTCGCGCAATCCGGAAATCCTGGTCGCGACCCCCGGCCGCCTGATCGACCATATGGAACAGGGCAAGATCGACTTCTCGCAACTGCAAGTGCTGGTGCTGGACGAAGCCGACCGCATGCTGGATATGGGCTTCATCGACGACATCGAAAAGATCGTTGCCGCCACCCCTGACTCGCGCCAGACCATGCTGTTCTCGGCAACCCTGGACGGCGTGGTGGGCAATATGGCCCGCCGCATCACCAAGGACCCGATGGTCATCCAGATCAACAGCACCACGACCAGGCACGAAAACATCGTGCAGCGCGTGCACTTCGTGGACGACCTGTCGCACAAGAACCGCCTGCTGGACCACCTGCTGCGCGACGAAAGCATGGACCAGGCAGTGGTCTTCACCGCCACCAAGCGCGACGCCGACACCATCGCCGACCGCCTGAACATCGCCGGTTTCTCCGCCGCCGCACTGCACGGCGACATGCACCAGGGCGCCCGCAACCGCACCCTGGACGGCCTGCGCCGCGGTAACGTGAAGGTGCTGGTGGCAACCGACGTGGCAGCACGCGGCATCGACGTGCCGAACATCACCCACGTGTTCAACTACGACCTGCCGAAGTTCCCGGAAGATTACGTGCACCGCATCGGCCGCACCGGCCGCGCCGGTCGCAACGGCCTGGCCGTGTCGCTGGTGAACCATGCCGAGAACATGCACGTGCGCCGCATCGAGCGCTTCACCAAGCAGTCGATTCCGGTCGAAGTGATCGAGGGCTTCGAGCCGAAGCGCGCAGCGCCTGCGCGTTCGGCGTCGCGTCCGGGCTGGAAGCCGGGCGACGGCCGCAACGCCAAGCCGGGCCAGCGTTCGTTCTCCAAGCCTCGTTCGGAAGGCGGCCACTATCGCAGCGAGAACAACCCGTTCGCGGGTGAGCGCAGCGAAGGCGGTTACCGCAACCGCAACGAAGGCGGCTTCCGCGCGGAGGGCGGCTTCCGCACCGAAGGCGGCTACCGCAACCGCAACGAGGGTGGCTTCCGTTCGGAGCGTCCCGCCACGGAAGGCGGCTTCCGTTCGGAGCGTCCTGCGCCTGAAGGCGGCTTCCGCAATCGTCCGGACGGCGGCGGTTTCCGCGCTGAGGGCGGCTTCCGCAAGGAAGGCGGTTTCCGTGAGCGTGGCGAGAGCACCTTCCGCCGCGACCGTGAAGCCGGTGGCGGTTTCAAGGGACCGCGTACCGATGCGCCGCGCCGTCCCTGGGGCGACCGCTAAACCGGACCACCTGTGCCAGGCCCGCTGGGCCTGACACCACTGCAACGCCGCCATGGGCACCCCTGGCGGCTTTTTTCTTTTGTTCGTTACCGAACGGAGCGGCATTGAAAACGGCGCGACACTGCGCCCATGAGAACAGCATTGATCGTCCTGTTGTTAGCCAGCACGGGCGCGCACGCGGCCCCGGATTCGCCCTCCCCTATCGTGCGCGCCCAGGTGCTGCTGGACCGGGCAAATTTCTCGGCCGGTGAGATCGACGGCGCCGCCGGCAGCAATATGCGGCACGCCTTGCTGGGCTTCCAGCGCACGCACGGCTTGCCGGAAACGGGCAAGCCCGATGCCGCCACCCTGGCCGCGCTGGACGATGGCCAGCCGGTGCTGACTGCCTACACCGTCACCGAAGCCGATGTCGCCGGTCCGTTCGAACCGGTACCGGAAGACATGGCGGACAAGGCGAAGTTGCAGGCACTGGGCTACGCCAGCGCGTCGGAAGCGTTGGGAGAGCGCTTCCACGCCAGCCCGGGCCTGCTGCGCAAACTCAATCCCGGCAAGAACATCGAGCAGGCCGGCGCGCAGATCACGGTGCCGAATGTCGGTGCCGGCACCGCCCTGCCGAAAGCTGCCAGCATTGTGGTGGACCGCAGCGACAGCACACTCTCCCTGCTCGATGCGGGCGGCAAGGTGATCGCGCAAATGCCATCGAGTACCGGCAGCGATCATGACCCGCTGCCGATCGGGCAATGGAAAGTGAACGGCGTGGCGCGCAACCCGCCCTTCCACTACAACCCGCAATTGTTCTGGGATGCGCGGCCGGGAGACAACAAGGCCACCATCCCGCCCGGGCCGAACAACCCGGTGGGCGTGGTGTGGATCGATCTGTCGAAGGAGCATTACGGCATCCACGGCACGCCCGAACCGGGCAAGATCGGCAAGACGCAGTCGCACGGCTGCATCCGCCTTACCAACTGGGACGCCATGCGCGTCGCCGATGCCGTGGGGCCTGGAACGCCAGTCGTGCTGCAGGAATAAGGAGGCTGCCATGAGACCATCCGGCGCCCTGGGTACTTTCGGCACCCTGATCGTTGGCATCGTGCTCGGTGCCGCCGGCACATTGCTGCTGATCAGCCGCGTGCCGCTGGATAAACGCGCCGACGAGGCGGTGGCGGTTGTGGGCACCACGCCGCCAGCCACGCCGGCCACACTGCCCGAGGCAGCGAATGTTCCCGCCGCCACGGCATCGCCCGCGCCGGCAGCGGCCGCCGACAACCGCACTGCGGCAGCCAGCGCTGGCGGCACGGCGACGCCCGGCGATGCGCCCGGCAACAACAACGCAGCGCCCGCAGCATCCGCGCCCGCGCCGGCAGTCCCTGGCGCCGGCAAGGCCGCCGGCGACTCGCTGGCCGGCATGCGCAGCGGCGACACCAGCGGCACGGGTGGCCTGGTGGCAAGCGGCGGCGGTTCATCGCTGCTGGTGCCCGTGGCCGGCGTCAAGCCGTCGCAACTGCAGGACACCTACAGCCAGCCGCGCGGCAGTGAGCGCATGCACGAAGCGCTCGACATCCCCGCCCCCATCGGCACACCCGTCTACGCCGTGGCCGATGGCAAGATCGCCAAGCTGTTCAACAGCAAGCCGGGCGGCCTGACCATCTACCAATTCGACCCCAGCGAAAAGTATTCGTACTATTACGCCCACCTGGACCACTATGCGACCGCGCTGAAGGAAGGCCAGCAGGTCAAGCGCGGAGAACTGATTGGCTACGTCGGCACCACGGGCAATGCGAATCCCGCCGCGCCGCACCTGCACTTCGCCATGTTCGAGCTGGGGCCGGAAAAGAACTGGTGGCAGGGTAAGCCCATCAACCCGTATCCGCTACTGGCTCACCAGTGACTTACCAGTGGCGCAGGCGGCCCGTGTCCATGTGCACGAACTGCGAGTCCGGATAGTAGCCAACCCCGCCGCCCTTGAGCGCCAGGGCCGCCTTGTGCAGGCGCTCCAGGTCGCGCCCCGGAATGCGCACGTCGATCGCCTTGCCTTCCATGTGCATGCTGTGCTTTGCCACGCCGCCGCTGGCCTCGGCCAGCTTCTGGTTGGTCTCCGGCGAACGGTAGCCCGATATCACGTGGATCACCTCATGGTTGCTGAACTGGGAACTGACGCGGTCGAGCAGCACCAGCAGTTCCGGATCCATGGCCGCGACCTTGTCGTTGCGGTGGTCGCGCAGCAGGTGGTTGATGTCCTGCAGGGCTTCGGGGATGAACTGCCCGTCGGCCCAGAACAGGGTGCGCAGGGTTTCGCCGGTGTGCGTGTTGTAAAAACGCAGGCTGCGTTCGTGCGGCGCCGCGATGGCCGCGCGCGCCATCGACGGCAGGGCCAGGGCCGATGCCACCGCCACGGAACTCTTGAGGAAGGATCTGCGATTGTTCATGGGTGTAGTTTATACCGCTGACGCCGATGCGAAGTTTTTATGGCGCGCGGCAATAAGTTTCGATATACTTGATTACTCAAACACTTTTCAATTAATAGTCATGGACCATGCACTCGAATTCTGCCTGCGCCTGGCGCGGGCCCACGCCACCATCATCCGCCGGCTGGACACGGTCCTCGGCGGCCACCACGGACTGAGCTTCAGCGATTTCATGCTGCTGCAAAGCCTGGCCAATGCCCCGGGCGGCCGCCTGCGCCGGGTCGACCTGGCCGAACGGCTGGGCCTGACGGCATCGGGCGTCACGCGCACCCTGCTGCCGCTGGAAAAGACCGGCTGGGTAGCGCGCCAGGCCGACGAACGCGATGCGCGCGTAGGCTATGCCGTCATCACGGCGGCCGGCCATACCCTGCTGGACAATGCCCAGCGCACCGCCGCCGAATACGCCGCGGACCTGCTGCGCCATTCAAGCGACGAAGAACTGGAACCATTGAACGCCGTGCTCGGCAACCTGATCGGACCACGCTAATGACCCCGACCCTGAAAACCAATGCCAACTTCCGCTGGCTGCTGTCCGGCGGCATCCTGTCCATGCTGGGCGACCAGTTCACGCTGATCGCCCTGCCCTGGCTGGTGCTCAAGCTGAGCGGCGACCCGCTGTCGCTCGGCCTGGTGCTTGCCCTGCTGGGCGCACCGCGCGCCATCTTCATCCTGATCGGCGGCGCCGTGGTGGACCGCTACTCGCCCAAGCGCGTCTTCATGCTGACCAAGCATGCCAGCGCGCTGCTGGTGGGCGCACTGGCCGCGCTCACGCTGTCCGGCGCGGCCACGCTGCCGCTGGTGTATGCGCTGGCGCTCGGCATCGGCCTGGCGCAAGCGTTCGCCTATCCTTCCGGCACCTCGATCATGCCGCGCACCATCCCGCCGGAGCTGCTGCAGGCGGCCAATGGCGCCATCATGGGCGTGCGCCAGGTCGGCATGCTGGCGGGTCCCTTGCTGGCCGCGCTGCTGCTGGCCATCGGCGACCATGCGGGCGAAGCGGGCGGCATGCGCGCGCTTGGGCTGGCATTCGCCTTCGACAGCTTCAGCTTCGCCATCTCCGCCTGGACCTTGTCGCGCGTGGTGCCGCTGCCTGGCGCCGCGGCGGCCGTGCCGCAGAACGTCCTGCGCGCCGTCGGCGAAGGCTTGCAGGCGGTGTGGCGCGACGTTGAAATGCGCACCTGCTTTGCCTACTGGGGCCTGGTATCGGTACTGATCGGCGGCACCATGCAGGTGGCGCTGCCCGTGCTGGCCAAGGAACGCCTGCACGACGGCTCCGCCTTCGGCATGCTGATGGCGGCGCATGGCGCGGGCATGCTGGCCGGGATGGCGATCTCCGGCGCGTCCGCCAGGCGCGGAGGCGGAAAGCCTGTGCGCATCGGCCTGATCGCGCTGACAGTGGATGCATTGGCCGGCCTGCTGGTGATGCCGCTCGGGCTGATCACCACCGCCTGGCATGCGGGCGTGCTGTTGCTGCTGCTCGGCGGGCTGGTCGGCCTGGTGCAGGTGGCCGTGTTCACCTGGATCCAGAAACGCGTGCAGCCGCAGATGATGGGCCGCACCATGAGCATCTTCATGTTCATCATGTTCGGCCTGGCGCCGCTGTCGTCCGCCGCCACCGGCTGGATCATGCAGCGCGCCACGCTGCAGCAAATGTTCTTCGGCGGTGGCGTGGTGCTGGTGGTTTGCGCTACGCTCGCATTGTTATTCACCCCGATGCGCCGCATTGCCACCGCCTAGGATTCGGAATCATGGAAACGAAATGGCTGGAAGACTTCATCTCCCTGGTTGAAACGAACAGTTTCAGCCGCTCCGCGCAGCTGCGCCATGTGACGCAGCCCGCGTTCTCGCGGCGCATCCAGTCGCTGGAGAACTGGCTGGGCATGGACCTGATCGACCGCACCTCCTACCCGACGCGCGTGACGCCTGCGGGCCAGGTGTTCTACGAGCAGGCGCTGGAAATGCTCAGCCAGATCAATGGCGCGCGCGAGCTGTTGCGCGGCAAGCGGGCCGCGGCGCAGAACAGCATCGACCTGGCGGTGCCGCACACGCTGTCGCTGACCTTCGTGCCGAAATGGATCACGCAACTCGAAGAAGAATTCGCGCCGATCAATTCGCGCCTGATGGCGCTGAACGTGCACGATGCGGTGCTGCAGCTGGTGGAAGGCGGCTGCGACCTGCTGCTTTGCTACCACCACCCGCGCCAGCCGGTGCAGCTCGATCCGGGCCGCTACGACATGCTGGTACTGGGGCGCGAAGCCTTGCGCGCTTACGCCCGCTGCGATAAGTCCAAGCAGCCGGAGTTCGTGCTGCCGGGGCGGAAGACGTCGCCGCTGCCCTACCTTTCCTACACCACCAATGCCTACCTGGCGCGCATGGTGGACCTGATCATGGCCGATGCGAAGCAGGCCTTGCACCTGGAGACGCACTACGAAACCGATATGGCGGAGGGCCTGAAAATGATGGCGCTGGAGGGACGCGGCATCGCCTTCCTGCCCGAATCGGCGGTGACGCGCGAGGTCAAGCAGAAGCTGCTGGCGCCGGCCGATGGCGGGCGCGGGGAGTGGGAAATCGAGATGGAGATCCGCCTGTACCGCGAGCGGCCAAGCGGCCAGCGGCCCGGGAAAGCCATTGTCACGCGCTTGTGGGAGCATTTGGCGGAGAAGCATATGCCCGCATCGTCCAAACGGCGGGTGCCGGCGTCGGAGCGCTAGGTCGCCACAAAACCTTTAAAACCGGAAAACCGGGGTCAGACCCTCGGGGTCTGACCCCGGCTTTCCGGTTTCCGCGGTTTTCCGCGATCTGTAGTTTGACTCCAAAAACATGACATTCCGACAGGTTATGCAAATCTTGCATAACAGGATGCGCACACGGCATTGGCCTCGGCAAGGGGGCAGGAATAAGATTCGCCGCGTTACCGAACAACTTGAGCGAGTCACACAATGACCAACCACGCCCTGCCCTCCTACCTCAACGCCGACGACCTTGGTCCTTGGGGTCAGTACCTGAAACAAATTGACCGTGTCACCCCTCACCTGGGCCATCTGTCGCGCTGGGTCGAAACCCTGAAGCGCCCGAAGCGCATCCTCGTTGTCGACGTTCCGATCGAACGTGACGACGGTACGATCGCCCACTACGAAGGCTATCGCGTTCAACACAATATGTCTCGCGGCCCGGGCAAGGGCGGCGTACGCTTCCACCAGGATGTCACCCTGTCGGAAGTGATGGCCCTTTCGGCATGGATGACGGTGAAAAACGCCGCCGTCAACGTGCCATACGGTGGCGCAAAAGGTGGTATCCGTGTCGATCCGAAGACCCTGTCCAAAGGTGAACTGCAGCGCCTGACCCGCCGCTACACCAGCGAGATCAGCCTGATCATCGGCCCGACCAAGGATATCCCGGCGCCGGACGTCAACACCAACGAGCAGGTGATGGCCTGGATGATGGACTCCTACGCCATGATCGAAGGTAACCTGTCGACCGGCGTCGTGACCGGCAAGCCGATCTCGATGGGCGGCTCGCTGGGCCGCCGCGAAGCAACCGGCCGCGGCGTGTTCGTGACCGGCCGTGAAGCGGCTGCCAAGCGCGGCGTCGCCATCGCTGGTGCACGCATCGCCATCCAGGGCTTCGGCAACGTGGGCGGCATCGCGGCCAACATGTTCGCGGAAGCGGGCTCCAAGATCATCGCTGTGCAGGACCATACCGGCACCGTGGTGAACCAGGGCGGCCTGGACGTGGCCCAGCTGCACAAGCACGTGGCCGAAACCGGCGGCGTGGCCGGCTTCCCGGGCGCTGAAGCGACCCTGGACCGCGACGCCTTCTGGGGCATCGAGTCCGACATCCTGGTTCCGGCAGCGCTGGAACAGCAGATCACCGCCAAGAACGCAGGCCAGATCCGCACCAAGATCATCCTGGAAGGCGCCAACGGCCCGACCACACCGGAAGCGGACGACATCCTGAACGACAAGGACATCCTGATCGTTCCGGACGTACTGTGCAACGCTGGCGGCGTGACCGTGTCCTACTTCGAGTGGGTGCAGGACTTCTCCTCCTTCTTCTGGAGCGAGGAAGAAATCAACGCACGCCTGACCCGCATCATGCAGGACGCGTTCAACTCCGTGTGGGAAGTGGCCCAGGAGAAGAAGGTTTCGCTGCGCACCGCAACCTTCATCCTGGCATGCAGCCGCGTGCTGGCTGCCCGCGAAGTCCGTGGCCTGTATCCATAATCACATACCAAGCCGGGCGCCCGCGTAGCGCCCAGCAAAGACCGCCCGCACCGGCCAGACTGGCCAGTGCGGGCGTTTTTCGCAGAACAAAAGGAGAAGTTGATGAGCAGTCTTGAACAGAAGGCACTGGAATACCACAAGGCCGGCACGCCCGGCAAAGTGGCCATTGCAGTGACCAAGAGCGTGGCCAGCCAGGACGACCTGGCACTGGCCTACTCGCCGGGCGTTGCGGCGCCTTGCGTGGAAATCGCCCGCGAACCGGCGCTGGCGTACGAATACACGGCCAAGGGCAACCTGGTGGCAGTGATCACCAACGGCAGTGCGGTGCTTGGCCTGGGCAATATCGGCGCACTGGCCGGCAAGCCGGTCATGGAAGGCAAGTCCATCCTGTTCAAGAAATTCGCCGGCATCGACTCCTTCGACATCGAACTGGATGAAACCGACCCGGACAAGCTGGTCGACATCATCGCCGCCATGCACCCCACGTTCGGCGGCATCAACCTGGAAGACATCAAGGCGCCCGAATGCTTCTACATCGAGCGCAAGCTGCGCGAACGCCTGTCGATCCCGGTGTTCCATGACGACCAGCACGGCACCGCCATCGTGGTTGGCTCCGGCATGCTGAACGCCGTTGAAATGACCGGCCGCGACATCGCCGACGTGAAGATCGTCTGCTCCGGCGCCGGCGCCGCAGCCATCGCCTGCCTGGAACTGCTGGTCGATATCGGCGCGCGCCGCGAGAACATCTTTGTCTGCGACTCCAAGGGCGTGCTGACCAAGGCCCGCAACCTGAGCGGCGAGAAGGCCGACTGGGCGCAGGACACCACCGCCACCACCCTGTCCGAAGTGATGGAAGGCGCCGACGTCTTCCTCGGCGTTTCCGGCCCCGGCGTGCTGTCGCCAATGGACGTGCAGCGCATGAAGAAGCAGCCGATCGTCTTCACGCTGGCCAATCCCGAGCCGGAGCTGCGCCCGGAACTGGTGCGCGAAGTGGCGCCGGACGCCATCATCGCCACCGGCCGTTCGGACTACCCGAACCAGATCAACAACGCCCTGTGCTTCCCTTACCTGTTCCGCGCCGCGCTGGACACCGGCGCCACCACCATCAACCAGGAAATGAAGCGCGCCTGCGTGACCGCCCTGGCCGGCCTGGCGCGCAGCGATGCCCGTTTCGGCAAGGACTACGTGGTGCCCGGCCTGCTGGACGACCGCCTGCTGCCGACCGTCACGCCGAAGATCGCCCAGGCGGCCATCCGCAGCGGCGTGGCCCGCAAGGAGCTGGACATGACGGCCTACTTCGAGCGCCTGGAAGCGCTCGTCAATACACTGCTGTAATCAAATTCGGGTTCAGCTCTGGAAATCGGACACGGGCTCAGCCGCCTGCGGCTGAGCCCGTGTCCGA
>CBHWEO010000188.1:0-11174 GCA_966112955.1 uncultured Duganella sp. | reverse complement strand
AAACCGTTTCAACCCGCAACCCGGGGTCCAGCCCCGGGGGGCCTCACCCGGTTTTTCCGGTTCTCGCGGTTTTTCACTCCACAAAAACCACAGCCGTGCGCGCCGGAATGGTAAAGCTCCCCGTCGCCGCATCGTAACGCGCCTCCGCGGCGCGCTTGTCGCCCGCAGTCGGCGAGGCCAGCACCGGATGCAGCCGGTAAGCCCTTCCTGCCTCGCCAGCCGCCGTGATCGTCTGCTCCACCTTGTCCACATTAATGAAGTAGGCCACGCGGCGGAATCCCGCCCCATCGTAGCCCGCGCCATCCATCCGCGCAGCAACGACCGTGGCCACCTGCCCCGGCCCCGTATTCAGGAAATGCAGCCGCTGCCGGATATCCTCCGCCGTCCGCATGCGGAACAGCGTGCTGCTGGCGCGGATGCGCAGCAGGTCGCGGAAGGTATCGCGCGCAAAGGCGATATCGACCGGGGTCGGCCTGAGCGCCGGGTTGGCCAGCAAGGGCTGCAGCAACGCGTAATCCTTGCCATTGTCCGCCGCCGGCGGCAGCCCGACGCCGAAGTAGTTGGTCTGGTAAGTCCAGTCCAGCCGGTTGAACCAGTCGCCCGATTCAAAGCTGTTGCGGTCCATCGATTTCGAACGCAGGATTTCGAACCCCGCGTGGTAATACGCCACCCCCTGCGAGAAAGCATTGATCGCCGCCGCCAGCATCTGCACGCGTGCGCGGTCGGCGCTGGTGGTGGACAGCGGCAGCTTGAGCGCATCGATATCGTAAAGCGTCTGGTTATCGTGGTTCTCCACATAGTTCACCACTTCGCCCGGCTGGCTGGCGTAGCCCGCAGGCTGGTTGCCGCCATAAACGATGGCCTGCAGCTCCCTGGTCTCGCCGGTGAAGGTCTGCAAGCGGTAGTTGCGGATCGACCCCGCCAGGCCCACCTTCACCATGTCGGCAACCTTCATCAGGTCGGCCACCGGCCGCAAGCCGGCGCCAGCATTCGGGTCGTACACCAGGCCGTTGACGAAGCCCTGCTGCGCAATCATCTGCTGCCCCGCATCGCCCGCGCCGCCGCCGCGCACGGCGTCGCGGCCACGGTCGCTGAAGGTGCCGATGCCGCTGCCGTTCAGGGACAGTTGCGAAGCCTGGACGAAGCGGGCGCCGTCCGCCACCTCGCCGAAATTCCAGCCTTCGCCGATCAGGTTGACGTGGCGGCCGGCAGCCCTGTTGACGCGTGCCTGCAGGGCTTCCATCGCCGCGCGCGGCTGGTGGCCCATCAGGTCGAAGCGGAAGGAGTCGATGTGGTAGTGCCGCGTCCACAGCTCGGCCGAATCGATCATCAGCTTCGCCATCATGCGGTTCTCCGTCGCCGTGTTGAAGCAGCAGGTGGATTGCTCGATGTCGCCCTTCAGGTTGAGGCGGTGGTAGTAGCCGGGCACGATGCGGTCCAGCACCGAGCGCTCGTGCTGGCCGCCGCGGTAGGTGTGGTTGTAGACCACGTCGGTGCCGACGCGCAGGCCGGTCTTGTGCAGGGCCATCACCATCTCGCGCAGTTCGATAATGCGGCGGGCGCCGTCGGCGGCATCGGTGCTGTAGCTGCCTTCCGGGGCGTTGTAATGCCACGGGTCATAACCCCAGTTGTAGCAGTCCTTCTGCGCATTGTCGCTGACGATTCTCTGCTGCTGGTCGCTGTCCGGTGCGCCATGCACGACCGGAGTGACGCAGCCTTTTTCCGGGACGCTGCCCAGGTCGTACACGGGCAGCAGGTGGACGTCGGTCAGGCCGGCCTTTGCCAGCATGGACAGGTGCCTCATGCCGTTGGAACCGGTCTCGCGGAAGGCGGTGTATTTGCCGCGGTTCATGGCGCTGACCGTCATGTCGTTGATCGAAAAGTCGCGCACGTGCAGTTCATAGATCGACATGTCCGGCTGCGCCTTCACGCTGGCGGGTGGCTGGTCCTTGTTCCAGCCGGCCGGAGCCAGGCGCGGGTCGGCCAGGTCGGCGATATAGCTGCGTGCGGAATCGGTGGTCAGGCTGACGGAATATGGATCCGTGACGAGATTGCGCACCAGGCCTGTCCTGGGCGCCACCACGTCCACCACGTATTTGTAATAGCCGCCGGACAGGTTGCCGCGCGCGCTGGCGGACCAGATGCCGGTCTTCGTGTCGGCGCGCAGGGCGGTGATGGATCTAGGCTTGCCGCTGCCGGTGTCGTACAGGCAGACCGAGACGCGTTGTGCGGTCGGCGCCCAGAGTTTGAAGTTGGTGCCGCCCTTGCCGACGGTGGCGCCCAGGTCGTTTGCCTGTTCCGCGGCGGCGTAGAGGTCGTCCAGCGCGCCGGCCACTTGCAGGCCGGTGGCGTCGCGCACCGTGCCGTCGGCATTCTCCTGCACCAGCACGAGCTGCTTCGCCAGCAGGGCAGGCAGCCGCGCGCGGTCGGTCGCGGCCAGCGCGATGACGACGCCGTCGCCGGTGTATTTGAAGCGGGCGGCCAATTCGCCAACCAGTGGCTCGTTCGTGACGGCCATCGGCAACGCGCCATCCGCGCCGCTCACTGTCGCGCCCTGGGCGGCGCTGATGCCGGCGGCGGCGGCGTAATACAGCTTGAAGGTGCCTTCGGCCTGGCTGCCGGCCCATTTCGCGCGCTGGCCGTCGAGCCACAGGGCGCGCGCATCGAAGCCCTGGGTGGGAGCCAGGACGGTTTCGTGCGGGCCGTCGCAGGAGGCCAGGGTAGGCGGCGTGGCGGCGGTGGGAGAAGCGCCCAGGTGCGTGGTCGGGGCGGCGGCGGCGTGCGCGGCTGCGGACAGGGCCGCGAGGGCTGCCGCAAGAGTGCGCTGCTTCATGGTGGGTCTCCGTAGTAGTGGTGCTACAAAAATCTTACCTTAAACTGTGTAGCTTTACTACAAACTAGTCGCGCTGGATCTGATGCTTTTTCAGCTTGTCATAGAGGGTTTTGCGGGGCAGCAGCAGGCGGTCGGCGGCCAGGGCCACATTGTTGTCGGCCGCCGCCAGCGCGCGCAGGATCAGGTCGCGCTCGAAGGCGTCCACCAGTTGCGGCAGCGAGGCCGCCTCGCCTGGCGCAACGCCGGCAGCCGGTGCGGCGGTCGCGGCGGGGCCGGGCGCGGTCGCGGGAACAAGGCCCAGCGTGAGGCGTTCGGCGAAATTGCGCAGCTCGCGCACATTGCCCGGCCACTCCGCCGCCTGCCAGGCCGCCATTTGTTCCGGCGTCCACACCGGCAACGGGCGCTGGTAGCGCTGCGCGGCTTCCGCGACGAAATGCGCCAGCAGCAGCGGGATATCCTCGCGCCGGTCGCGCAGGCGGGGCAGGTCGATGCTGATCACGCCGATGCGGTAATACAGGTCTTCGCGGAACAGGCCCTGCGCCGACAGGGCCAGCAGGTCGGCCTTGCTGGCCGCGATCACCCGGCAATCGAGCGCCACGGATTCATTGCCGCCCAGCCGCTCCAGGCGGCGTTCCTGCAGCACGCGCAGCAGCTTGACCTGCAGCGCCATCGGCATGCTCTCGATCTCGTCGAGGAATACGGTGCCGCCATTGGCGTACTCCAGTTTCCCGATGCGGCGCTTTTGCGCGCCGGTGAAGGCGCCCGGCTCATGGCCGAAAATCTCGCTCTCGAACACGGACTCCGGCAGGGCGCCGCAATTGATGGCGACGAAATTTCCCTTGCGGCCGCTGGCCGCGTGGATCAGGCGCGCCATCACTTCCTTGCCGGTGCCGGTCTGGCCGTTGATCAGGATATCGACGCTGGTCGGGGCGACATTGCGCACCACCACTTTCAAGTGCTCGATCGCTTCCGATCGCCCGACCAGGTCCGGCATGTCGGGATGCCGTGCGCGTTCCGCGCGCAGCTGGCGGTTCTCCAGCACCAGCCGGCGGCGTTCCTGCGCGCGCTTGACGGCGTCCATCAGGCGTTCGGCGGCAAAGGGCTTTTCGATGAAGTCGTAGGCGCCGGCGCGCATGGCGGCGACAGCCATGCTGACGTCGCCGTGGCCGGTCACCACGATGACCGGCAGTTCCGCATCCAGCGCCGCCACCCGGGCCAGCAGGTCCAAGCCCGAAAGCCCGGGCAGCCGGACGTCGGTCACCACCACGCCCGCAAAGTCCGCGCGCAGCAGCGGCAGCGCTTCTTCCGCACTGGCGCAGGCCTGCACATCGAAACCGCCAAGTTCCAGGGTTTGCGAGGTGGCCAGGCGCAGCGCGGCCTCGTCTTCAACCAACAGCGCCTTCATGGCGGAGCTCCTTCTTTCACAAGCGGTAAGCGTAACTCAAATTGCGCGCCGCCGCCTTCCAGGTTGCGGGCCGACAGGCGGCCGTTCATGGCCTGCACGATGGACGACGAAATCGCCAGGCCCAGCCCCAGGCCTTGCCCTGCCGGCTTGGTGGTGAAGAATGGCTCGAACAGGTGGGCGGCCGCTTCCTGCGGGATGCCCGGGCCGTTGTCGCTGATGCGCGCCACGCCTTCGCTGCCTTCGCGCAACAGTTCGACGGTAACGCGCGGCTGCTCCGAGCCCTCCACGGCATCCAGTGCGTTGCGCAGGAGGTTGATCAGCACCTGTTCGATGCGAACCATGTCGCCCGTCACCAGCAGCGGGGCGCCGCCGTCGCGGATGTCCAGCACGGCATTGCGGCGCTTGCATTCGCTCTCCAGCAGGAAGGCCGAGGAATGAGCCGCGCGTGCCAGGTCGACCGGCCCAATCGCTTCATCCTTGCGCGCGAAGCCCTTCAGCTGGCTGATGATGGCCCCCATGCGCGCGCTGGCTTCGCCGATGTGGCCAAGGTTGCTGGCTGCCTTGTCTGGCTGGCCGCGCTCCAGGAAGGTGCGCGCATTGTCGGCAAAGGCGCGAATCGCAGCCAGCGGCTGGTTCAGTTCATGCGTCATGCCGGCGGCCATCTGCCCCAGCATGGCCAGCTTCCCCGCCTGGACCAGCTCATTTTGCGTGGTGCGCAGGATGCGGTTGGTTTCGCTCAGTTGCTGCGTGCGCTGGGCGATGCGCGATTCCAGCTCGCGGTCGAAGGCCAGGCGTTCCTCGCGGCGGCGGCGGCGCTGGTGCATGGCCCAGTAGGACACGCCGCCGCAGGCCAGCAGCAGGGCCGTCGCCAGCGCCCAGTTGATGCCGCTGCGGACCACCTTGAGCTGGTTGGGGAAGATCATGAGCTGCCAGCCGAGGCGACCCACCGGCTGCGCCACGCGCGGGCCGGGATCGCGGGCCAGCGGCGTGACGTCGCGGCCGATGTATTGCTGCGTGCTGGCCAGTTCCTGCACGGCAGGCGGCGGCAGGGGCGCCAGGCTGTGGTAGCGCCACGCCGGGCGGTTGCTGAGGAAGATCACGCCGTGGCGGTCGGCCAGCAGGATCGGGTCTTCGCTGCTGCGCCAGTTGCGTTCCAGTTCGTCGAGCGTGATCTTGACGGCGATGACGCCTTCGATGCGGCCGGCGCGCCGTACCGGCTGGGCGATGAAGTAGCCCGCTTCGCTGGTGCTGGTGCCGATGCCGTAGAAGCGGCCGGCTTCGCCTTTCAGGGCGGCCTGGAAGTAGGGGCGGTAGGAGAAATTCTTGCCGGCGAAGCCGAGCGGCTGGTCCCAGTTGCTGGCGCCCAGCGTCAGGCCGTTGCGGTCCATCAGGTACAGGGCGCCGACTTTGGCTTGCTGCTGGATGGTTTGCAGGGTGTGGTTCAGGCGGTCGATGGCTTCCTTGTCGTTCGGGTGGGCCAGGGCGTTGGTCAGGTCGGGTTGCTGGGCCAGCACGAAGGGGAGGGTTTCGAAGCGCTCCAGGACGGATTGCAGTTCGGGGGCCATCAGCTGCAGCTGTCGCTGGCCCTGCGCCAGCTGCTCGTTGCCGGCGCGGTGGGCGCCGAGCAGGTAGGCGGCGGCGATGACGATTGCCGCTGCGGGGGCGAGCAGGTAGTGGGGGTTGCGCATGGGGGCCATTGTAAACCGGGAGAACCGGAAAACCGGGGTCCGGCCCTCTGGGCCGTACCCCGGTTTTCCGGTCTCAGCGGTTTCTAGTCCACCGCCGCCATCCGCAATTCATCGCTATGATGCCGCTGCTGCTCCTCCATCACCAGCGCCCCCAGCTCGCGCTTGAGCGCATTGAAGTCGGCCGACGCCGGATCGCGCAACCGCGGCAGCTCCACGATCATGTCGCGCTTGACCGTCCCCGGCCGGTAGGTCATCACCACGATGCGGTCCGCCAGGTAAATCGCCTCCTCGATCGAGTGGGTCACAAAGATGATGGTCTTTTTCAGCTCCGACCAGATGCGCAGCAATTCATCCTGCAGGTTGCGGCGGGTCAGCGCGTCGAGCGCGCCGAACGGTTCATCCATCAGCATGATCGGCGAGTCCAGTGCTAGTACGCGCGCGATGGCCACGCGCTGGCGCATGCCGCCCGACAGGTCTTTCGGATAGCGGTTGCGGAAGTCCGACAGCGACAGCATGGACAGCAGCTGGTCCACGCGCCGCTTGATCTCCGCTTGCGCCATGCCCTTGATCTCGAGCCCGAAGCCGATGTTCTTTTCCACCGTCATCCAAGGGAACAGCGCGTACTCCTGGAACACCATGCCGCGCTCGGGGCCGGGGCCGGTGATCAGCCGGCCGTCGGCCGTGATCTCGCCGCTGGACGGCAGGGAGAAGCCGGCAATGGCATTCAGCAGGGTCGACTTGCCGCAGCCGGACGGCCCGAGCAGGCAGACGAACTGGCCCTGCGGGATCTGCAGGTTGATGTCGCGCAGTGCCACCACTTCGCGGTTGTCGGTCTTGAACACCTTGTTGACGCCCTTGACGTCGATATGGATTGCGCTCATCTCAGTTCTCCAGGCCACGGTGCCAGCGCAGCAAATGGTTATTCAGCTTGTTCATGCCAATGTCGATCGCCAGGCCAAGCAGGCCGATACTGATCATGCCCGCGATGATCTTGTCCGACCAGAAGTACTCGCGCGCTTCGAGGATGCGGAAGCCGAGGCCATTGTTCACCGCGATCATTTCCGACACGATCACCACGATGAACGCGGTACCGATGCCGATGCGTACGCCGGACAGGATATAGGGCACCGCGGCCGGCAGCATCACGCGCATGAACATGGTGCGCTGGCTGACGCCCAGGTTGCGGGCGGCGCGCACATAGATGCCGTCCACCTGGCGCACGCCGGCGATGGTGTTCATCAGCACTGGGAAGAAGGCGCCCAGCGCGATCAGGAACACGGCCGGCGCGTTGCCCAGGCCGAACCACAGGATCGCCAGCGGAATGTAGGCGATCGGTGGGATCGGGCGCAGCACCTGCAGCAGGGGATTGAGCCAGTCGTACATGCGCTTGCTCGACCCCATCACGAGGCCGAAGGGCAGGGCCAGGCCGGCGCCGACGGCAAAGCCGACCAGCACGCGGTACATGCTGCTGATGGTGTCGCCCACCAGCTCGCCGGAGAATGCCCAGGCCAGCCAGGAACTGGCCGCCGGGTCGTAAGCCTGCAGCGGCAAAAGGTATTCCACCCACTTCGTCACCACCGCCCACGGCGACGGCAGCACTTGCGGGTTGATCCAGCCAAGGGAGGCGCTGGCTTGCCACAGTGCGATCACCACCACCGGCACGACGGAGCCTGCGGCGAGCTGGCGCATATTGAGTTTTTCCATGATGTGGCCCGCCTTACTTGATGTTCAGGCTTTTCTTGGCTTCGTCCAGCAGGTCGGTCTTGACCCACTCGGTGGCCACGGGCGCCTTGCGCATCTTGCCGACGCCGGTCTTGTTCATCACGTCGGTGGTGACCTGGATGTGCTGCGGCGAGATGTCGTAGGTGTAAGGCGAATTGGCAATCGCATCCTGGAAATCGTCCGCCGTGATCTGTCCCTTGAAGACCACGTTGCGCACGTATTTTTCGGCGGTGGATTTGTCGTCGATGAACGATTTGGTCGCCTGCACGAAGCAGTTCATGAACTTGGCGGCGGTGGCGCGGCGGGTGGTGTAGAACTGTTCGCTCATCACCATGGTGCGCACCGGTTCGCCGATCGGGGTGTCGTAAGGCTTCATCACCTCCACACCGTAGCCCTTGTTGATGGCTTGCGAGGATTGGGGCTCGGACTGCATGATCGCATCCAGGTTCTTGCCGAGCAGGGCCTGGTTCAGGTCCGCGAAGGCCAGGAAGACCAGTTGCACGTCCTTGCCCGGCTGGTCGGAGAAGCTCAGGCCAGCCTGCGACAGTTCGGCCGCCAGCAGCACTTCATGGATGCCGCCGCGCGTCACGCCGACCTTCTTGCCCTTCAGGTCCTTGATGGACTTGATGCCGCTGTCGGGGCGCGCGACCAGGCGCGCGCCACCTTTGGCGAAACCGGCGACGACGTAGATCGGGGCGCCATTGGCGCGGCCCTGGATGGCGGCTTCCGATGCGGTGGCGCCGACATCGAGCTCGCCCGCCAGGATGGCCTGCATCACGTCGGGCCCCTTGGCGAAGACGTGCTCCTCGACCTTGATGCCGCACTTGGGGGCGATTTCCTTGATATACGACACCGCGCCGTAGTGCGCGAATTTCAGGTTGCCGAGGCGGACGACTTCCTGGGCGTTGGCGGCGGTTGCGAATGCTGCAGCCGCGACGAGGGATGCGAGTTTGAGCTTGGTCATGCTGGTCTCCTGAATAAAGGTTGTTCTGACCAGCGTTTAGCAGCTTCCGTGCCAGTTCCGTATGGCGAAGCAAGTCCTTGATTTTGTTGGACGCAGCCAGTCCGCCGCCGGCACCCATTGGCGGCCGGCATGGCGGATTTCCGGAATCCCCGCCGTGGCTTGTGCGGTTTTTCGCCCTCGCCTCAGGCTGCCTTGAGGCCGGGCTCCTTGCGGTAGAAGTCGACCATCCTATAGCGCATCGCGTACAGCGCGAAGCAGCCGGCCACCAATGCCGCAAAGGCCGCAAAGAAGTACATCTGGAAGGCCATCACCGAGAAGCCGGTCGTCTTGATGTAGGCCGACACGGCGTCGTTCTTCACGCCCGCGTTCAGGATCAGTACCCACAGGTTGCCGACCGTGACCGCCAGGTACCACAGCGCCATGATTACGCCTTTCATCGAGGCGGGCGCCTGCGAATATGCAAATTCCAGTCCGGTAGCCGACACCAGCACTTCGCCGAAGGTCAGCAGCGCATAAGGGAGAACTTGCCACGCCATCGACACAGGCGTTCCGCCATCCATGAAGACCTGCAGCGTGCCGGTCACCACCCACGCCAGCGAGGACACGAAGATACCGGCGCCCATGCGGCGTAGCGGCGTCGGCTCAATGCCCAGCTTGCGCAGCAACGGAAACAGGGCGATGTTATTGAAGGGGATCAGCAGCATCACCAGCAGCGGATTCAGCGCCTGCATCTGTGCCGGCACGAACGAGAACGACCAGCCGAAGAGTTCATAAGTCGGATGCACCATGTCGTTGGCTTGCACCACCCAGGTTGAAGCTTTCTGGTCGAACAGCGACCAGAATGGCGTGACCATTGCAAAGACAATGAAGATGCGCAGCACGGCGCGCACCCCGTCCACCGCCTCGTCGCTATGCTTGCCGCGCGCGCGTTCCAGCTGCATCGAGGTGCCGATGCCGCCGAAGGACATCAGCAGCACCAGCGCCGTGCAGGCTGCGATCACGAAGCCCCAGGAAGGCGTCATGGCCAGCGACACCAGCGCGGCAACGACGCCGGCCAGCGCCACAACCAGGCCCGGACGGGGCTGGCCCGGCGCGGCCGACAACAGCGCGGTCTTGGCCACGCGGGTGAAGGAATCCTTGTCCGGCTCGGACGGCGGAACGTGCACATACTTTTTGCGGCCGATCCAGAACACCATGGTGGCGATGAACATCAGGATGCCGGGAATGCCGAAGGCGACGGCCGGGCCGAAGTCCTTCAGGAAGATCGGCATCAGCAGCGATGCGAAGAAGGAGCCGAAGTTGATGCTCCAGTAGAAGGCGTCGAACACCACCTTGGCCTTCTTCTTGTTGGTCTGGTCGAACTGGTCGCCGACGAAAGACACTACCAGCGGCTTGATGCCGCCCGAACCGAAGGCGATCAGGAACAGGCCAAGGTAGAAGCCGTGCAGGTTGCTTTCGAACAGGGCGAGGCAGGCGTGCCCCGCGCAGTAGATCAGGGAGAACCACAGCACCGTGTTGTATTTGCCGAAGAAGCGGTCGGACAGCCAGCCGCCCAGCAGCGGGAAGAAGTAGACCCCGATCACAAACGTGTGGAAGACGTGCTTCGCTTCGCTGGCGCGGTGCTCGGCCGGGATGAAGAGCAACAGGGTGCTGATCAGGAAGGGCACCAGGATGTTGCGCATGCCGTAAAAACTGAAACGCTCGCAGGCCTCGTTGGTGATGATGTAGGGGATTTGCCGGGGCATGGGCCCGTTGCCCTGTTCGAGTTCTTGCGTGGACATGGACTCTCCAGACTGATTTTATGTAGTTTGACTACGCTGAAAAACGTAAGTTCTTGATTTTAAACGATTGATAGGATTTGAATTCCCCCGATTCATCATGTATATTATCTACATAACAGTTTTTTCATGATCGGGATTCGGCATATGAACACACCTTGGTGGAAAGAAGCAATCATTTATCAGGTTTATCCGCGCAGCTACCTCGATACCAACGGTGACGGCATCGGCGACCTGAATGGCATTACCGATCGCCTCGACTACATCGCTAGGCTGGGCGTGGACATCATCTGGATCTCGCCCTTCTTCAAATCCCCGATGCGCGATTTCGGCTACGACGTGGCCGACTACTGCGACGTCGACCCGATGTTCGGCACCCTGGCCGATTTCGACCGCATGATCGCCAAGGCCCACAGCCTGGGCCTGAAGATCATGATCGACCAGGTCATGTCGCACACTTCGGAAGACCATCCCTGGTTCAAGGAGAGCCGTTCTTCACGCGACAACCGGAAAGCCGACTGGTACGTGTGGGCCGACCCGCTGCCGGACGGGAACCCGCCCAACAACTGGCTGTCGGTGTTCGGCGGTTCGGCGTGGCAGTGGGACTCGCGCCGCAAGCAATACTATATGCACAATTTCCTGGTCAGCCAGCCGGACCTGAACTTCCACAATCCGGACGTGCAGCAGGCCCACCTGGATGCCCTGCGCTTCTGGCTGGAGCGCGGCGTGGACGGCGTGCGCATGGATGCCTGCAATTTCCACTTCCACGACCGCCAGCTGCGCA
>CBHWEO010000187.1:0-11211 GCA_966112955.1 uncultured Duganella sp. | reverse complement strand
AAGGCGTGTCGGTCCGCCACAACCCTGAATTCACCATGATGGAGTTCTATGCGGCCTACACCGACTACGAATTGATCATTGACTTCACCGAGAAGGTGATCCGCCAGGCGGCGATCGATGCCAAGGGCTCCGCGGTGCTGACCTACGGCGGCCGTGAACTGGACCTGTCCAAACCGTTCCAGCGCCTGACCATCTGCGGCGCCATCAACAAGTACGCGCCGCACTACACCGACGCGCAACTGAACGACATGGACTTCCTGAAGGCCGAGCTGCTGAAATTCGGCGTCAAGCCGTTCGCCACTTCCGGCCTGGGCGCGCTGCAGCTGGCGCTGTTCGAGGAAACCGCGGAAGCCCAGCTGTGGGACCCGACCTTCATCATCGACTATCCGATCGAAGTGTCGCCGCTGGCCCGTGCTTCCGATACCCGCGAGGGCATCACCGAGCGCTTCGAACTGTTCATGGTCGGCCGCGAAATCGCCAACGGCTTCTCGGAGCTGAACGATGCGGAAGACCAGGCGGCGCGCTTCCTGGCTCAGATGAAGGCCAAGGAAGCCGGCGACGACGAGGCAATGTATTACGACGCCGACTTCATTCGCGCGCTGGAATACGGCATGCCGCCGGCTGGGGGCTGCGGTATTGGCATCGACCGGCTGATGATGCTGTTGACCGATTCGCCGAACATTCGCGATGTGCTGCTGTTCCCGCACATGCGTAAGGAAGACTGAAACCCTTCAAACCTGAAAACCGGGGTACAGCCCAGCGGGCCGGACCCCGGCCTCCCTTACTGGATCACGCGGTAGCAGGGGGTGTAGGCCTTGCCCGCCAGCTTCATCCGGCTCTGCGCCACGAACGATGCCAGCAGCGCATCCATCGGCCCCATGATTTCCTTGTCGCCGTGGATTTCGAAGTGGCCGTATTTTTCGATGGTGCGGATGCCCTCTTCCTTCACATTCCCCGCCACCACGCCTGAGAAGGCGCGGCGCAGGTTGGCCGCCAGCACGTGCACCGGCTGGTTCTTGTGCAGGCTCAGGTTGCGCATGTTCTCATGGGTCGGCGCGAACGGGCGCTGGAACTCGTCGTCGATCTTCAGTGCCCAGTTGAAGTAATAGGCGTCCGAACGCGACTTGCGGAACTCGCGCACCTGCCGCATCCCGTCCTGCATCTCCTGTGCCACCAGTTCGGGATCGTCGACGATGATCTTGTAGCGCTTTTGCGCCTCCGGGCCCAGCGTCTGGCCGATGAATTCATTGATCTGCACGAAGTACTCGCGCGACGTTTCCGGGCCGGTGAAGATCAGCGGGAACGGGATTTCCGCGTTATCGGGATGCAGCAGGATGCCGAGGATGTACAGGATTTCCTCCGCCGTGCCGGCACCGCCCGGGAACACGCAGATGCCGTGGCCGACGCGCACGAAGGCCTCCAGGCGCTTTTCGATATCGGGCATGATCACCAGGTCGTTGACGATCGGGTTCGGCGACTCCGCCGCGATGATGCCGGGTTCAGTGATGCCCAGGTAACGGCCGCCGGTGAAGCGCTGCTTGGCGTGGCCGATAGTGGCGCCTTTCATCGGCCCCTTCATGGCGCCCGGGCCGCAGCCGGTGCAGATATCCAGGCCGCGCAATCCAAGCTGGTAGCCCACTTCCTTCGAATAATTGTATTCGGCGCGGTTGATCGAGTGCCCGCCCCAGCACACCACCAGGTTCGGATTGAGCTGCGGCTTCAGCACGTTGGCATTGCGCAGGATATGGAATACCGCGTCGGTGATGCCTTCGCTGCGCGCCAGGTCGAACTTGGGGTTGCCCGTGACTTCATTGCTCACGAAGACGATATCGCGCAGCACCGCAAACAGGTGCTCGTGGATACCCTTGATCATTTTGCCGTCGACGAATGCAATCGCCGGCGCGCCCTTGATTTCCAGCTTGATGCCGCGTTCACGCTGCAGGATGTTGATGTCAAACGACTTGAAACGATCCAGCAACTCCTTTCCATCGTCGATCGTGCTGCCGCAATTCAGCACCGCCAGGGCGCAGTTGCGAAAGATGTTATAGAGGCCGCCTTTGCCCGAGTCCAGCAATTGGGCCACCTCCGCCTTGGACAGGACTTCCAGCCTGCCCTCCGGAGCAATGAGAGTATCGACAACGTTGCTGTCCATGATACATAAATCCTTTTATTTAACTTTTCGGTGACTACACCTTCAATATACGCCCTTGCCCTGCCGAATCACAGACGCAAGCTTGGCAAACATACCACAATGCTGCTTTGCAGCACGCGAATTTACCCTTTAACGGCGCGGGGTAGATTACAATTCGGCTTTTTTTCGACCAGGAGAAACCGCATGAGCGGTCCTACCATCCAAACCACCGAAGTTAAAATCCCTGAATTCAGGCAGATCATGGGTCACCCTGCTCCGCTGTGGATGCTGTTTATGTCTGAATTCTGGGAACGCTTCGCGTTTTACGGGATTCGCTGGGCACTGGTGCTGTACATTGTTTCGCAGTTCTACCACGGCGACGCATCGGGCCAGGCCGCAGCCAACCTGACCTATGGTTCCTACCTGGCGCTGGTGTATGCCGGCGCCCTGTTCGGCGGCTATGTGGCCGACCGTGTGCTGGGTTACCAGCGTTCGATCCTGGTCGGCGCCAGCTTCATGGCAGCCGGCCTGTTCATGATCGCCATCCCGGACGATACGATCTTCAAGTTCGGCCTGGCCACCATCATCGTCGGTAACGGCATGTTCAAGCCGAACATCTCGACCATGGTGGGCAAGCTGTATTCGCTGGGCGATACCCGCCGCGATTCCGGCTTCACCATCTTCTACATGGGCATCAACGTCGGCGGCTTCCTGGCCCCGATCATCACCCAGCTGCTGGCGCAGAAGATCTTCAACACCGGCGATACCCCGGCCTACAAGATCGTGTTCATCTCGGCCGGCATCGGCATGCTGATTTCCCTGTTCTGGTTCTACTTCGGCCGCCGCGGCCTGAAGGGCATTGGCGAACCGGCGCCGGAAGCGCAAAGCCCGATGCGCATCGTGTACGTGGCCGTGGGCGCACTGGCCGTGATCCCGGTCGTGTACTCGCTGCTGGCCGTCGGCGCGGCTGCCCTGCAGGGCGTGCTGTCCGTGCTGTTCCTGGTCCTGGTGGTGATGCTGATCGTGGAAGGCGTGCGCAATGGCCCCGTATCGCGCGTCAAGACCATTGCCATGATGGTGATCTTCGCCTTCAACATCATGTTCTGGTGCTTCTTCGAGCAGGCCGGTTCCTCGTTCACCTTCCTGGCCGACGAAATCGTGAACCGCGACCTGGGCTTCATGGTCTTCCCGACCGCCTGGTTCCAGTCCGTGAACTCGCTGGCCATCATCGTGTTCGCGCCTGTGGTGGCAGCGGTCTGGGTGATGCTGGGCAAGCGCGGCAAGAATCCTTCGATCCCGCGCAAGTTCGGCCTGGGCCTGATCGGCAACGGCCTGGCCTTCGGCCTGCTGATGTACGCCCTGACCCACCTGGTCGACGACAAGTCGAAGATCCCGTTCTGGACCCTGTTCATGGTGTACGTGATCCAGTCCATCGGTGAACTGTGCCTGTCCCCGATCGGCCTGTCGATGGTGACCAAGCTGGCGCCTACCCGCCTGGTCGGCATGGGCATGGGCGGCTGGTTCCTGTCCACCGGTATCGGCAACAACCTGTCCGGCATCGTGGCTTCGCTGATGTCCGGCGAGCATGGCATGACGGTGGAGTCGGCACTGACCGGCTACACCCAGGGCTTCTGGATCCTGATCGGCGGCGGCGTGCTGCTGTTCATTCTGGCCCCGTTCATCCAGAAACTGATGCACGGCGTGAAGTAATGCCGACCCGATGGAGCGGCTTAATCTTAAGCTGCTCCAAGCGGTCGCGGACAACGGCCTGAAGTAAGCCGGCTCAGTGTGCGGCGAGCCAGGCATCCAGCCTGGCTTCCGCGCCGGCCGGCAAATGCAGGCCAAGCTTGGAGCGGCGCCACAGGATGTCCGCCGCCGTGACCGCCCACTCCTTGCGGCGCAGGTACTGCACCTCGGCGGCGTACAAGCCAGGCAGGATCTCTTCCCCCAGGTCTTCCAGTGATGCACAGCCATCGAGCAGCGTATGCACGCGCGTGCCGTAGGCGCGCACGTAGCGCTTGACCAGTTCCTGCGGCAGCCAGGAGTACTTCACCTGCACCGCCGCCGCCCATTGGCAGAATTCCAGCACGGAGCGGTTCTGCGGCACGGCGCCGAACAGGTCGCCTCCCGGCAGGCAAGCCTTCTCCGTCCAGCCCTGCGCTGGCTTGCCGAGGGTCTTGCACAGGATGTCCACGGCATCCTCGGCCAGCTTGCGGAAGGTGGTGATCTTGCCGCCGAAGATATTCAGCAGCGGCGCGCCATCCTTGTCGAGTTCCAGGAAATAGTCGCGGGTGACGGCCTTGGCGTCGGCCGCGGCATCTTCGATCAGCGGCCGCACACCGGCATAGGTCCAGACCACGTCGGCCGGGCGCACCGGCTCGCGGAAGTAGTCGCTGGCAAGTTCGCACAGGTAGCGGATTTCGCTTTCTTCGATCGCAACCCGCTGCGGGTCGCCCTTGTATTCAAGGTCCGTGGTGCCGATCAGGGTGAAGTCGCGCTCGTAGGGGATGGCAAACACGATCCGGCCATCCCTGTTCTGGAAAATGTACGCATGGTCATGCTCGAAAATCCGGCGTACCACGATGTGGCTGCCCTTCACCAGCCGCAGGTGGCGCGACTGCTGCCTGGCGCCGGCGGCCTGAAGGAAGGATTGGGTCCATGGCCCCGCCGCATTGACAATGGTGCGGGCCGTGATGCGCTTTTCCGTGCCGTCCGCCTTGCGCAGCGTGGCTACCCAGTGGCCGGCATGGCGTTCCACCGCCACGCAGGTGGTGCGGGTCAGGATACACGCGCCCTTGGCGCAAGCGTCCATCGCGTTCAACACGACCAGCCGGGCGTCGTCGACCCAGCCATCGGAATACTCGAAGCCTTTGGTGAACGCATCCTTCAGCGGCCGGCCTGCCGGATGGCGCCGCAGGTCGATGGCGCGTGAGCCCGGCAGCAACTCGCGCTTGGCCAGCATATCGTAGAGGAACAGGCCGGCGCGCACCAGCAAGGCCGGGCGCTGTCCCGCGTTATGCGGCATCACGAAGCGCAGCGGCCACATGATGTGCGGCGCGCTGCGCAACAGCACTTCGCGCTCGGCCAGCGCCTTGCGCACCAGGCGGAACTCATAGTATTCGAGGTAGCGCAGGCCGCCATGGATCAATTTGGTGGAGGCGGACGAGGTGTGCGACGCCAGGTCGTCCTTCTCGCACAACACGACGCACAGGCCACGGCCCGCGGCATCGCGCGCGATGCCTGCACCATTGATGCCGCCGCCAACTACCAGTACATCGCAATCTACGTCCACCATGCGTTTCCCGAATACTCGTTACTGTTTATAAACGACGCCTTCCTTCATCACAAAGCCGACCTTCTGCAGCAAGGTGATGTCCTTCAGCGGGTCGCCGGCAACCGCCACGATGTCGGCGGCAAAGCCCGGCTCCAGCGAACCAAGCCGGTTCGACTGGCCCAGCAGCGCTGCGGCGCCCAGCGTGGCCGAACGGATCGCCTCCAGCGCCGGCATGCCAGCTTCCACCATATAGGCGAATTCCTTGGCGTTCTCGCCATGCGGGAATACGCCGGCATCGGTGCCGAAGGCGATCTTCACGCCAGATTTATAAGCCCGTGCGAACGTGCCCTGGATCAGCGGGCCGATGGCGGCCGCTTTCGGGCGCACCAGCGGCGAATAGTAGTTCGGATCCCGGGCCTTGTCGGCCACGTAACGGCCAGCGCTGATGGTCGGCACGTACCAGGAGCCATTCTTCTTGAACAGGGCTATCGATTCGTCGTCCATGTACGTGCCATGCTCGATGGAGTCGACACCCGCCCGCAGGGCGCGCTTGATGCCTTCCGTGCCATGGGCGTGGGCGGCCACCTTGAAGCCGTAATCGCGGGCGGCGGTGATCAGCGCCTTCAGCTCCGCGTCGTCGAACTGCGCATTCTGGCCGCTGCTGGCCTGGCTCAACACGCCGCCGGTGGCCGTGATCTTGATGACGTCCGCACCTTCCTGGTAGCGCGCGCGGACCGCCTGGCGTGCTTCGTCAGGGCTGTTGATCACGCCCTCGTCGGGTCCCGGCGTGCCGTGCAGGTGGCGCAGTTCGCGCGATTGGCCGTTGCTTGGGTCGCCATGACCGCCGGTGGTGGCAATCGCCTTCCCGGACGTAAACATGCGCGGACCGACGATGGCCCCGGTATTGATGGCGCGCTTCATGGCGATGTTCAGGCCTTCGTTCGCGCCCAGGTCGCGCACGGTGGTGAAGCCGGCTTTCAGGGTGCGCTCGGCAAAGGCCACGGAGTCGTAGGCGCGGTCGATGGCATCCAGCGTCAGTTGGCCGCGCAGGGCTTCGACCTGGGGCTGCGTCTCGCCGGTCAGGTGCACGTGCATGTCGATGAAGCCGGGCATGCAGGACATGCCGCCCAGGTCCACGTCGCCTTTGCCCTTGGTTGGCTCGATCGCCTTCACGGAACCGTTCTCGATATGCACGGTCACGTTCTCGCGCCACACGCCGGCCTTCACATCCAGCAGGCGGCCGCAGTTCACGGTCGTCGCATTCGCCGTCCCAATCGCCAGCAGCAGGCCCGCCGCACCCAGTTTTTTCATCGCCCAGTCTCCTTTAACCAGTTTGCTTTTTTTTCCCTCGCTGCCCACAGCAGCAGCGCCATGATTACAGCATAAGGTAACAGGGACAGCAAATCCGCGCTCGGGCCGCTGAAAAACGGGTTGGCCCGTTCCGCCCACGCGGTGGCCGCGGCGTCGAAATCGGTCATCACGCCGGCGGTGATCGCGATCACGATGCCGGCCAGCGCGCCGCCCGCGATATAGCCCGATGCCAGCAGCACGCCCTCGCTGCGGTCGCCTGCCGCCTGGAGCGCTTCTTCGTCCATGCCGGCGTATTGCGGCAGCTGGTGGTTGCGCCGGTCCGCCAGCCAGCGCAGCGCGCCCCCGACCGCAATCGGCAGCGTGGCCGATAGCGGCAGGTAGACGCCCACCGCGAAC
This sequence comes from uncultured Duganella sp., assembly GCA_966112955.1. GTDB lineage: Bacteria > Pseudomonadota > Gammaproteobacteria > Burkholderiales > Burkholderiaceae_D > Rugamonas. Next base: position 4,099 of record CBHWEO010000187.1, on the reverse strand, counting down.
GACAGCGACTGCACGCCCGCCATTTCCAGCACCACGGCAATCATCACGCCCAGCATCACCAGGGTCCACGGCAACTGCTGGTCGAGGATACCCTTGATAATGTAGGACACCAGCACGGCCTTGGGCGCATCGTATTTGCGCACTTCCGTGCCATCGGGCCGCTTCGCATGCGTGCCGTTGATGCCCGGGTCGACGAACCAGACCGCCCGGCCATCGGGCGCCACGAGGTATTTGCCTTCCGGCCCGCCGTGCGCGTCCGGCTTCTGCCAGACCTTGTAGGTGTGGCTGTCGCTGGCGGCCTGCGGCCCCTCCAGACGGGCCGTCGCCGCCAGGTGCGCCGGATCAGGCACCACCAGGCCCGGCGCCACTTCGGCCGCCGGCACGTACACCGTGCTGGCGTTATTCAGCTGCAGCAGGATCGGCCCAAGCAGCAGCGCCGATGCCAGCGAGCCGACCAGCATGGCGTACTGCTGCAGGCGCGGCGTGGAACCGACCAGGAAACCGGTCTTCAGGTCCTGCGACACCGTGCCCGCGTTGGCGGACGCGATGCAGACGATGGCGCCCACCGACAGCGCCGTCACGTAATACTGGCCGCCGGTCCAGCCCACCATCAGGAAGATCAGGCAGGTGAACAGCAAGGTCGCCACCGCCATGCCCGACGTTGGATTGGAGGACGAGCCGATCTCGCCCGTCAGGCGCGACGATACCGTGGAAAACAGGAAACCGAACACCAGGATCAGCAAGGCCCCCAGCAGGTTCATATGCAGCGGCGCCGATGCCGTAATCACCGCGATCAGGCCCAGGCAGCCCAGCACCACCCACTTCATCGGAATATCCTGCTCGGTGCGCCGCGTGGCATCGGCCTGGCTGCCCTTGCCCACACCGGCCAGCCCGGCCACCAGGCTGCGCCAGATCATCGGCATGGCGCGCACCAGCGCGATCAGCCCACCCGCCGCCACGGCACCGGCGCCGATGTACAGGATGTAGGCGCCGCGCACGTCGTTCGGTCCCATCTCCGCAATCGGCATGGTGCCCGGCGCCAGCACGGTCGTCAGCGATCCGCCGAAGAACTTGATCATCGGGATCAGCATCAGGTAGGACAGCACCCCGCCCGCCGCCATGGTCAGCGCGATACGCGGTCCGATGATGTAGCCTACGCCCAGCAGCTCCGGCGATACTTCCGCGCCGATCGAGCCGCCCTTGAGCGGCGCATCCAGCACCACCTCCGGCGTATCCTTCCAGCCCTTGAACGACACATTGAGCGCCTTGTACAGCAGGCCCACGGCAAAGCCGCCGAAGATCAGGCGCGCCCGGCGCCGCGCGTCACGGGCCGCTTCCGACTCGCCCTGCAGCGGTTCGCCGGCCGCGAGCCGCGACGAATCGCTGGCGGCGGCCTTCAGCACTTCGGCGCAGGCTGTCCCTTCGGGGAATTTCAGCTCGCGGTGCTGGTCGACGATCATGGTGCGGCGCATGGGGATCATCATCAGGATGCCGAGCAGGCCGCCCAGCACGCCCACAAGCATCACGCGCCAGATCTCCAGCTCGAAGCCCAGGATCAGGATGGCCGGCATGGTCACGCCAAGGCCGAACGCAATCGACTCCCCGGCCGAACCGGCCGTCTGGGCAATGCTGTTTTCGAGAATGCTGGCATCCCGGCCACCCAGCTTTTTCGCCAGGCCGAACACGGTAATCGCGATCACCGCCACCGGGATCGAGGCGCTGACGGTCAGGCCGACCTTCAGCACCAGGTACAGCGAGGAAGCGCCAAACACCATGCCCAGCAAGGTGCCGAGGAACAGGGCGCGGAACGTCATTTCCGGCAGCCGCGCCTCGTCGGGGATATAGGGACGGAACACTTGAATCCTTTTAGACGGGAACACCCGGGACTATGGCATAAGCGGCAATAAAGTAGCAACTTTCGATGGTCTATAATGGCCCCCACTGTGCAACTGTGAGAGCTGATTTGAGCAATCGTCCATCCTGGCTGAACCGCCGTAACATCATCCGCGCCGGGATCGGCGCAGGCATTGCCGCCCTGGGCGGCGCCATTGTCCTGGCCTGCTATGCAGCCTTTGTCATCCGCCCCAACCTGCCAACGCTGGAGGCAGTCACCGATTACCGTCCCAAGATCCCGCTGCGCATTTACACGGCGGACAAGGTGCTGATCGGGGAATTCGGCGAGGAGCACCGCGACTTCACGCCGATCAAGGAAGTGCCGGAGCTGATGAAGAAGGCCGTGCTGGCCATCGAGGATTCGCGCTTCTATGAGCACGGCGGCATCGACTGGATCCGCGCCCTCGGCGCCGCCCGCGCCAACCTGCGCGGCAGCTTCCGCCAGGGCGGTTCGACCATCACCATGCAGGTGGCACGCGACTTCTACCTGAGCAAGGACAAGTTCATTTCGCGCAAACTGGCCGAGGTCATGCTGGCCTACCGCATCGAGGCGGCACTCGACAAGGACAAGATCCTCGAGCTGTACATGAACAATATCTACCTGGGCCAGCGCTCCTACGGCTTCGCCAGCGCCGCGCAAGCCTATTTCGGCAAATCGCTGAAGGAGCTGTCGATCGCCGAGACGGCCATGCTGGCCGGCCTGCCGCAAAACCCGTCGCGCAACAACCCGGCCGTCAATCCGAAGAAGGCACGCTCGCGCCAGCAAGTGGTGCTGAAGCGGATGTTCGAATTGGATTACATCACCGAAAAGCAGTACGAGGCGGCGAAAAAGGAACAGCTGCACGTCAATCACCGCGGCCAGGAATTCGACACCCATGCCGAGTACGTGGCCGAACTGGCGCGCCAGGCGGTCTTCGCCGAATTCAAGGAAGAGTCTTACACGCGCGGCATCAACGTCTACACCACCATCCTGTCCGCCGACCAGGATGCCGCCTACAATTCCGTGCGCCGCAATGTGGTGGCGTACGACCAGCGCCACGGCTACCGTGGCCCCGAAGCCTATATCGAACTTCCCGCCGACGAGGAAGAGCGCGGCGACGCCATCGATGAAGCACTGGCCAAGCGCGTCGTCAGCGACGGCCTGATCCCGGCCGTGGTGCTGCAGGCCAGCCCGACCCTGGTCAAGGCCGAGACTTCCGACGGCGACGTGCTGTCCATCAGCGGCGACGGCCTGAAGCTGGCCGCCTCCGCCCTGTCGGACAAGGCCAAGCCGAGCTTCGCCATCCGTCCCGGCGCCGTGATCCGCGTCATGCAGGTCAACAAGAAGGACTGGGCCATCACCCAGGTGCCGAAAGTCGCGGCGGCGTTCGTATCGCTGGACGCCAATACCGGCGCCTACCAGGCCCTGGTGGGCGGCTTCGACTTCGGCCTGCAGAAGTTCAACCACGTGACGCAGGCCTGGCGCCAGCCAGGGTCCTCCATCAAACCCTTCATCTACTCGGCCGCTGTGGCCAAGGGCTTCGGCCCCGCCACCGTGATCGCCGACGAGCCGCTGGAAATGCCGGGCGGCGCCAACGGCGAGCCATGGAAACCGCAGAACGACGACTTCAAGTTCGACGGCCAGGTGACCATGCGCCGCTCGCTGGCCGCGTCGAAGAACGTGCCGTCGGTGCGCCTGCTGCGCGCGGCGGGCCTGGACGACACCCATGCCTTCCTGGCGCGCTTCGGCTTCGACCTTTCGCGCCATCCGAAAAACTACACGATGGCGCTGGGCACCGGCGCCGTCACGCCGCTGCAGATGGCCGGCGCCTACGCGGTCTTCGCCAACGGCGGCTACAAGGTCACCCCTTACCTGATCGCCCGCGTGACCGACGCCAAGGGCACGCCGATCATGGACATCAAGCCCCCGCCGCCGGCCACCGCCGGCGAACGCGTGCTGGACGAACGCAATGTCTTCATCATGGACAGCATGATGCGCGACGTGGCGCGCAGCGGCACCGGCGCCGCCGCCGGCCGCCTGGGCCGCCCGGACGTGGCGGGCAAGACCGGCACCACCAGCGATTCCTTCGACGGCTGGTTCGCCGGTTATGGCGGCGGCATCGTCGCCGTCGCCTGGATGGGCTATGACGAGCCGAAGTCGCTGGGCGGCCGCGAGTTCGGCGCCACCCTGTCGCTGCCGATATGGATGGACTACATGGGCACGGCG
>CBHWEO010000186.1:0-11219 GCA_966112955.1 uncultured Duganella sp. | reverse complement strand
CCGCCACCGCCGACCGCCTGATCGCCGACAAGATTTCCAAGGGCGACTGGCGCAAGCACCTGGGCGAATCGCCTTCCCTGTTCGTGAATGCCGCCACCTGGGGCTTGCTGATTACCGGTAAGCTGGTCAGCTCTTCCAGCGAAGAAGGCCTGGGTTCGGCCATCACCAGCCTGATCGCCAAAGGCGGCGAACCGCTGATCCGCAAAGGCGTCGACCTCGCGATGCGCATGCTGGGCAACCAGTTCGTCACCGGCCAGACCATCGAAGAAGCGATCAGGAACGGCAAGGACAATGAAGCGCGCGGCTACCGCTATTCCTACGACATGCTGGGCGAAGCCGCACTGACCGCAGCCGATGCAGCCAACTACTACGCCGCCTACGAAAAGGCGATCCACGCCATCGGCAAAGCCTCGAATGGCCGCGGCATTCGCAATGGCCCGGGCATCTCCGTCAAGCTGTCCGCCCTGCACCCACGCTACAGCCGCGCCCAGCGCGACCGCGTGATGACCGAACTGCTGCCGCGCCTGACCGCACTGGTCAAGCTGGCCAAGGGCTACAACATCGGCCTCAACATCGACGCCGAAGAAGCGGACCGCCTGGAGCTGTCGCTCGACCTGATGGAAGCCATGGCCTTCGACCCCGAGCTGGCCGGCTTCGACGGCATCGGCTTCGTGGTGCAGGCTTACCAGAAACGCTGCCCCTTCGTGATTGACTACCTGGTCGACCTGGCCAAGCGCAGCGGCCGCAAGTTCATGGTGCGCCTGGTGAAAGGCGCCTACTGGGATGCGGAAATCAAACGTGCCCAGGTCGACGGCATGCCGGGCTATCCGGTGTACACCCGCAAGGTCTACACCGACGTGTCCTATCTGGCCTGCGCCCAACGCCTGCTGGCAGCGACCGACGTGATTTATCCCCAGTTCGCGACGCACAACGCGCAAACCCTGTCCACGATCTACACCTGGGCCAAGCGCGACGGCGTCACCGGCTACGAATTCCAGTGCCTGCACGGCATGGGCGAAACCCTGTACGACCAGGTGGTCGGCGCCGAAAACCTCGACAAGCCTTGCCGCATCTACGCCCCGGTCGGTTCGCACGAAACCCTGCTGGCCTACCTGGTACGCCGCCTGCTGGAGAACGGCGCCAACTCCTCCTTCGTGAACCAGATCGTTGACGAAAGCATCCCGGTCGATTCGCTGATCACCAATCCGATCGAAGCTGCACGCAAGCTGAATGGCGTGCCGCACAACGCGATCGCCCTGCCGCTCGACATGTTCGGCGCCGAGCGCAAGAACTCCGCCGGCATCGACCTGTCCAACGAAGACGTGCTGCGCGAAGTATCAGTTGCCCTCGCCCAACCGCGCAGCTGGAAAGCCGGCCCCCTGCTGGCCGTTGAAGCAAGCGTCGGCCAGGCAGCGCAAGCCGTGGTCAATCCGGCCCGCAAGGACGACGTGGTCGGCTCCGTCACCGAAGCCACCGCCGAAGATGTCGACCACGCCCTGAACGCCGCCAGCCAGTTCGCCATGGACTGGCAAACCACCGAACCGTCGCAACGCGCCGCCTGCCTGGAGCGCGCCGCCGACCTGTTCGAAACCCACAAGCTCGAGCTGATGGCCCTGGCCGTGCGCGAAGCCGGCAAATCGCTGCCGAACGCCATCGCCGAAGTACGCGAAGCGGTCGACTTCCTGCGTTACTACGCCGTGCAAGTGCGCGGCGCCACCAACACGCTGGCGCTGGGCCCGGTAACCTGCATCAGCCCATGGAACTTCCCGCTGGCGATCTTCACCGGCCAGGCCGCAGCCGCACTGGCAGCGGGCAACGTAGTGCTGGCCAAACCCGCCGAACAAACCCCGCTGATTGCCCAGCGCGCGGTGGAGCTGCTGCACGAAGGCGGCGTACCGCGCGCCGCACTGCAATTCCTGCCGGGCCGCGGCGAAGTGGTGGGCGCGGGCCTGTGCAACGACGCGCGCGTCAAAGGCGTGATCTTCACCGGCTCCACCGAAGTAGCGCAGCTGATCAACCGCACGCTGGCCAAGCGAGCCGCGGCGGAGAACGTCGACATCCCCCTGATCGCCGAAACGGGCGGCCAGAATGCCATGATCGTCGATTCCTCCTCGCTGCCGGAACAGGTGGTGGCCGACGCGATTTCGTCCGCCTTCGACAGCGCCGGCCAGCGCTGTTCCGCGCTGCGTGTGCTGTTCCTGCAGGAAGACATCGCCGACAAGACCATCAAGATGCTCAAGGGCGCGATGCAGGAATTGCGTATCGGCTCGCCGGACCGCCTGGTGACCGATATCGGCCCCGTGATCGACAAGGAAGCGCAGCACAACCTGCTCTCGCACATCGAAAAGGTGCGCGCACATGCCAAGGGCTGCTACTCGCTGGACGTACCGGACGCCGATGCAGGCACCTTCGTCCCGCCGACCGTGCTGGAAATCGGCTCCCTGTCCGAGCTGACCAAGGAAGTGTTCGGACCCGTGATGCACGTGATCCGCTACAAGCGCGCCGACCTGCCGAAAGTGATCGCGCAAATCAACGGTAGTGGCTTTGGCCTGACGCTGGGCGTGCATTCGCGCATCGATGAAACCATCGACTACATCACCGCCAGCGCGCACGTCGGCAATATCTACGTGAACCGCAACATCGTCGGCGCCGTTGTGGGCGTACAGCCATTTGGCGGCGAAGGGAAATCCGGCACCGGCCCGAAAGCCGGCGGCCCGCTCTACCTGAAGCGCCTGCAGCGCGGCGCCGTCACGCTGGAGCGCCACGACCGCCAAAGCAATCCCGCCATCGACTCCCTGGCCGCCTGGGCCAAGACCCAAGGCAAGAGCCGCCTGGCGGCGCATATCGAAAGCTATGCGCGCACCACACCGGTCGGCACCGTGATCGCCCTACCAGGCCCGACTGGCGAGCGCAACACGCTGGCCTACGTCCCACGCGGCAATATCGCCTGCTTCGCCACGCATGGCGACGTGCTGCTGAACCAGGTTGCCGCGGCACTCGCGACGGCCAACCGCGCATTGGTGGTGGAAGGTACGTTGCCAGCGGACCTGCCGGCCGATGTGAAAGCCGCCATCCAGCAGGTCTCCGCAGCCGACCTGGGCAAAGCCGACTTCCAGATCGCCCTGGTAGAAAGCAGCCTCGGCGCGAAGCTGCGTCCCGAGCTGGCCGCGCGCGACGGCGCGATTGTGTCGGTCATCGACACGACGGAAGAAGGCGACATCCCCCTGTGGCGCCTGATCGCCGAGCGCGCCCTGTGCGTCAACACCACCGCCGCTGGCGGCAACGCCAGCCTGATGACCCTCGAGGCCTAACTACAGCCCAGCCCGTGTCAACCTTGGGGTCAGGCTCTTTGGTTGACACGAGCTCGGCAGGATTAGTAGGTGTCGCTCTTGGGGTTGGTGCCGGGGGCGGTTTTCTGGGCGACGGTGTTCATGCTCTCGAGGTGGCCGCGCAGCCATTTGTGGGCGGGGCTGCGGGCGTCGCGTTCGTGCCAGAGCATGTCGAGGTGCACGGCGGGCAACTGGAATGGCAGCTCTTTGTAGATCAGCGCGTCCGTCATCCCTGTCGAGGCGATCAGGTGCTTCGGCAGCACCGTGATCAGGTCGCTGTTCGCAACCACGCGGCCGGCGGTGAAGAATTGGTTCACCGTCAGCAAAATCCGCCGTTCGCGTTGCAGCTGCGCCAGCGCTTCGTCGACCAGGCCGTGCGCGCGGCCGGAGAAGCTCACCAGCAGGTGGTTGGCGGCGCAGTAGTTGTCCAGGGTCAGTTCCTGCTTGGCCAGCGGGTGCCCGCGCCGCATCACGGCCACGTAAATCCCGGAATATAGCCGTTCGTGGCGGATCGGGGAGCTGGGTTCGCTCATCAGCTGGGCCGCTACGCCGGGGAAGAAACCGACCGCCAGGTCGATGTCCCCGCGCAGCAGCATCGGCCGCGGTTCGCGCGTCGTCAATGGCACCATGCGGATATTCACCCCCGGCGCTTCGCTTTCGATCGAGCGCATCAGGGATGGCAGCCAGAACGCCGCCGTCGCATCCGCCATCGCCAGGCGGAACGTGGCGTGGGTCTTGGATACGTCAAACGTCCCCGGCGTGACCGCCGCCTCCAGCGACGCCAGCGCGCTGCGCACCTGCGGCCACAGCGCCTCGGCACGGGGCGTCGGCTTCACGCCATACGCCGTGCGGATCAGCAAGTCGTCGCCCAGGCTCTCGCGCAAGCGTTTGATGGCGTTCGACACCGCCGGCTGCGTCATGGCGAGGTGGCCGGCAGCGCGAGTCAGGTTCTGCTCGGTCATCACTGCGTCGAATACGCGCAGCAGGTTCAGGTCCAGGGTCAGGAAGCTCATCGGTCATTCACACCAATAATGATTGTTATCGAGAAACGGAATTGGCGTTATATGTTGCGGCGCACTATAGTTACAGCAGATTCTAATGGGTTTGAAACTGCCATGTCCACCTACATCAACATCATCGAATTTGCACAGTTCCTGCCGCTGGTGATCCTGGCGCTGGCACTGGCTGTCGTGTTCAAGCCGCTGCTGCGTGGTATCGCCCGCGCTGCCGTGCTTGTCGTTAAGCCAAAGTTGAGCAAAGAGGAACGCCTGCAGCGCCGCCTGATGCGCGACACCATGATGTTCAAGCGCATGCTGAATTCGATGGAAGGCTCGCCCAGCCACGTCGCCGAACTGCGCGCCATGGCCTGCCGCGCCTGAGCCTTCCGCAGTGCAGCAAATTATTTCGGTTCAGCCGGAGCCAGCAGCTTCGGCTTGAGTGCGGCATCCACCGGCTTGTCGCCGATCCAGATACGCATGATGGCGTTGAAGAACGCCAGGTCCGGCAGCACATCCCCCACCTTCTTGCCGTTCAGCACAGCCTGGGAACCGACGCCCGGGGTCCAGTCGACGATCAGCTCGTCACCCTTCTTCAAGCCCGGGAACTGGGCGAACATTTCACCAAAAGCCTTGGTCTGCGGCAGCAGTTTGGTGCGCTCTTCCGGCCCGACGTTGTCGTTCAAGCCCTTCATGAAGGCCATGCCGAAATCGTCCGAGCTCAGGTCGCGCATCGGCATGATGCGGATGCGGCGCGGGCCGGTGGACGCCAGCACGTCGGCCACGGTCGATTTGCGCTCCGGCAAGTAGAAGCCCAGGGCATAGACCTTGAACACCAGCTTGGTGCGCACACCGGCGCCATTCAGCTTGAGTTCCTGTCCGGCTACCGTGACAGTCTCTGGGAATTTGATGCCGCCCACTTCGGCGGCGAACGCGGGCAGGCTGCCGGCGGCCAGGATGGCTGCGGCAACGGCGCAATGCAGGATGTTACGGCGGGTAAAGCTCATTTTGTCTCCGATGGTATGGGTAGCCTTTTGCAATATAACGCAGAGCTACCCGTTTGGGGAGACATCAGCCTTTCGCGGCCTGCAGCTTTTCGAACTTGGCTTGCAGCTCTTCCTTGCTTTCCCGCCAATCAGGATTGAATGGAATGCAAGAGACCGGGCAGACTTGCTGGCACTGCGGTTCGTCGAAGTGCCCCACGCATTCGGTGCACTTGTTGGGATCGATTTCGTAGATCTCCGGACCCATGTAGATCGCGTCGTTCGGGCACTCCGGCTCGCACACGTCGCAATTGATGCAGTCGTCGGTAATCATTAAAGCCATGGCAATACTCTCTTATTCGCCCTTGCGCGCCGCGATTTTCTTGCGCAGCCAGCGGTCGACGGACGGGAACACAAACTTGGATACGTCGCCGCCAAGCTCGGCAATCTCGCGCACGATGGTGCCCGAGATGAACTGGTACTGGTCGGAAGGGGTCAGGAACAGCGTTTCCACGTCCGGCAGCATGTAGCGGTTCATGCCCGCCATCTGGAATTCGAACTCGAAGTCGGACACGGCGCGCAGGCCGCGCACGATCACGCGCGCATCATGTTCGCGCACGAAGTCCTTCAGCAGGCCGGAAAAACTCTCGACCTTGACGTTTGGATAATGGCCCAGCACCTCGTTGGCAATCTCCAGCCTTTCCTCGAGCGTGAAGAAGGGATGCTTGTTCTGGCTGTCCGCCACGCCCACGATCAGCGTGTCGAACAGGCCCGATGCGCGGCGCACCAGGTCTTCGTGACCCCGGGTCAGCGGGTCGAAAGTACCCGGATAAACTGCTACAACCATTGCAACTCCATGCGTTTGGCTTAGGACAAAGAAGGATTATGCCTCATTTTCAGGCAATGCCTGAAGCAGGTGGTAATACACCATGCCCGCTTTATCGGCGCGCACCACTTCCCAGTCGTCGAAGGCCAGCGGTGCTTCCGCCTCGGCATACACCAGGCCGCCTTCTTTCAACAGGGGGCGGCACAGCGGCAGCGCGCGTTCCAGCAAGCCCTGCTGGTAGGGCGGATCGAGGAAGACCAGGTCGAAGCGGGCACCCCGCCCGGCCAGCGATTGGGCCGTGGCAAGGGCATCGCCGCGTTGGATGGCGATATTGGTGGCCTTCAGCTTGTCACGGTTGGCTTCCAGCTGGCGCACCACGGCGCTGTTGGCGTCGACCATGGTGACCTTGGCCGCGCCGCGGCTGGCGGCCTCGAAACCGAGCGCGCCGCTGCCGGCAAATAGATCCAGCACCTGGGTGTCGCTCCAGGCGGCATCGTGCAGGTGATTGATCCAGTTGAAGACGGTTTCGCGCACGCGGTCCGGCGTTGGGCGCAGGCCCAGGGCTTCCAGCACGGGCAAGGGGGTACGCTTCCAGTCGCCGCCGATGATGCGAACCTGGTTGGGGACTTTCTTCTTTTGCATGGGCGGCATTATCTCATGGCGCCTGTGCCGCGAGGATATTCAGGTCCTTTATCCAGCCATCCATGCGCTTCTCGGCATGCGCCTTCTGTTCCGGCGTGGTGATGCGCACCACCGTGTGCACCAGTTCCACCGTGCTTTGCGTGTAGGCGTCGAAGAACGCCTTGCGTTCGGACGCTTGCAGACGGTCGAAGCTCGATCGCACCAGGTCTTCGATCCATTTGGTGGCCACTTCCTTCGTCGGCCGTTCGGTCATGATCTTGCGGGCCAGCGCCAGGATGCGGCCCTGGCGCCTCATGCGTTCATCCAGCCAGATGCCGTTATCCAGCGGCCTCAAGTCGGAAGCGCGGCGGATGATGGCTTCCTGCTCCCGGCTGAAATTGCCGAACCACAGCTCGAACTGCTCCATCGATTTCTTGTAGCGGAACTTGTTCTGGTCCTGGATGTCGCCCTTCATGTTCTCCTTGCGGAACTTGGCGTTATTCTTGTCGAATTTCTTCTCCATGGTGGCCAGCTGGTCGGGCTTCAGCGTCAGCGCCAGTTCAGCGATATCGGGCGCGGAACGCAGCAGCAGGGCTTCCGTGCGTTCGCGGATATCGACGTAATCGGCCATCAGGTCCGCCGGGGTGGGATTGCCGCGCAACTGGCGCTTGGCCTTCTCCAGCAGCTGCACATAGTCCTGCAACTGCGTCTTGCGGTGCCAGCGGAAGAAGTCATTGATATCCTGCTTCACCTCCGACTTCTGGTTGCCTTCGAAATCGACATAGCCATCGAGCCACCAATACAGCAAGGTGTCGGCATTGTTGTAGGCCAGGCGCAGGGAGCTGCACGCTGCGAGCAGAATGGCAAAAGCCAGCACGAGCCACGTGTTAAACTTTTTCATCTTTCAACTCACACAAGAAACCACGGTCATATGAACGTCGTCATCCTCGCCGCCGGCATGGGTAAGCGCATGCAGTCGGCGCTGCCAAAAGTATTGCATCCCGTTGCCGGCAAGCCTCTGTTGTCCCACGTCATCGACACCGCGCGCAGCCTGTCTCCGGCCAAATTGTGCGTCATTTACGGGCACGGCGGCGCAGCGGTGCTGGCTTCGCTGGACCAGCACAAGGCCGTTCCCGGCACCGACATTTCGGCCGCGCTGCAGGAACCGCAGCTCGGCACCGGCCACGCGGTGCAGCAAGCCTTGCCGCACCTGGACGACAGCCAGCCCACGCTGGTGTTGTACGGCGACGTGCCGCTGACTTCCGCGGCCTCGCTGAAGCGCCTGGCCGAAGCCGCGGGCCAGGACAAGCTGGGCATCCTGACCGTGGTGCAGGACAACCCCTTCGGCCTTGGCCGCATCGTCCGCGTGGGCGGCGCCATCCAGCGCATCGTTGAAGAGAAGGATGCCACAGAAGCGGAGCGCCTGATCAAGGAAATCAATTCCGGCATCATGGTGATCCCGACCGCCAAGCTGAAACAGTGGCTGGGCAAGCTGAAAAACGAGAACGCCCAGGGCGAGTACTACCTGACCGACATCGTCGCCATGGCCGTGGAAGAAGGCGTGCAGGTGGTGTCGGCGCATCCGGCGGCGGCGTGGGAAGTGCTGGGCGTGAACAGCAAGTCGCAATTGGCGGAACTGGAGCGCATCTACCAGCGCAATGTGGCCCAATGCCTGCTCGATAAGGGCGTGACGCTGGCCGACCCGGCGCGCATCGATGTGCGCGGCGAATTGTCCTGCGGCCGCGACGTGAGCATCGACGTGGGCTGCGTCTTCGAAGGCAAGGTGGAAATCGGCGAAGGCGCCACCATCGGCCCGAACTGCGTGCTGATCAACGCCCGCATCGGCGCAGGCGCCAACATCAAGGCCTTCACCCATATCGAGGAAGCCGTGGTGGGCGACAAGGGCCAGATCGGCCCTTATGCCCGCCTGCGTCCCGGTACCGAACTGGGTGAGGATGTCCATGTGGGTAACTTCGTCGAGATCAAGAACAGCCAGGTCGCCGCGCACAGCAAGGCCAACCATCTGGCCTATGTGGGCGACGCCACCGTGGGTTCGCGCGTCAACATCGGCGCGGGCACCATCACCTGCAACTACGATGGCGCCAACAAGTTCCGCACCGTGATCGAAGACGACGCCTTCATCGGCAGCGACAGCCAACTGGTGGCCCCGGTCACCGTGGGCGCCGGTGCGACCATCGGCGCGGGCACGACGCTGACCAAGAATGCGCCGGCCGGCAAGCTGACCATCTCGCGTCCGAAACAGCTCACGATCGAAGGCTGGACCCGCCCGGTCAAGGTCAAGAAAGCCTAAGCAACCGAAAACTGGCGGCGGCGCTGGTAGGTGAATTTCACCAGCTCGGGGAAGAAGCGGTCGAAGCCCTCGGCGATCGTTTCATAGTGCTGCTGCACTTCCCCGATGCCTTCCCGCAGCAGGTGGCCATTGCGGCTTAGCCTGTCCGACATGCGGGTCAGCGCCAGCTCGACCCCGCTGAATTCCCCATAGGCGCCCAGCCAATCCTGCTTGATCAGCTTCGGCAGGATCTCGCGCAGCCGCTCCGGCAACTGTTCTTCATGCGCCGCCAGCGCGCCGTAGAAGCGCTCGATCAATTCCTGCCGCGGCTCCTCGCAGTAGTCATCCCAGCGCTGGCTCAGGATGTGGTCGTAGAACACGTCCAGCACGATGCCGGCATAGCGCCGCCGCCCTTCGCTGAACAAGCTCTTCGCCTCCGTCACCACGGGGTGGCTGTCCGTGAATGAATCGATGAAGCGGTGCAGCGCGATCTCGTTCGCGATCTCGGGCGCAAAGTGCTCGCCGCCATTCGCCTTGACGAAATCGCCCAGCATGGCGCCGACCATCGCGGCTTCGCTGTGGCGCGCCAGGTAGATATGTGCGAGGTAGTTCATTGGCCCATTCTACTGCTGTGGATAAAGATGTGTAAAAGCGGTCGCAATTCCGCCTGAAAACCCCGGGATAGGCTTGGGATAAATGTGAAGTGGTATGTCCCAATTGTCCACAAAGCGCTTGACTGCGCCCGGCCTGTGGAAAAGGCTGGGGAATAGTCGCTGGCAAGCATGGATAACTTCAAACTGTGGATAAACTTGTGAGGAACCTTGCGGAAAACGCGTGGAAATGCGGTGCGCAACGCTGGATAACCCCCTGCCGGCCCATGCCTCGTTGTGGAGAAAGATGTGCATAAGCCTGTGGTTAGCCAGGTATAAGGCGGGATAACTTGCTCACACAGCAATGCTGGTCTCGAACTTGCTGCGGAACGTGGAAAAGTAAGTTTTCACGTTCCGCACATTGGCTTGGGCGGCGAACAGGCGGTGCGCCAGGGCGTGGTAGGCCGGCATGTCCGCCACCTGCACGATCAGCACGAAATCCGGCCCCGGCGACACCCGGTAACACTGCAGCACCGCAGCCTCGGCCGCCGCCAGCGCCTCGAATTCGGCCATACGCTCGGCCGCCTGCACGTCCAGGCTGATTTCCACGATGGCGGTAAGCCGCGCCCCCACCTTTTCCGGCGCCACCAGCGCCACTTCCCGTTCGATCACCCCGGAATCGCGCAAATGCTTGACCCGGCGTAAGCAGGTAGGCGCGGAAACGTGCACGGCAGCAGCCAGTTCGGCATTGGTTTGGGAGGCATCCTTCTGCAAGGCGTTCAGGATGCGACGGTCGATTTCATCAAAGTCCATTATTTGAAATATTCTTTCGTGATGAGAGACGTTAGAAATATTCTTTCATTCTACAGTCAAATGAGAAAGCAAATTTCTCAGCACCTGCTCTAGCATCCGTTTATTAACTTTTTGAGAATGAGGTCGCGTATGTGCGGTATCGTTGGCGCTGTAGCCCAGCGCAATATCACCCCCATCCTGGTCGAAGGCCTGAAGCGCCTGGAATACCGTGGCTACGACTCCTGCGGCGTCGCCCTGCACCTGGACGGCAAGCTGCAGCGCTCGCGCAGCACTTCGCGCGTGGCGGACCTCGAAAAGCAGATCAATGAAGGTGGCCTGAACGGCTTCACCGGCATCGCCCACACCCGCTGGGCCACCCACGGCGCGCCGGCCTCGCACAACGCCCACCCGCACTTCTCCCCCAGCGAAGAAGCGGCCCGCATCGCCCTGGTCCACAACGGCATCATCGAAAACCACGACGAACTGCGCGCCGAATTGACCGCGCTGGGCTATGTCTTCACCAGCCAGACCGACACCGAAGTCATCGCCCACCTGGTCGACCACATGTACAACGGCGACCTGTTCGAAACCGTGCAGCAGGCCGTCAAGCGCCTGCATGGCGCCTATGCCATCGCCGTCTTCTGCCGCGAAGAACCGCACCGCGTGGTCGCCGCGCGCCAGGGCTCGCCGCTGATCGTCGGCCTGGGCCAGGGCGAAAACTTCGTCGCCTCCGACGCCATGGCGCTGGCCGGCACCACCGACCAGATCATCTACCTGGAAGAAGGCGACGTGG
>CBHWEO010000185.1:0-11316 GCA_966112955.1 uncultured Duganella sp. | reverse complement strand
AGTGCCTGACCCGCAGGGTCAGGCACTGGTCTGCCGACGCAACCTATCAGCTTTTGTCGATTGAGGGACATCTCGCACGTCGTAAAGGTATTATCACCACAACCGACGGAGGCGCCATGTCCCTGCAACTGTTTTACCACCCACTCTCTTCCTACTCCATGAAGGCGCTGGTTGCGCTGTATGAGAACGGCACGCCGTTCGAGTACCGCATGCTGTCGCCCGATCATCCCGACAACTGCAAGCAGTTTGCCGAGCTGTGGCCGATCCAGAAGTTTCCTATCCTGTTGGACGGCGAGCGCGTCGTGGCGGAGGCCAGCATCGTGATCGAGCACCTTGCACTGTACTACCCTGGGCCAGTCAAGCTGCTGCCTGCCGATCCCAAAGCCGCGCTGGAAGTGCGGATGATGGACCGCTTCTTCGACAACCACATCGCTACGCCGCAGCAAAAGCTGGTGGCCGATGTGCTGCGGCCGGACGGCGAGCGCGACGCGCATGGCGTGGCCGAAGCGCGTCGCAAACTGGACACCGCCTACGCCTGGCTCGACAAGGTGATGGCCGACCGCACCTGGGCCGCCGGCGAAGAATTCAGCCTGGCTGATTGCGCCGCGGCGCCCTTCCTGCTGTATGTGCACTGGTCGCATCCGATCCCCGCGCAGCACGAGAACGTGATGGCCTACCTGGCCCGCCTGCGCGCCCGCCCGTCCTTCGCCCGCTGCTGGGCAGAGGCCAAGCCGTACCGCCACATGTTCCCCCTGGGCGTGCCGGCCGGCGAAGAATAGCCTTAAGCTGCCTCAACTTGCTTATGGTCTAGGCATCAAGGGGGTCAAGCAAGGAGATATATCGATGAGACGCAAGATCCAAGAATTCCTGAGCGACGAACAACGTGCGTCAAGAATTCTCCTGAACTGGATTGTCGGGCTCGGATTGTCAGGCGGACTGATTGGAATCGGCGCGATTTTACTGATGAAATAGGCCGAAGGCAGCTGCCCTCGGCCTCGATGCGCTTGCTTACTGGCGGTTGCCGCGGTCGATCAGTTCGTCGGTGGCATCGTCAACGGCTTCACGCAGGTCGCCGCGCTGTTTCTGCAGCTTGCCTTCCACCTGCTTGGCGACGCCCTTCACCTGTTGCTTCGAGCTGCCGACCAGTTCGCCGGTTTCTTCCTGGATTTTGCCGCCGATTTCCTTGGCAGTGCCCTTCACTTGGTCCTTGTTCATGATGTGCTCCTCGAAAAAAATTCGACGAGCAAATGATACGAACAGGCATGCGCCGTCACTGTTCGCAAGCTAACAGAACTACCGCTTACGCCAGACTGAAGCCAGCCATGGCTGCTGTTCACGCGGCAAGCCTGCCGGACGGTAATAGTGCGTGACAGGATCAAAGCTGGCTGCGGTCACCACCGCCGACCAGGTGTCGAAATCGTAATAACAGCCGTAGCGGGGACCATTCCAGCCCTCTTCATTGTGGCCACGCGGGTTGGAGCTGAACAGCACACCACGCGGCTTCAACGCGGCGTGCAGGCGCGCCAGCACGTCCGGCAAGACGGCGCTGGGCACGTGGAACAGGGAAGCGTTGGCGAAGATGCCGTCGAACGATTCCGGCGGCAGGGATAGTGCAACGAAGTCCTGGTGCAGGACGGTGCAGCCGCTCCAGCGCTGCGCCATCTCGACGAAATGGGCCGAGCCATCGAGGCCGACCGCCTCATGCCCCAGGGATTTGAAGGTGCGCAGGTCGCGGCCGGGACCGCAACCCAGGTCGAGGATACGGAACGGCGGCGTGCCCTCGATGGCATCGAGCAGCGCCGCGATATTCTGGCTCACGTCATGGTCGCGCGTCCCCTCCAGGAAGGCTTGCGCGTTGCGCTCGTAGTGATCCAGCGTACGGCGGGTAATCTGCTCGATGTCGTCCATGCCCCTACTTTACCAGACGCGCACGCGCTGTTCCGGCGCCAGGTACAGCTTCTGGCCCGGCTTCACGTCGTAAGCCTGATACCAGTCGTCCAGGTTGCGCACGGTGTAGGTGCGCCATTTGGCCGGCGAATGGCCATCGGTGGCGATCTGGTTGCGCAAAGCCGCGTCGCGCGACTTGTTGGCCCAGCTGGAAGCGAAGCCGGCGAAGAAGGCGCGCTCCTGTTCCGGCGTGGCCTTGCCGCCCAGCGAAGCCTTGTAGGCGTCGAGCGCCGCCGCCAGGCCCGCCAGGTCGGCCAGGTTTTCGCTCAGTGTCAGGGTGCCGTTCAGCTTCAGGTCGGGGAAGGCTTCATACGCGTCGTACTGCGCCACCAGCTTGGCGGCAGCCTGCTTGAAGTGCTCGCCGTCCTCCTTGGTCCACCAGTCGCGCAGGCGGCCTTTGGAATCGAACTGGGCGCCCTGGTCGTCGAAGCTGTGGCTGATCTCATGGCCGATGACGGAGCCGATGGCGCCGTAGTTATGCGCATCCGACGCTTTCATGTCGAAGAACGGCGGCTGCAGGATGGCGGCCGGGAAGTTCAGTGCATTCTGCATCGGCATGTTCACCGCATTCACGATGTGCGGCGGCATGCACCATTCGGTCGGGTCAACCTTCTTGCCCAGCTTGGCCAGCTCCTGCTTGTAATGGAACTGCTCCGCGCGCAGGGCGTTGCCCATGGCGTCGTCGGGCTTGATCTCCAGGCCTTCGTAGGTAGTCCACTTGTCCGGATAGCCGACGCCCACATACAGCGTGCGCAGCTTTTCCTGCGCTTCCTTCTTGGTGGACGGCGCCATCCAGTCCAGCGCATCGATGCGCTTGCGGAAGGCGTCCACGATGTTCACCACCATGGCCTGCAGGCGCGCCTTTGCCTCGGCCGGGAAGTAGCGCTCCACGTACATCTTGCCCGCCGCATCCGGCACGGCGTTGTTCACCGCGGACAGGCCGCGCTTCCAGCGTGGCGACAGTTGCGGCGTGCCGTTCAGCGTGCGGCCATAGAACTCGAAGCGCTGGTCGACAAAGGCTTTCGGCAGGTAGGTGCCGAAATGGTTCACGGTGTGGAAGGCCAGGAAGTCCTTCCAGGCCTGCAGCGGCATGTCGTTGACCAGGGCCGCGCTGCCGGTGATGGCGGTCGGGTGGTAGACGATGAACTTGCCCTGCTTGCCCAGTCCCGCCGCGCGGAAGAAGGCGCGCCAATCCATGCCCGGCGCCTTGGCGGCGAAGTCGCGCATGGTCCAGGTGTTGTTGGCCTTCTGGATATCGGCGGAATCTTCGCGGCTGGCGTGGGCTTGCGCGATCTTGCGTTCCAGTTCGAACACACGGGCGGCGCGGGTTTCCGGCTCGCTGTAGCCGGCCAGCTTCAGCATGGCGGCGATATGGGCCTGGTAGGCCGTGCGCAGTTGGCTCATGCGCTGGCTGTCATCCAGGTAGAAGGCGCGGTCCGGCATGCCCAGGCCGCCCTGCAGGACGTAAGGGATGTAGTGGTTCGGGTCGGTGAGGCCCTGGGCGATCCAGATGCCGAACAGGTTCTCGGTAAAGAAATTGGTGGCGTTCAGCGGGTCCACGTCGGCGCGCACCGAAGCGCCCAGCGCGTGCACCAGGCCGGCCTTGTCCTTGATCGCATCGATCTTTTCCAGTTCCGGCTTGAGCGACTTCAGGCCGTGCGCCTCGATGGCCGCTTCGTCCATGAAGCTGCGGTAGAAGTCCGTCACGCGGCGCGTATCGCCGCTGGGCGACCTGGCGGCCGTTTCTTCGATCAGCTTGACGATACGGGCATTGGTTTCGTCGCCCAGGGCGGAACCGGCGCCCCAGCTGCCCTTGTCGGCCGGGATCTGGGTCCTGGCCAGCCATTCGGCATTGACGTGGCCGAAGAAATCGTCGCCCGGCTGCGGGACGGCGGCCTGCGTTTGGGTGGCCGGCGCCGGCGCTGCCTGTTGGGCAATTGCCGGGACCAGGCCGAGTGCGGCACCACAGAAGCCCAGGGTAAGGGCCAGCTTGAGCGGCGTGACGCGGATCGATGCTTGCATATTTTTTATCCCTATGTAGTCATTTTATTGGCGGAATGAGCCAGACTGCACTCTAACGGTAAGCGCGACGTCGCACCGTCCCCTTGCGACAGACTGCAGATATGCGCGACCAGTTTGCAGAAAATGCGGAATGCTGTGCGGCAATGCCAACGAATGTTAAAAACTTGCTGCACTCCCCTCTGGAAAGGCTATATAGTTCACCTACAGCAACGCTTATCAATGAGGAGACTTTTCATGAAGCTCGAGGCCCTGTTCCAGAATCCAACTGCGTTGCCGACCGCGCCCAAGGTTGTTGACGAATTGATCAGCAGCTTCGACAAGGCCAGCGTCTCCACCGAAGAAATCGCCAAGAAACTGTCGGCCGATCCGGTGCTGAGCGCCAAACTGCTGCGCCTGGCCAACTCCGCCTACTACCACGTGTCGCGTTCGATCGGCACCGTGGAAGACGCCGTGCTGATGCTGGGCTTCGTCACCGTGCGCACGCTGGTGATCAGCTCCGGCCTGGTGAGCGGTTTCAAGACCGTCCCCGGCCTGGACCTGCGCCAGTTCTGGCGCTACAGCCTGCACACCGCCGTCGGCGCCAAATTCATCGCCAAAGCCTGCAAGCAGAACACCGACCTGGCCTTCACCATCGGCATGATGCATGCGATCGGCCAGCTGGTGATCCACGCCGCCATGCCCGAGCAGGCGCTGGCGCTGGACAAGATCGCCGGCCCCCTGGATTCGCGCCGCCTCGACGCCGAAATGGCGTCGCTGGGCTACAACTTCGCCGACGTCGGCGCCGAACTGGCACGCCGCTGGAAATTCCCGCCCACCTTCTCCGACACCATCGCCGCCTTCCCCAACCCGGGCGACGACATGCTGGCCGCCATCATCCACGTCGCCGCCTGGCGCGCCCGCGTGGACGAGAACAAGCTGAGCCCCGAAGAGATCGCCGCCTGCTATCCGACCGAAGTGGCCGAAAGCCTGGGCCTGGAAGAAAACGCCCTGATCGACCAGATGCCGCCGCTGGCTGAGCTGAGCGCCGGGCTGGACGAATTGATCAAGTAAAGATTTCCTGCTTAGCTCCTGGCCGTTGCCGCCCTTGGGATGGGGGCGCAACGGTTTCTTTTTTTGCAAGCTCTAAAAATTTTTCAAATATTTTTCAAAAAAACCCTAAAGTTTCATCCGAGCCTGACGTAAATCCTGACAAGCGGTACTCCGCGCACAGAATCCAAGGCTCAATATGACCTCGACCCAAGTCCTCGCCACGTACGAAAAAATTGCCGGTTTGACCAGCCAGATGGTGGGCGCCGCGCAATCCAGCGACTGGGATGCCCTGGACCGCATGGAAAACCAGTGTGCAGCAGCGTCGGTAGCCCTGATGGGCGGCGCGGCTCCCCTGCAAGGCGACGCCCGCAAGCGCAAAATCGAGCTGCTGAAGCAAATCATGGCCAACGACCGCGCCATCCGCGACGTGACCGAGTCCTGGCAGTCCCGCCTGCACGGCTGATCCGCCCTCTCTCCAGAAAACAAAAGCGCCTCCCGGCGCTTTTTTTACGTCAACTTTTGTCCACCCGGGGTCAGGAACCGATGGGACAAAAGTTACCAAAATGAAAAGGCGCCCGCTTGGGGCGCCTTGGGGGAATTTGGAGGGGCGAGCACCAGGTATCTCCTGGCGTCGCCTCAGCGCCGGTTGCACCCGGCGTTCATATGGCCTCTGTCGGCTATGAACTGCTTCCGGACGGGGTCGTTTCGTCAACGTCGCTCTGCGGTTCGCGTCACGCTATCGGTGGTGACTGCGGCAGAACCCTGTCCGTGTGAAGCCAGTATAACGCAGGTAAAAAATTCTTGTCTAGCGCACGCGGGCAACGCTCATTACTACTGTGCAGCTACTTCCACTACATCTTCCAGCACGGGTTCTGCGGGCTCGGCGTTGTCCTTCTTGCGGAAGGATTGCCAGATCTTCAGTGGGCCTTTGGACTGGCGCTTGCGCAGGAAGTAGACCAGCCCGCCGACTGCTGCCAGACCGGCCAAGGCCCCTGCGATCAATGTCATCAGCCTGGTCTTCGGTTTTCCGGCCAGGTCGGCGGCGACGCCCGGCTTCACCGGAGCGGCGCCCGGTTTGGTGGGCGCTGCGCCTGGCTTCGCGGGGGCTGCGCCTGGCTTGGCCGGGGCTGGCTCTGCTTTCGGTTCGCCATGCGCTGCGACGGATGGCGCGGCCGCGATGGCAGCAGCAGGCGCAACTGGCGCGGCAAGGGCCTTTTGAAGGCGCTGCACCTTGCCTTCGATATCGGCCAGCTTGCTCGTCATCGCCTGGCATTGCTGGGCCTGGGCTTCCACCTCTTTCGCCGGGGCGCAGGACTGGGTTGCCTCGGCGGCCATCGGTTTTGCCGGCGTCTTCGGCGTGGCCGGGGTCTCTGCCAATGGGCGAGTCCGGGCCGGAGCACGGCCAATGGCACTTGCTGCGGCGGCTGGCGCGGCAGCGGTCGGTGCGCTGGCCGCAGACGGTGTGGCGTCTTGCGCCTGCGCCTGGGCGACCTCCTTGCGGTGAGCAAAGGCACGCTGCGCCGCTTCGCTCAGCCCAGCATCGCCAGCTGCAGCCGCCGGAGCGCTGGTGGGCACCGCTGCCGGCGCGGCCGGCAAGGGCATTGGCGCCGCAGCCGGCACCGCCATGCTTCGCGCTTGCCGCTGCGCCACCGGTTCCGGCGTCAGCCACAAGGAAGCCGCGCGGATCGACGACCGCCCGCCGTTGCTCAACTCCAGGAACAGGTGCAGCACGTCCGCATTCACCGGCTGCAGCGTCGTCAGGTGCAGGAAGCGCTTGTTTTCACGGCGCGCCACGGAAATGTACATTCCGCCCAGCACCGGCGGCATGGCCAGGTTGGCGCCCTTGAACACATCGGGATTGGCCAGCCGAGCTTGCAGGTCCGCCAGGTCGGCCGGGGTCAGGTCCACCAGCTCGATGTCGGCCGACAACTGCTGGCCGATGTGCGAATTGACCTTCACCTCCCCCAGTTCGGCCGCCCGCAGCGAGCCAGCCAGCGAAACGGCCAGCAGGGTCAGCGCCAGGGTTGGGAAAGTCAAACGTTTGCTTAACATGGAGATCAGGCCTATTTCTTTGATGTATTCATTAACGGCAGAAAAAGCCGATTTTGAAGCCCCCGGCAAGGTCTGCGGCAATGGCGTTAAAATCCAGACATCTCTTTCCGACACTGGGAGCCCACATGAACACCAGAACCGAGCGCGACAGCTTCGGCCCGATTGAAGTTCCTGCCAACCAGCTGTGGGGCGCCCAGACCCAGCGCTCGCTCGAGCACTTCCGCATTTCCAGCGAGCGCATGCCGGCCGAACTGGTCGCCGCGCTCGCCAGCGTGAAGCGGGCCGCCGCCAAGGTCAACGTCGACCTGGGTGTGCTGGACAGCGCCAAAGCCAATGCGATCATGCAGGCCGCCGATGAAGTCCTGGCCGGCAAGCATGCCGGCGAATTCCCGCTCGCGGTGTGGCAGACCGGTTCCGGCACCCAGTCCAATATGAATATGAACGAGGTATTGGCCAACCGCGCTTCCGAGCTGCTGGGCGGCGAGCGCGGCGAAGGTCGCAAGCTGCACCCGAACGATGACGTGAACAAGGGCCAGTCCTCGAACGATATCTTCCCAACGGCAATGCACGTGGCGGCGGCGCAGGCGGTGGCGAACAATGTGCTGCCGGGGCTGCGCCAGTTGCGCGCCACGCTGCAGTCCAAGGCCGCGGCGTTCGAGGGCATCGTCAAGATCGGCCGCACCCACCTGCAGGACGCCACGCCGCTGACGCTGGGCCAGGAATTTTCCGGCTACGTCGCGCAGCTTGATTACGCCGAAAAAGCCATCGAAGCGACGCTGCCGGCCGTACTGGAGCTGGCTGCCGGCGGCACGGCGGTCGGCACCGGCCTGAACGCGCATCCCGAATACGCGACCCGCATTGCCGCCGAGCTGGCGGAGCGCCTCGGCCTGCCCTTCCGCAGCGCCGACAACAAGTTTGCCGCCCTGGCCGGGCACGACGCCCTGGTTTCCGCCCACGGCGCGCTGAAAACCCTGGCCACCGCCCTGATGAAGCTGGCCAACGACGTGCGCTGGATGGCATCCGGCCCGCGCTCCGGCCTGGGCGAGATCAGCATCCCGGAAAACGAGCCAGGCAGCTCGATCATGCCGGGCAAGGTCAACCCGACCCAAAGCGAGGCGCTGACCATGCTGTGCTGCCAGGTCTTCGGCAACGACGTCGCGATCACGGTGGGTGGCGCGTCCGGCAATTTCGAACTGAACGTCTTCAAGCCGTTGATCGCCCACAACTTCCTGCAAAGCGCCCGCCTGCTGGCCGATGGCATGCGCAGCTTCGACGAGCACTGCGCCCACGGCATCGAGCCGAACCTGGCGCGCATCGCCGAGCTCATGGAGCGATCGCTGATGCTGGTGACCGCGCTGGCGCCGCATATCGGGTATGATCGCGCCGCGCAAATTGCCAAGAAGGCGCAGCACGAAGGAACGACCTTGAAGGAGGCGGCCCTGACGCTGGGCTTCGTCACCGAGGCCCAGTTCAACCAGTGGATTGTTCCGCTTGACATGACCAAGCCTGGGAGCAAGGGATAATTCCTCGTGGAAATACAACATTCGGCGCCAGCCCATCAGAAAGAGGATTAAAATGCAAAAGGTAGATTTCGAATTGACAGGCGAGTACATCGAGCTGAACCAGCTCCTGAAGGTGGTCGGCCTGTGCGACAGCGGCGGCGCGGGCAAGCAGATCGTGGCCAGTGGCGACGTCAAAGTCGACGGCAAACAGGAGTTGCGCAAGACGGCGAAGATCCGGGCGGGCCAGCGGGTGCGCCTGGGCGACGTGCAGATCGACGTCCATGCCGAAGGCAGCGCAGCCTGATTTGACCGCGCGGAGGACGCTCCATGGAAGGCCCCGACGAAAAGCAAGCGCAGACCCAGGAACAGTTGATCGGTGACCTGCGGCAGGTGATCGAGAATGCCGAGGAGCTGCTGAAAAACACCGATCACTACACCAGCGTGCTGTACCGCGCGGCGCGCGCCAAGCTGGCGCAAGCCTTGATCGCCGCGAACGAGGAGCTGGAGCGTTGCGAAGACGCCCAGCTCATGCGCATGATCGAGGCCACGCACCGGGCCAACATGCTCCACAGCGATGTGTCCGGCGAGGACAAATTAATGCGGGCGTTTCACTAGGATTTGCTGCTGCAGCCATTGCTGGAGGCTGGCGGCGACATTGAAGTTCTCATCCAGCGCAAAGGCGGCGTCCAGGGCGTCGCCAAAAGTTTTCCCTTCTTCCAGTGCTTGCAGCGCCGCGTAGTCCGGCGCTGGCAGCGGCGTGACCTGGGCCGTCCATTGGGGGCGGCTGAGCAGCGCCCGGCTTGGCGCGTCCATCTTTTCCGGGAATGGGCCGCCCTGGTGCGCCAGCCAGAGCGGGACCACGGCCCAGCTGGATTCGAACAAGCGGGCCGTCGGCTGCCATGCGAATGTGCACTGCTCTACCGTTTGCGGGTCGATGTCCTGCGCTTGCAGCGCCTCTTCATGGACGGCGTAATGGATGCGGTGCAGTTGCCATTCCAGGCGAGCCATGTCGGACAGGTAGGGCAACTCGCGCACATGCTCGAAGCCGGACAGGAAAGCTTCAAAATGGGCGCCGAAGCGGTTCAGGTCGCCACTGTCCGAAGGGTGGGCACGGCCGTACTCGCGGGCCAACGCCGAAAAGAATTCGTCGCCCACCAACTGGGCGATGACAGGATAGGCGGCGCCCAGGGCCTTGCCCCAGGTTGAAACAAGGTTGCCGCGGTACAGGCCGAAGCGCTCGGCGTGCTTGAGCTGCAAGCCTGCCTCGGCGGCGGGCGCGAACAAGGCATCGGAGAAGGCCTGCTGTTGCCCAGCCAGCGCATCATTGCCGGCCTGCAAACTTTGTCCCCCTTGGTGCCTGACCCCAGGGTGGACAGAAAGTTCGGTGGGGAAATTGGTGGGGGCGTGGCGGGCGGCGATGGCGTCGGCTTTGCGGGCTTCGCCGAGCAGGATTTCCAGTGGCGGGATGTCGGTGTCCCATTCGATCAGGGTGGGAACGACGCCGAAGCGGGCCATTGCCGCTTCGTACAGGCGCCAGACGGGGTCGGCTACCACCGCGCCGTGATGGTCGACCACTGCGTCGGGCGTCACGAGGTGGCCGGCGAGGTGGATTTCGCCCACCGTGCCGGGGGCGATGGCTTGCAGGGCGGCCAGCGCATCCTCTTCGTGGTTGCACTGGTTGACGTAGAGGTTGTTCACGTCCAGCAGGAGGCCGCAACCGGTGCGGCGCGCGAGGGCGGCGAGGAATTCGGCTTCGCTCATGGCGTCGTCGGCGAACCGGACGAAGCTGGAGACGTTTTCCAGCAGGATGATGCGGCCAAGGGCGTCCTGCAGGCGCCCTACCCGCTCTTCCAGCAGGTCGAGCGCGGCGTGGTTGAGGGCCAGCGGCAGCAGGTCGTTCAGGTGGCGGTCGAAGATGGCGTTCCAACACAGGTGTTCGGATACCAGGGCCGGTTCGATCCGGCGCGCCAGGCTGGCGACGCGCTGCAGGTGGGCTTCGCTAAATCCGCGTGCGGAGCCGAGGCCGAGGCCGACGCCGTGCAGGCTGATCGGATAGTCGCGCCGCAATTCCTGCAACACGTGGAAGTCGCCGCCGGCCTGGTCGAGGTAGTTTTCCGTGTGGACCTCGAGCCAGGCGACGGGCGACCGCTGCTCGAGGAACTGGCGGTAATGCGGTGCGCGCAAGCCGATGCCGGCACCTCGGGCTGCGGCCTTGCGCGTCATCTTTATTTGGCTGGCGGGGTGGTCTTGCCGCCGGCTTTTTCGCAGGTGCCTTTGGCGACGTATTTCCATTCGCCGGCCATGTTGTCGCTCTTGGCCTGGTTCGAGCAGCCGTGGGTGCCGGTGGCGCAGTCGTTCTGGCCGGCCTTGGCGATGCCGTAGCACTTTTCCTTTTCCGCTGGCTTGTCCTGGGCTGCCGCGGCAACGGTGCTGGCGGTAGCGCAAACGGTGGCCAGCGCGGCGGCGATCAGGGCTTGACGGTTTTTCATGCGGGTCTCCTCAATAGGGGGGATGGGTCGTGGTGTGCTTTTAGACCATAAAATGGGTTCTGCGCGGATCCCGTAATTTTGTTGGGCCCCGCAGCGCGTGGGGCCCAGGGCCTGCCCCCGGGGGTCCGGCACTGCCTTGTCGGTTTCAGCTTGAGTGGGCTGCCCGGCTTCGGCCACGCAAAACCGGAAATGCAGTGCCAGACCCCCACGGGGACGGCCAGGTCTTCGAGCGCCCCCGGCCCACAAACGGGTTTGAGATTAAAAACCAAAAAAAA
>CBHWEO010000184.1:0-11338 GCA_966112955.1 uncultured Duganella sp. | reverse complement strand
GCAGCGGGAACTTGCCCAGCGTTTCCACCAGCTTGGAACCGTCGGCGATGCAGACAAATTGCTTCGACACCGAGGCCACGATCTTCTCGCGGGTCAGCGCCGCGCCGCCGCCCTTGATCATGTGGCCGGCCGCGTTGATCTCGTCGGCGCCGTCAATGTACACCGCGATTTCCGAAACCTCGTTAAGATCATAGACAGGAATGCCATGGCCGGCCAGGCGCGCCGCGGTCGCTTCCGACGAGGCCACCGCGCCCTTGATGCGGTGCTTGATCTTGCCCAGTTCATCGATGAAGAAATTGGCCGTGGAACCGGTACCAACGCCGATGATTTCGCCGTCGATCACATACTCAATCGCGGAAATAGCAACAGCCTGTTTTAATTTGTCTTGCGTCATAGTTACAATGGATTAATGAAGCGGATAGAAATGATGGCGTATTTTATCCGAACTGCCACACTCACCCTGGAAAACAACCATGAAGCCAAGTACCGTACTCATTGTGGATGACAGCCGCGTTTCCCGTTTGCTGACGCGCCAGCACATCCAGGTGCGCCATGCCGACTGGGTGGTGGAGGAAGCTGCCAACGGCGACGAAGCGATCGCCAAGGCCGAAGGATTGCAGCCCGACCTGGTGCTGCTGGACGTGAACATGCCCGGCATGAACGGGGTCGATGCCGCTGCCGCCCTGCGCGCCATGCTGCCCCATGCCCACATCTCCCTGCTGACGGCCAACGTCCAGGCTGCCACCCGCCAGCGCGCCGCCGCGATTGGTGTCGGCTTCATGGAAAAACCGATCACCGCCGAACGGATCGCGCAACTGATTGCGCCGCTGGAAGCCTGACCATGGTCCGGCTCACCGAACTGGAGCACGACGCCCTCGTCGAGCTGTTCAATATTGGCGTGGGCCAGGCTGCCTCCGCCATGAGCGAGATCGTCAACGAAACGGTCACCATGTCGGTGCCGGCCATCAGCTTCCTGACCCGCGCCGCAGCTGCCAAGCTGCTGGCCAGCCGCAGTACCGGCAACGGCCGCCTGTGCGGCATCAGCCAGCACTACAGCGGCGCCTTCGAAACCCAGGCCATCCTGATGTTCCCCGAAGAGAAGAGCCAGGAAATCGTGCGCCTGATGGTAGGCGACAGCATGCCCCTGGCCGAGCTGTCGGCCATGGAGCAGGAGGCCATGAGCGAGATCGGCAACATCCTGTTGAACAGCTGCGTGGGGGCGCTGGCCAACCTGCTGGGCCATGAATTGCATGGCTCGCTGCCGGACTACCACATCGGCTACAGCGAAGAGATCCTGGCCCAGGCCGGCAGCGGCGACGCGGCCGTGCTGATGCTGCACATCGAGTTCGTCATCGAACGCCAGCAGATTGCCGGCGACGTCGCCTTCATCATGGACATGACGGCGCTGCAGGACTTGAAGCAGCATATCGCCGACTTCCTGCAACGCTCGGTTGGCGGGGAGCTGCCATGACATGCGCGGCCCAGTCCCTGCCGCTGCTGCAGGGCGTCATCGATTGCATCGACGTGGGCACCCTGGTGCTGGATGCCAATGAACGCGTGGTGCTGTGGAACCGCTGGATGGGCCAGCATTCCGGCGTGCTCGATGCCGAGGCGCTGGAGCGCAACTTCTTCGACCTGTTCCCGGAACAGCGCGACAAGCGGCTGGAAACGGCAATCGGCCAGGCCCTGCGCAGCAACCTGCCCTCGCTGCTGTCGCAGACCCTGAACCGCTGGCCGCTGCCGCTGTACGCCAACAAGGCTGCCGCCGCCAAGGGCGAGCGCATGCAGCAGCAGATCACCGTCACGCCGCTCAACCTGGCAGGCGGCGAACGCTATTGCCTGGTCCAGGTCAGCGACGTCACCGCCGCCGTGCAGCGCGAGAACCTGCTGCGCGAACAGGCGGTGGCCCTGCGTTCGCAAACCCTGCTGGACGACCTGACCGGCGTCGCCAACCGGCGCCACTTCGACATGGCGATCGAGCGCGAAACGCGCCGCGCGCGGCGCATGGGTACCCCCCTTTCGCTGATGATGCTCGATATCGACTACTTCAAGGCCTACAACGACCATTACGGCCACCAGCAGGGCGACGCCTGCCTGGAGGCGGTGGCCTCCGCCCTGTCGACCATGCAGCAGCGCCCGGCCGACCTGTTCGCCCGGTATGGCGGCGAGGAATTCGCGGTGATCCTGCCCGATACGCCCTGCGAGGCGGCGGTCATGATGGCCAATGCCATGTGCCGCAAGGTGCGTGACTTGCGCATTCCGCACCAGGCGGCGCGCTCGGACGAACGCATCGTGACCATCAGCATCGGGGTCGCCAGCACGGATACCGGCCAGGCCGGCGAAGTGTATGACCTGATCAACGCCGCCGACCGCGCCCTGTACCAGGCCAAGGCGTGCGGCCGCAACCGGGTCGAGTCACTTTAAAGCAACTCGATCCCGAAGCGCCGCACGCACAGCGCGAACAGGACGAAGCAGCCGACCGTCAGCAGCACGCTGGCGCCCAGCGTCGGCCAGAAACCGAGGCGCGGCAGCAGCCATGGGAAGGCCAGGAACATCGGCAGGGTCGGCACCACGTACCAGAAGGTGTACCAGGCGTGGTTGGCGATCTTTTCCTGCGGCTGACGTTCCACGTACAACCAGATCAACGCCAGCACGGTCACCATCGGCAGCGCGGCGATCAAGCCTCCCAGCCGGTCGCTGCGCTTGGCGAATTCCGACACCGCCACCACCACGCCTGCAGTTACCAGGTATTTGAAGATCAGCCAGGCCATCGGACACTCCTCCTCATTGTGCGAACACGAAACGGACCATTGCCAGCGCCTGCGCGAACACGTAGCCGTAGGCAAAACGGTCGATGCGCAGCACCGGCTCGCCGCGGCGGGCGCGCCAGGCACCCAACAGGCACATGGCCCCGCCGGCCGCCAGGGGCGCCAGCAGCAGGTTGAGCTTGCGCAGCACCTCGTTGCGGACCAGGTGGTCCGGCAGCAGCCAGAGAGTAATGCCGCCGGCAATGGCGCCGAAGATGGCGTAGCCAAGTCCCGCCAGCCAGGGGTTTGGCGCGCGGCGGAAAGGCTCCTTCAGCGAATGCAGGCCGACCTCCGCCAGCGCTTCCAGCAGCAGCTGCAGCAGGAATTCGCCGAGAATCTCGAACAGGACTTCAATCATGGGGTGAACAAGGCATGCTGGCTGGCGGTGTGAAAGTCGCGCCAGACGCGATTGATGTCGGCATCTTCCTGGGCCGCACGCAGGCCGCAGTAAGGATAGATGTCGCCTACCGCCCGCCGCGCGGCCAGCACCAGCGCCATCGAGGCCTCGCGCAGTTGCGCATCGAGCGCGTCGCTGACGCATGCGCCTTCGCCCGCGACGGCATCGGCCTTGGCCCAGGCCTGATCGAGCAGCGCGTACATGCGCTCACGCGCCCCCTCCAGCGCGACGGAGGCCTGCGCCAGCGCATCCTGCGCGGTAGCGGGCGGCTGGCGCCTCGCCGCAATGATGTCATGCGCCAGTTGCAGGAAATGGCGCGCCATGCCGGACAGGTTGGCCGACAGCGTCACCCAGGCCAGCAGCATGAACGGAAAGCGGTACAGCGTACCCGGCGCGGTGGCATGGGCAGGATCGATGGTGAAGCCATGGCTGGCCGGCACCCAGGCGCCGTCGATCCGGTAGCTGTGCGAAGCCGTGCCGCGCATGCCAAAGCTGCGCCAGGTCGGCTCCACCGCGACCTGGGCAGCGGGCACCACGAAGGCCCGGATGCGCGGCGCGCCATCCGGCCCGGCCAGCGGCAGCCCCTCTTCGCGCAGCACGGCGTTAAGCGTGAAATGGGTGGCGATTGGCGCGCCGCTGGCGATATCCCAGCGGCCGCTAATGCGATAGCCATCGCCCTCGCGGTCCGCGAAGCCGGTTGGCGCACCGCTGCCTGCCAGGCAGGCGTTCGGCGTGGAGATGATCTCGCGCGCCGTGCCCGGCGGCAGGAAGCCGGCGAACCAGCCCGCGCCAGCGCACAGCGTGACGACCCAGCCCATGCTGCCGTCCGCTTCCGCAATCGCCTCTTCCAGCCGCACCGCCTGCGGCAGCGGCAGTTCCGCTCCGCCCGCCGCGCGCGGCGCCAGCATTTTCAGCCAGCTCTGCTCATGCATCAGTGCCTGCTGGTCCGGCAGCAGGAAACCGGCCGCCTCGGCGCCGGCGGCGCCGGCGCGGATACGCTTGGCATCAACCGTCATCAGGCGGCCGTCAGCGCCAGCACGACCAGAGCGTACACGGTCAGCACGATGAAGGTCACCAGCAGCAGGAAGCAGGTGCGCCACAAGGCGCCGAAGCGCGACAGGGCGTAGGTGCCGCGCAGCTGCAGGAACATGTGCACCGGCGGCACGAAGGCGAACAGGCTGGCGGCCCAGCCTTCAAAGCCGAAATAGCCCAGGGTTGCCACAGCCGTGAACAGCAGCGACATGAACGACAGCGAATACAGCGAGAACACCGCATGGTCGTACAGCGTTATGCCACGGCGCCAGAAGAACATCAGCCACAGGAATGGCAGCGAGATCGGCACCAACAGGAAGGAATATTTATACGCCGCGTTTTTCAACTTGTACTTGGCCAGCTCCGGATTCTCGACGGCGTGCTTGATGCCTTTGTTGATCCAGGCGATATCCGAGTAAGTGCCCGACTTCTCGCCTTTCTGGTCTTTGTCCGGCGTCACTTCGACCTGCACGTCATTGATGACCTGTTCGATGATGCCAGGCCGCTTCTCCTCTTTTCCGGCTTTGGCTGCCTTGGCGGCCTTGCTTTCCGGTTTCAGGGATTCCGTGAACTTGCCGGTGCCGGTCATGGCGATCTTGCCGGCTGCCATGGCGGCGTTCAGGCCGTCGAGCGCTTCCTTGGCCTTTGCCAGGCGTTGCTCGGCGTTGGTAACTTCGACCGTGCCCGGCTCGGCCTCCTTCAAGTCCTTCTCCGCCTCGGCGATCAGTTCTTTCTGGTTCTGGATCTTCTCGTTCATCTTCTGCTCGAAGGCGGCCTTGCCGTCCTTGCCTTCGGTCACAGTGGATGGACTCGAGCTGGTGCCCATGGTCAGCGAGAAGACAAAGAACATGAAGAACATCATGAACAGGAACAGCGCCAGCGGCGACACGAAGCGCGTGCGCTGGCCGTCGATGTAGCGGCGCGTCAGCTGCCCAGGGCGCGCCACCAGCAGCGGCAAGGTGCGCCAGCCCTTGGTGTCGAAATGCAGCAGGCCATGCAGCAATTCCTCGCCCAGGTGCAGCACGGATTTGTGCAGGTGGCCCTTCTGGCCGCAGTTGCCGCAATAGTTGGCCGTCACTGGTGTGCCGCAATTGGCGCATGGGGCGCCGTGCGCGTGATCGCCGCTCTTGCCGGCATTGCCTTCAACCTCTTTCGCTACCAGGCTGGCCGTTACCAGGTCGCCGGCTGCTTCAATCTCGAGTCCCATCGCTGCTGCTCCGCCAAACAAAATTTGCAGTTTAACAAACTATCCTCAGTTCGCGACATCGATAAATGTTGGCACACCGCCATTGGGGCTTGGGCGTTCAACGTCGATGGTAAAGGTGACAGTCCAGTCGTCGCCGTGGCTCGCCAGGGCACGATAGCCGTTCAACAAACGCTTTGCATCGAACCAGACCAGTTCATCAAGGTCACCAATGGGCTCATTGCGCCCAACTACCAGAGCGCCGGAAGCGTAATCCATTCGCACTTCCTTGAAACTGCCTTTCCCCGCCTCACGCCAACGGATCGATCCGTCGCTGGGAGCCACAGTGATCTCAACCGGTATGCGCTTGGGAATGCCTTTCCCGCGTACATAGCTCAGTGTGTGCCACAGATTGAATGTCAGGTGCACATTCTGCACACACGCCACCAGGCGTTCCTGCGGCCAGTTGCGCAACTCCTCGACAAAAGCGTCCGCCTGCGCTGGCGGCGCCTTGGTCCGGCAGGCTGGGGGCACCATGTCCGGCCGCTGGCCGGCCCACCACAATGCTGCCGCGGGATCGCGCCCTTTCAAGGCGTGCACGTGGACCAGCATCGGCAGGGCCGCGGTCTCGTTCTTCGCAAAGGCCCGCTGATAGAGCGCGGCCGATTTCTCCCATTCGCCGGCAAGGCAGAAACCCCGCTCGGTCAGATCGGCGGCGAGAAGCAAAACCTTGGGATCACCTTGCGGGATGAGACGCGTCAGTTCCTCCGCCGCGCCGTCGCAATTGCCCGCCACGACATGCTGCCAGATGCTGGCGGTGTTGCGATACTCCATCCAATCGGCTTGGCGCGGCCAGGCAAACGGAGTGATGACAAAACCTGTTGTGGCCAGGAGGAATGAAGCCAGCGGCATTACGCACCTTTTAGTAAAAAGGAAATATTGTAACCCTTGAGAAACAAAAATTCACGCCTGCCATGAGGCCAGCAATTGCTTGGCGGCGTCCTGCGCCTGGACGACGGTCGCGTACTCGCCGTGCAGGTTGGACAGGGCCATTGCATGCACTTCCTGTGGAGTGCGGCGGACGCCGTCGAAGTCGGTCTGCGCGTAGGCATAGCAGCCATCGGCGGCCACAAAGGCCTTGAAGCCAAGGTTGCCCGCCGTGCGGGCAGTCGCTTCCACCGAATTATTGGTGCTGACGCCGACAATCAGCACCGACGCGATGCCGCGTGCGTGCAGCCAGCGCTCCAGGCCGGTGTTGATGAAGGCGTCCGGCACGTTCTTTTCAACGACATGCTCGTGCGGCAAAGGCGCCAGCGCGGGCTGGAATTCGACACCTGGCTGCCCTGGCCAGAATGGCGAACCGACGGTGCGGGAAATGTGGCGGATGTGCACCACCGGCGCGCCTTGTGCGCGCCACTGCGCCAGCAAGCCGGCGATCACCTCTTCCGCCTGGTGGTTGTTGCGTTGGGCCGCTTCCGGCCAAGTCATGCCGACCTGCATGTCGACGATGATCAGTGCAGTTTTCTGCATTTGAAGTGAACTGAAATCCACGGGGCGATAAAGATATCACACCATTGGCAAATTAACACCCCGGGAAGGACAGGATGCGCGGCAGGTTGGCCGGCGAGGCCGGGTCGCGCAGGAAGTCCTGCAGCATGTCGGGGTAGACGCCCGTATCGGCCTTGTGCAGGAAGGCCAGCGCAAAATAGTCGGCCAGCACCTCGGCCTGGGCCTCCATGTTGAAGTCGCACAGGCGCAGTTCGGCCGACACTTCATAGTCGTAGTTCAACCCGATCCGGATGGCGCCGCGCCACAGCACGGGATAGCCAAGCTGGTGCTGCCACACATGGGCCATTTCGTGCATGAACCAGTGCTGTTCGCGTTCCGAAGCAAGGGAAAAGTCGTCGCGGTAGCGCGAGGCGTGGAAATACAGTTCGCCGTTGGGCGTAATGCAGACGTCTTTGCGCTGCAGGAAGGGAATGAAGCGGGTGTTGTGGACACGCACCCGCCGGTAGTCGATCGCGCCGCCGAACACCAGCCGGGCCAGCGCGATCTCGCCCGACGTCAACGGCCGGGCGATGACTTCCATCAGTTGCGCAGCGCGCTGGCTGCCTTGGCGATGGCGGTGATGCGGTCCCAGTCGCCCGCCTGCATGGCGTCCTTCGGCGTCAGCCAGGAGCCGCCCACGCAAGCCACGTTCTTCAGCGACAGGAAGGCCGGCGCCGTATCCTGCGAAATGCCGCCGGTCGGGCAGAACACGACGTCCGACAGCGGGCCGGCGATCGCGTTCAGCATGCCCACGCCGCCGGCGGGAACGGCCGGGAACAGCTTCAATTGCTTGAAGCCCTGTTCGCGCGCCTTCATCACTTCCGACGGGGTCATCACGCCCGGCAGCAGCGGCAGGCCGCTCGACTTGGCAGCGCCGATCAGCGCATCGGTCAAGCCCGGCGACACGCCGAACACCGCACCGGCATCGCGCGCGGCGGCAAATTCTTCAGGCTGGGTCAGCGTGCCGACGCCGACGATGGCGCCTTCCACCTGGCTCATGGCGCGGATCGCGCCCAGGCCGTGCTGGGTGCGCAGGGTCACTTCCAGCACGCGGATGCCGCCCGCCACCAGGGCTTTGGCCAGTGGCACGGCGTGGTCAGGGTCGTCGATCGCGATCACAGGGATCACGGCCGAAGTACGCATAATCTCGAGCAGGGTCATATCAGGCTTTCTTGGCAAGGAAATCTTCATCGGAACCGGGCATGGTATTGCCCACGTTATCACCGCCGTGCAGCGGCACGGTGGTCTGGATGGGCGACGGCAGCGGGAAGCTGGTGGCGCCCTGTTCCGCCGCACAGACGGTGTTGCGGAACATGGTGAACAGTTCGCGGCCCATGCCGATCTGGTTCGGCGACAGGTCGGCCTGCGCCATCGAGCGGCCGTGCCAGACGTCGGAGGACACCAGGGCTTCCAACGTGCCGGTGGCGGCATCGAGGCGGATGATGTCGCCGTCGCGCACCAGGCCCAGTGGGCCGCCCGCCAGGATTTCCGGCGATACGTGGATCGCCGCCGGCACCTTGCCCGACGCGCCGGACATGCGGCCATCGGTCACCAGCGCCACCTTGCGGCCCGCGTCCTGCAGGTTGGCCAGCGCCGGGGTCAGGGCGTGCAGTTCCGGCATGCCGTTGGCCTTCGGGCCCTGGAAGCGGAGCACCGCCACGAAGTCGCGATCCAGCTTGCCGGCCTTGTAGTCGGCCATGAAGGCTTCCTGCGAATCGAACACCAGGGCCGGCGCTTCCACCGTGCGGTGTTCTTCCTTGACAGCGGACACCTTCATGATGGCGCGGCCCAGGTTGCCCTGCACCAGCACCATGCCGCCGTCCTTCGAGAATGGCTCGGCGGCGCCGCGCAGCACCTTCTCGTCGGCGCTCTTCAGCGGCGCGTCCTTGAATACCACGCCGCTGGCGTCCTCGTTCAGGAACGGCTCGGCGCAATGCTTGCGCAAGCCCTTGCCCAGGATGGTGTTGACGTCTTCATGCAGCAAGCCTGCATCGAGCAGCTCGCGGATCACGAAACCGGTGCCGCCGGCGGCGTGGAAGTGGTTCACATCCGCGTCGCCGTTCGGGTAGATGCGGCACAGCAGCGGCACCACGGCCGACAGCTCATTGAAATCGTCCCAGTCGATCACAACGCCCGCAGCCTTGGCAATCGCCACCAGGTGCAGGGTGTGGTTGGTCGAGCCGCCGGTAGCCAGCAGGCCCACCACGGCGTTGATGATCGACTTCTCGTCCACGATATGGCCGACAGGCATGTATTCGTTGCCCATTTCGGTGATGCGGGCCGCATGCTGGGCAGCGGCAGCGGTCAGCGCATCGCGCAGCGGCGTGCCAGGGTTGATGAAGGCGGCACCTGGCAGGTGCAGGCCCATGATTTCCATCAGCAGCTGGTTGGAGTTGGCGGTACCGTAGAAGGTACAGGTGCCGGCGCCGTGATAGGACTGGGCCTCGCCTTCCAGCAGCTCTTCGCGGGTCGCCTTGCCCTGCGCGTAGCGCTGGCGGATCGCCGCTTTCTCTTTATTCGACAGGCCGGAAGTCATCGGACCGGCCGGCACGAAGACCGCAGGCAGGTGGCCGAAGTGCAGCGCGCCGATCAGCAGGCCTGGCACGATCTTGTCGCACACGCCCAGGTACAGCACGGAATCGAACATATTGTGCGACAGGCCGATGGCGGTTGCCATGGCGATCGCGTCGCGCGAGAACAGCGACAGCTCCATCCCCGGCTGGCCCTGGGTCACGCCGTCGCACATGGCCGGCGTGCCGCCGGCGAACTGCGCCACCGCACCAGCCTTGCGCACCGCATCCTTGATGATGGCCGGGAAGGTTTCGAACGGCTGGTGCGCCGACAGCATGTCGTTGTAGGCCGAGATGATCGCCACCGAAGGCTTCTTCACTTCCTTCAGGACCAATTTGTCGTTGGCCGGGAACGCGGCAAAACCGTGCGCCAGGTTGGTACAGGACAGGGTACCGCGCTGGGTGCGGCCTTTGACGCGGGCCGCTTCGAGGTGCGCCAGGTAGGCGCCGCGGGAGACGCGGCTGCGCTGGATGACGCGCGCGGTGACTTTTTCCAGGACTGGATGCAACGGCATGATCGTTCCTTTTCAATGAATTTCAGGAAATTTTACTACAAAATTCCCAACCGCGAGCACTTCCCGCGCACCAAAGCGCGGCAAATCACGCCAAATTACGCCTGGCGGCCCCCGCAGCCATCGATATGCCAAAAGATTTGTAGTGAATTTACCTGTTTTTCCTGTATAGTTAAGCACAATTCATAAAACCATATGCATCAGGACATTATGCGCTTACCCGCCTTGACCTCCACGGCCGCCTACCAGGCCCTCGAAATCCACGCCCACGATGCCCGCGAATGGCATATGCGCCAGCTGTTCCAGAAGGATCCGGGCCGCTTCCCGCGCATGACCGTCGATGCGGCCGGCCTGTTCCTGGATTATTCCAAGAACCGCGCCAACGACGAAACCATCCAGCTGCTGGTGCACCTGGCCCGCACGCGCGGCGTGGCAGAGCAGCGCGACGCCATGTTCGCCGGCGAAAAAATCAATATTACCGAACGCCGCAGCGTGCTGCACACCGCCCTGCGTATGCCGCGCGGCAAGGCCTTGAAGGTCGATGGCCAGGACGTCAACGCCGACGTGCACGCCGTGCTGGACCGCATCAAGGCCTTCACCGACAAGGTGCGCAATGGCGGCTGGCTGGGCCACACCGGCAAGCCGATCACGGACGTGGTCAACATCGGCATCGGCGGCTCCGACCTGGGCCCGAAGATGGCAGTGCTGGCCCTGCGCTCCTACTGCCACCCGCGCATGAAGATGCACTTCGTCTCCAATGTGGACGGCCACGACATGGATGCCGTGCTGGCGCAGGTGAACCCGGAAACCACGCTGTTCATCGTCGCCTCCAAGACCTTCACCACGGCCGAAACGATGCTGAACGCGCAGACCGCGCGCAACTGGTTCCTGGCCCGCGCCAGGGAAACCGACCTGCCGCGCCACTTCGTCGCCGTGTCCACCAACACCGACGCGGTGCGCGCCTTCGGCATCGACCCCGAAAACATGTTCCCGTTCTGGGACTGGGTGGGCGGCCGCTATTCCGTGTGGTCGGCCATCGGCCTGTCGGTCGCGCTGGCGATCGGCTTCGGCTACTTCCAGGCGTTCCTGGAAGGCGCGCACGCCATGGACGAACACTTCCGCACGGCGCCGCTGGAAGCCAACATGCCGGTGCTGCTGGCCCTGATCGGCTTCTGGAACCGCCAGTTCCTGGGCGCCGGCTCGCTGTCCATCGCTCCCTACCACCAGGACCTGAACCGCTTCCCGGCCTACCTGCAGCAGCTCGACATGGAAAGCAACGGCAAGCGCGT
>CBHWEO010000183.1:0-11368 GCA_966112955.1 uncultured Duganella sp. | reverse complement strand
AGGGCTCTGACTGCGCGGACCTCATGGTCTACGGAGCGCGTCGGATGGGAAAGCACATCGCGTACACCTGGACCGGTGGCCTGCCAGCCGTCACGAAGCTACTCGGTGCGGGAACACGCGGGCAGGACGGCATCTATCGCGACAAGAAGGGCACGCCGCTCACCTTGCGCGACCTGGACTTCATCAACCGCAACTTCATCGGCGTCAGCCCGCTGGGCGCCAACATCAACATCAACAAGACCGACGGCGACACCAACCTGCTGGCCAGCCCGCGCATCCGCGTGCGCAACAAGGAAAAGGCGAAAGTGGTGATCGGCGAGAAGGTGCCGGTCATTACCACCACCGTGTCGCCGGGCACGCAGGGCTTCGCCTATGAATCGGTGAGCTATGTCGACGTCGGCCTGACGCTGAACGCCGAGCCGACCATCTACCTGAATAACGAGGTGGGCATCCGCATTGCGCTGGAAGTATCGAACCTGATCAACCAGATCACCACCAAGTCGGGCACCACGGCGTACCAGATCGGCACGCGCCAGGCGTCCACCTTCCTGCAGCTGAAGGATGGCGAGAACCAGGTGCTGGCGGGCCTGATCAACAACGAGGAGCGCAGCACTGCGAACCGTGTGCCGGGCCTGGGCGATATCCCGATCCTGGGCCGCCTGTTCGGCTCGCAGACGGACGACAAGCAGAAGACGGAGATCGTGCTGTCGATTACGCCGCACCTGGTGCGCAACCTGCAGCGCCCCGAAACCTCGGCTGCCGAATTCTCGGCGGGCACCGAGGCGAACTTCCGCCGCAAGCCGGACGTGACGCCGCGCCAGGCGGTCGTGCTGCCGGGCCGTCCGGCCGGCACGCCGCAAGCGCCAGGCGCCGCAATCCCGGCCGGCGCCCCGGCGCCGGGTGCGCCAAGCGTGCCTGGTACGCCCGCCGGCGCGCAGCAGGGCGCCGTGCCGCTGGCCGTGCCGACGCCGGCCGTCAACCTGGCCGCGCCGCAAGGCGTGCCGCTGTCGTCCGGCCAGCCGGCACCGGCGTCCAGCGTGACCCAGCCCGCCCCGCCGCCGGCGCAGTCGCCTGCCAACACGGTGCAGCCGCCGGCCAGCACGGAGCGCAAGGACTGAGATGCGCGCGCGCGGCTTCACCCTGATCGAGCTGCTGGTGACGCTGGCCATCCTGGGCCTGCTCGCCGCGCTGGCGATCCCGGTCGGCCAGACCGTGGTCCAGCGCCGCAACGAGCAGGAGCTGCGCCGTTCGCTGCACGAGATCCGCAAGGCGCTGGACGACTACAAAACCGCTTACGACGAGGGCCGCATCGCCAAGTCGATCACGGGCAATGGCTACCCGCGCACGCTGCAAGTGCTGGTGGAAGGCGTGGTGGACTTGCGCAGTCCCAAGCGCGCCAAGATCTACTTCCTGCGCCGCATCCCGCGCGACCCGTTCAGCTCGGACAGCAATGCCAGCAACGCCGAGACCTGGGGCAAGCGCAGCTACGCCAGCGAAGCGGACGATCCGCGCGAAGGCGAGGATGTGTATGACGTATTTTCGACTTCGGAGCAGGTAGGCCTGAACGGCGTGCCGTACAAGAAATGGTGAACAGGAAGGGTTTCACACTGATCGAGCTGCTGGTGGTGCTGGGCATCATTGCCTTGCTGCTGACGCTCGCCGTGCCGCGCTATTTCCCGAGCGTGGACAAGACCAAGGAAACCATCCTGGCCGACAACCTGCGCAGCACGCGCGCCATCATCGACCAGTTCTACGGCGATACCGGCCGCTTCCCGGACAGCCTCGAGCAACTGGTGGAGAAGAAATACCTGCGTGCCTGGCCGGTCGACCCGATCACGGAAAAGAACGACAGCTGGATCATCGTTCCGCCGGAAGACGTCACCAAGGGCAATGTGGCAGACATCAAGAGCGGAGCGCCCGGCAATGACCGCAATGGCAAGCCCTATTCCGAGTGGTAGGCAGCAGGGCTTCACCTACGCCAGCGTAGCGATCCTGGTGGCGGTCATCGGCCTGGTGGGCGCGATGTCGCTGCGCCTCGGCACGACCATGCAACGCGCGGCCGCCGAACGAGCCTTGCTGGACATCGGCACGGAGTACAGCAATGCCCTGGCCAGCTATGCCGCTGCCACGCCGGCCGGCCAGCCCAACTACCCGCATTCCTTCGCCGAACTGCTGAAGGACCCACGCTTCCCGCAGCTGCGCCGCCACCTGCGCCGTATCTACGTCGACCCGATGACGGGCAAGGCGGAGTGGGGGCTCGTGAAGGCCAACGAGAATGGCGGCATCCTGGCGATCTACAGCCTGTCGAAAGCGGCGCCCATCAAGATCGGCAATTTCCCGCAGCGCTTTGCCGCATTCGAGGGCAAGGCCAGCCTGAGCGATTGGAAGTTTACGGGCGAGGGCGTGGAAATGGCGGGCGCCAAGGGGGCCAACGCGCCCAATGGCCAGCAACCGGGCGCAGGGCAGAAGCCGGGAACGGGGATGCCGCCGGGGATCATTCCGGGCATGCAACCGGGCACACAGCCCGGCATGCAGCCCGGCAGCAAGCCGGGCAACCCGCAGACGCCGCAGGCGCCGCAGGAACCGCCCAAACCCGTAGAGCCGCAGCCGGAACCCGAGCCGCCGCAGGAGCCCCAGGAGCCGCCGCAAGAGCCGCAGCCGCAAGAGCAGCCGGCCGACCCATCGCGCGAAGAACCGCCGCCGCGCCGCTGACGCCGCGCCTTGCGTCTTTGGCCTATTTGGCCCGGCGCTTGAAGTCGCCCAGGCGGAAGCCCAGCGCGAACAGGGTGCCGAAGTACACGACGCAGCAGCCGCCAATCACCAGGAACAGCGCCCCGGCGCGCAGCATTGCATGGCCGCGCATGCCGAGCCAGTCGAACTGCTGCGCGGCGAACCAGCCGGCCACGCCCATCAGCGTGACGGCGACGGCGAGGCGCAGGAAGAATTTTGTCCACCCCGGCTGCGGCGTGTAGATGCCTTTCTGCCGCAGGCCACGATACAGCAGGCCGGCATTCAGCAGGGCTGCCACGCTGATCGACAGGGCCAGTCCCGCCACGGCGAACTGCCTGACGAAGACGAGGTTCATCAGCTGCGTTGCCACCAGCACGAACAGGCCAATGCGCACCGGGGTGCGGACATCCTGCCGTGCATAGAAGGCCGGGGTCAGCGATTTGACGAGGATGATGCCCACCAGGCCGACCGCGTAAGCGATCAATGGCTGCGCAGTCTGCTGCGCGGCGAAGTCGGTAAATTTCCCGTTATGGAACAGGGTCGCCACCAGCGGCAGCGACAGCACGCACAGCCCGACCGCTGCCGGTAAGGCCAGCAGGAAGGTCAGGCGCAAGCCCCAGTCCAGCAGGGCGGAATATTCGCCGTGGTCCTTTTCCAGGCTGGCCTTGGACAGGCTGGGCAGCAGGATGGTGCCCAGCGCAACGCCCAGCAGCGCGTTGGGGAATTCCATCAGGCGGTCGGCGTTGGTGAGCCAGGACACGCTGCCTTCCTGCAGCCAGGAGGCATAGGTGGTGTTGATCATGAGCGAGATCTGCGCCACCGACACGGCAAACACGGCCGGGCCCATGTTCTTCAGGATGCGGCGCACGCCGGGGTCGGCCAGGCCAACGCGCGGGTTCCACGACAGGCGCGGCAGCATGCCGATCTTGACCAGGGACGGGATCTGGATCGCGACCTGCAGGATGCCGCCCACCATGACGGCAATCGCCATCGCGTACACCGGCTGCGCCAGGTAGGGCGCCAGCAGCAGGGTGGCGGCGATGAAGGAGATATTCAGCAGCACCGGCGTAAAGGCCGGGATCTTGAACTGGCGCCAGGTATTCAGTACGCCGCTGGACAGGGCGACAAAGGACATGCAGGCGATATAGGGGAACATCAGGCGCGTCATCCACGCCGCGGCATTGAAGGATTCCGGGTTCTTGGCCAGGCCGGAAGCAATCAGGTAGACGAAAACGGGAGCGCCTATAATACCGGCCGCGCTGGTCAGCAGGGTGGCCCAGACCAGGGCGGTGGCTACATGGTCGACCAGGGCCTTGGTGGCTTCCGGTCCCTGCTGGTTTTTATATTCTGCCAACATTGGCACGAAAGCCTGCGAGAAGGCGCCCTCGGCAAACAGGCGGCGCAGCAGGTTGGGAATGCGGAAGGCGACGTAGAAGGCATCGGTCATGCCCCCGGCGCCGAACGCGCGGGTGAAGAGGATGTCGCGCAGGAGTCCCGTGATGCGGGACAACATTGTCATGCTAGAAATAGCAGCCAGGGTCTTGAGCAAGTTCATGGGCGCTGATTATAGCGAATGCGGCAACGCCCCGACATTTTGAATTGCCCTGGCAGCAAAACCCCGTTATAATTTAAGGCTGTACAGAATTCAGTAAGGCAGGCAACGACGTTCAGCCGGCTCTGAAAACACCGCACCGGTTTGGCAAACGCTATTGTTTGCAAACGAACTTTGACAACGAATTAGGATTCTCAAATGGCAAATACCGCACAAGCGCGCAAACGCGCTCGTCAAGCAGTCAAGCAAAACGCTCACAACTCCGCCCAGCGTTCGACCCTGCGTACCGCTATCAAGGCCGTGCGTAAGGCAATCCAGGCTGGCGACAAAGCTGCTGCTACCCAGATCTTCCAGGCTTCCGTGTCGACCATCGACTCGATCGCCGACAAGAAAATCATCCACAAGAACAAGGCCGCTCGTCACAAGAGCCGTCTGGCAGCTGCCCTGAAGGCACTGTCCGCCTAAGTTCGTGTGCTGGCGGCATTAGCCGCCAAACAGGTGTCGAATAACCCGCATGGCATTGCGCCATAGCGGGTTTTTCGCTTTCTGCTTACTTCATCGAAGCGGCGGCGGAAGCAGCCGAGGCGGCCGATGCTGCTGCCGAAGCGGCGGCAGAGGCGGCTTTCTTGGCTTTCTTGGCCGAGTGCTTGGCGGCGGACGCGGCGGAAGCAGCCGAAGCGGCTTCGGCCGCAGCCGGCGCCGATGCCATCATGGATGCGGAGGCCGACGCCGAGGCCGAGGCCTTCATGTGGTGGTCGGCAAAGGCGGAGGCGGATACGGAGAGCAGGGAGGCAAGCAGTACGACAGCAGTCTTGGACATGACGGACTCCTTTATATAGAGGGAAGCAGGTTCAGGCGAACCTGCCCTATAAACGCTTCCGCGTCCCGCTGCGTTGACTTAGCGCAAACGCAGGTCGTCCGGCGAAACTTCCATCCATTCGCCCGGCAGCAGCGGGTGGGTGGCCAGGGAGATGCCGCCGATGGCCGAACGCACCAGGCGCAGGGTAGGGTGGCCGATGGCGGCGGTCATGCGGCGCACCTGGCGGTTCTTGCCTTCTTGTAAAGTAATGGCCAGCCAGGACGTGGGTTGGCCGGCGCGCTGGCGGATCGGCGGGTTGCGCGGCCACAGCCAGCCGGGTTCGGCGATGCGCACCGCCTGGCAGGGCAGCGTGGTGAAATCGCCCAGGTCGAGCGGCGCCTGGAGGCGGGCCAGGGCGGCGGCATCGGGCACGCCTTCCACCTGCACCAGGTAAGTCTTGCCTTCCTTGCGGTCGGGGTGGGCGATCTGGTGCTGCAGCTTGCCGTCGTCGG
The DNA here is from genome assembly GCA_966112955.1 of uncultured Duganella sp. Classification (GTDB taxonomy): domain Bacteria; phylum Pseudomonadota; class Gammaproteobacteria; order Burkholderiales; family Burkholderiaceae_D; genus Rugamonas. Next base: position 5,775 of record CBHWEO010000183.1, on the reverse strand, counting down.
TCATCAGCATCAAGCCCTCGCTGTCGTAGTCGAGGCGGCCGGCCGGGTAGACGTTGGGAATGGTGATGTAGTCGGCCAGGGTTTGCTTATCTCCCGAGGGGGAAAACTGGCACAATACCTGGAAAGGTTTATTAAAGAGTATCAGTGGCATAGCCGGGATTGTAGTCGTAAAAGCATGGCGCCCAGTAAAATACTGGTGCATAATGTGGAACGACAGTGTCTTATGTCTTATAGAAGACTGCGAAAAACCCTTCTTCGGAGAACACGATGTACCAACATATCAAAGTACCTGCCGACGGCCAGAAAATTACCGTCAACGCCGACTTTTCCCTGAACGTACCTGACACCCCGATCATTCCTTACCTGGAAGGCGACGGTACCGGCGTGGACATCACCCCGGTGATGATCAAGGTGGTTGATGCGGCCGTTGCCAAGGCCTACGGCGGCAAGCGCAAGATCAGCTGGATGGAAATCTTCGCCGGCGAGAAGTCGACCAAGGTCTACGGCCCGGACGTGTGGCTGCCGGAAGAAACCCTGCAGGTACTGAAGGACTATGTGGTGTCGATCAAGGGCCCGCTGACCACCCCGGTCGGCGGCGGCATCCGTTCCCTGAACGTGGCCCTGCGCCAGGAGCTGGACCTGTACGTCTGCCTGCGCCCGGTGCGCTACTTCAAGGGCGTGCCTTCGCCGGTGCGCGAGCCTGAGAAGACCGATATGGTGATCTTCCGCGAAAACTCGGAAGACATCTACGCCGGCATCGAATGGCAGGAAGGCTCGGAAGGCGCCAAGAAACTGATCGAGTTCCTGACCAAGGAAATGGGCGTGAAGAAGATCCGCTTCCCTGGCACTTCCGGTATCGGCGTCAAGCCGGTGTCGCGCGAAGGTACCGAGCGCCTGGTGCGCAAGGCGATCCAGTACGCGATCGACAATGACAAGCCTTCCGTGACCATTGTCCACAAGGGCAATATCATGAAGTACACCGAAGGCGGCTTCCGCGACTGGGCTTATGCGCTGGCACAGAAGGAGTTCGGCGCCGAGCTGATCGACGGCGGCCCATGGTGCAAGTTCAAGAATCCGAAGACCGGCCGCGAGATCACCGTCAAGGATTCCATCGCCGACGCCTTCCTGCAGCAGATCCTGCTGCGTCCGGCGGAGTACTCGGTGATCGCCACCCTGAACCTGAACGGCGACTACATCTCCGACGCGCTGGCGGCGCAGGTGGGCGGCATCGGCATCGCGCCGGGCGCCAACCTGTCCGACTCGGTGGCCATGTTCGAGGCGACCCATGGCACCGCGCCGAAGTATGCCGGCAAGGATTACGTGAACCCGGGTTCGCTGATCCTGTCCGCGGAAATGATGCTGCGCCATATGGGCTGGACCGAGGCGGCCGACCTGATCATCTCCTCGATGGAGAAGGCCATCACCTCGAAGAAGGTCACTTATGACTTCGCCCGCCTGATGGAAGGCGCGACCCAGGTGTCGTGCTCCGGCTTCGGCGACGTGATGATCGAACAGATGTAACCCGCCGCAAGGCTTGCTGTACCGGACCCCGTGCCGTTGCCGGCGCGGGGTTTTTCTTTTACCGCGCCTGGAGCGCTCGCAGTCAAGTGCCTGACCCTGCGGGTCAGGCACTTGTTCTGGTTTTTGCCCCTGCTCGGCCAGGTTTGGCACTGCTGCCGCGTGGCCGGATTTGACGGGCTCGCTCAGTCTAAAACCGACAAGTCAGTGCCTGACCCGCAGGGGCAGGCACTGGTCTGCCAGCGCTCCAGGGCCAAACATATCTCCGCGATCAACCTTTCTTCTGGAGCGTATATGGAAACCGAACGCCTGGTCCTGCGGGGCTGGTCGCCTGACGATGCTGAAGCGTTTTACCGGATCAACCAGGATCCGCGCGTGTATGAGTTCCTCTCCGGCCCGATGCCGATGGAGCGGGTGCAGGCCTTCATCGCTGCGCAGCAGGAGCATTTCGCCGTCCACGGCACGGGACTGTACGCGGCGACGCTGAAAGGGAACGGTGAGTTGATCGGGTTCGTCGGGCTGAAGCGCCAGCTCGAGTTGCCGTTTTCGCCTTGCTTCGAAGTGGGCTGGCGGCTGGCGTCGGCGCATTGGGGGAAGGGCTATGCGAGCGAAGCGGCGCGTGCCGCCATCGCGCAGGGCTTCGGCGAGCTGGGCTTGCAGGAGATCGTGTCGTTCACCGTGCCGGACAACTGGCGCTCGCGCCGGGTGATGGAGCGCCTGGGCATGCAGCATGACCTGCAGGGCGATTTCCTGCACCCGTTCTTCCCGCCCGGGCACCGCCTGGCCCGCCACGTGCTCTACCGCCTCGCGAAAAGCTGAGGAACTTCCCGGCCGGGTACTTGTCCAAGGGTTTCGAACCGGGACAGGGAGGCCTGCATGGAACGTGCACCGATGGACGACGGCAAGGAACCGGGAATCGAAGCCGAGATCAGGCAATTGCGCCAGCATATGAATGATGGCTTTGACTTGCTGCGCGATGCACTTGGCGATATTCGACCTTGCCATGCTTGGCGGGAGTATTTCCTTGATCGGCTTGTTGATCCAGCGTCTGTTGTGAGCGTCAGCTTTCCGGCCGCGTGTGGCGGAAATGCAGGCAGTCGAGCAATTCGCCGGCAACCAGGGCTTGGACGGGGGACGGCCCGGCAAGCGTGAAGCCGGCGCGCTGCAGCACCCTGGCCGAGGCGGCATTGGCGACGGTCACGTGGGCGTCGAGCCCGGACAGTTGCCACTGTCCATATGCAAGTTCCATCAGGTGCCGCAATGCCTGGCCCGCCAGGCCCCGGCCGCAGGCGGAAGCGGCGATGCGGTAACCGACTTCCGCGCGCCGCGTGGCCCGGTCGATGTCTTTCAGGTTGCAGCGCCCCAGGATGGCGCCGTCGTCGTCGACCAGCAAGCAGGGGTGCATGGTGCCGGCCGCGTACCGCGCCAGGTAGTCGCCGATGTGGACTGCCACCCCGGCCAGGCTGTAGAACGCCGGCGGGCGCGCATCGATCTGCGACTCGAACCAGCTGCGGTTGGCCAGTTCGAATGCCAGCAGGGCAGGCCCGTCGGAAGTGCCTAGTGTTCGAATTTGCATGACGAAATCTGCATAGTCGCCAGCCGCGGCAGGCGAAAAAAAACCCCGCGGGGCGGGGCTTTTCGTTGTCCGAGGCCAGGGATTAGTTGGTCTGGATGTTGGAGGCTTGCTTGCCTTTAGGGCCTTGAGTAACTTCGAACTGCACTTTCTGACCTTCTTTCAGGGTCTTGAAGCCGTTCATGTTAATCGCGGAGAAGTGTGCGAACAAATCCTCGCCGCCATCATCAGGAGTGATGAAGCCGAAACCCTTGGAGTCATTGAACCACTTAACGGTACCAGTTGCCATTTTAAAAAAACTTTCAATAAAAACGAATCACACGAGCCATAAAAGCAAGAAGCTTCCTGCCCCCTCCTCGACAACTCACTTCTTACCAACATGTACAGATCTGCACAAAGTCGATATCGCATTGTTGGCGGAACAATTTTTAATGTCAAGCGCTTTCACTAGCACATCGTGAGCTTTTTGCAACAGCTATTTTTCACCCCCTTGATTTCGGCCAACGCGACCGCCATCTGCGGCAAACGGCGAAAACGCGTAAGATGAGTACTGGGAGAAACGTGCCTCTAAATGGGCGTTGCATCCAGACTGAAAGCATTAGAATATAAGCGTATGGCAACCAAGCATGACACCGAAACCGTCCTGGAACGGCAGGCTATCAAGCCGCCACCTATGTACCAGGTGGCGCTGCTGAATGACGACTACACCCCGATGGAGTTCGTGGTCGCCATTATTCAGGAGTATTTCAATAAGGACCGGGAAACGGCCACACAAATTATGCTGAGTGTCCATCGCTATGGCAAAGGCGTGTGCGGCGTTTTCTCGAAGGATATAGCTTCAACCAAAGTGGAGTTTGTGTTAACGCATGCACGCAAGGCGGGACATCCCCTGCAATGTGTGATGGAGGAAGTATGATTGCGCAGGAATTGGAAGTAAGTTTGCATATGGCGTTTGTCGAAGCGCGGCAAGCTCGGCACGAGTTCATCACCGTCGAGCACCTGCTGCTGGCGCTGCTCGACAACCCATCGGCAGCCGAGGTGCTGCGCGCCTGCGCAGTGAATATTGAAGACCTGCGTAAGACGCTGACCAACTTCATTGGCGATAACACCCCGACCGTGCCCGGCACCGGTGAAGTGGATACCCAGCCAACCCTGGGCTTCCAGCGCGTGATCCAGCGCGCCATCATGCACGTGCAGTCGGCTTCCAACGGCAAGAAGGAAGTGACCGGCGCTAATGTATTGGTGGCGATTTTCGGCGAGAAGGATTCCCATGCTGTTTACTACCTGCACCAGCAGGGCGTAACCCGCCTGGACGTGGTCAACTTCATTTCCCACGGCGTGCGCAAGGACCAGCAAATGGATTCGGCCAAGGCGTCCGAGGGCGTGGAGGAGGGCAGCGCGCCCGAAGGCCAGGCCAAGGAATCGCCGCTGGACCAGTTCACCCAGAACCTGAACAAGTCCGCTGCCGAAGGCAAGATCGACCCGCTGATCGGCCGCGAAGACGAAGTGGACCGCGTGATCCAGGTGCTGTGCCGCCGCCGCAAGAACAACCCGCTGCTGGTGGGCGAAGCCGGCGTGGGCAAGACCGCCATCGCGGAAGGCCTGGCATACCGCATCACCCAGGGCGACGTGCCGGAGGTGCTGTCGAATGCCGTGGTGTATTCGCTCGACATGGGCGCGCTGCTGGCCGGCACCAAATACCGCGGCGACTTCGAGCAGCGCCTGAAGGCGGTGCTCAAGCAACTGAAGGATAACCCGAACGGCATCCTGTTCATCGACGAGATCCACACCATCATCGGCGCCGGTTCGGCGTCGGGCGGCACGCTGGACGCGTCCAACCTGCTGAAACCGGCCCTGGCCAACGGCCAGCTGAAGTGCATCGGCGCGACCACCTTCACGGAATTCCGTGGCGTGTTCGAGAAAGACCATGCATTGAGCCGCCGCTTCCAGAAGGTCGACGTCAACGAGCCGACCGTGGAGCAGACCGTGCAGATCCTGCGCGGCCTGAAGTCGCGTTTCGAGGAACACCATGGCGTGAAGTATTCGTCGTCGGCGCTGTCGACCGCGGCCGAACTGGCGGCGCGCTTCATCAACGACCGCCACCTGCCGGACAAGGCCATCGACGTGATCGACGAGGCCGGCGCTGCCCAGCGCATCCTGCCGAAGTCGAAGCAGAAGAAGACCATCGGCAAGACCGAGATCGAGGACATCATCGCGAAGATCGCGCGGATTCCTCCGCAGACCGTCAACCAGGACGACCGCAGCAAGCTGCAGACCATCGACCGCGACCTGCGCAACGTGGTGTTCGGCCAGGATCCGGCGATCGAAGCGCTGGCGTCGGCCATCAAGATGTCGCGCGCCGGCCTGGGCAAGCAGGACAAGCCGATCGGCTCCTTCCTGTTCTCCGGCCCGACCGGCGTCGGCAAGACCGAGGTGGCCAAGCAGCTGGCCTTCATCCTGGGCATTGAGCTGATCCGCTTCGACATGTCGGAATACATGGAACGCCATGCGGTGAGCCGCCTGATCGGCGCGCCGCCGGGCTACGTGGGCTACGACCAGGGCGGCCTGCTGACCGAGGCGATCACCAAGAAGCCGCACGCCGTGCTGCTGCTGGACGAGATCGAGAAGGCGCATCCGGATATCTTCAATATCCTGCTGCAGGTGATGGACCATGGCACGCTGAC
>CBHWEO010000182.1:0-11508 GCA_966112955.1 uncultured Duganella sp. | reverse complement strand
GGTTTGTTTTTTTATTGGGGGGTCCCCCCTCCCCACCCCAAAACATTTCCCTCGGCCCCGCGCCCCCCCCGACTTTCATTTGCTTAGGGTACGCATGGCGCGCTCGAGGCCTTCGATGGTGATGGGGAACATGCGGTTCTGCATGATCTGGCGGATCACGGTGATCGATTGGCGGTATTGCCATAGGCCTTCCGGCTCGGGGTTGAGCCAGACGAATTTCGGGAAGTGCGCGGTGAAGCGGCCCAGCCATTCGGCACCGGCTTCTTCGTTGTTGTATTCGACCGAGCCGCCCGGCTGCAGCACTTCGTAAGGACTCATGGTGGCGTCGCCGACGAAGATCAATTTCGTGTCGGGCGGGTATTTGCGCAGCACGTCCCAGGTGGCGAAGCGTTCGGCGTTGCGGCGGCGGTTGCTGCGCCACAGGTAGTCGTACACGCAGTTGTGGAAGTAATAGAACTCCATGTTCTTGAACTCGGTCTTGGCGGCCGAGAACAGTTCTTCCGCGCGTTCGATGTGGTCGTCCATCGTGCCGCCCACGTCCATCAGCATCAGCACCTTGACGTTGTTCTTGCGCTCGGGCTGCATCTTGATGTCGAGGTAGCCGGCGTTGTTGGCGGTGGCGCGGATGGTCTGGTCCAGCGCCAGTTCTTCCGCCACGCCTTCGCGCGCGAACTTGCGCAGCCGGCGCAGGGCGACCTTGATGTTGCGCGTGCCCAGTTCGCGGTCGCCGTCGTAATCCTTGTAGGTGCGCTGCTCCCACACTTTCACGGCGGTGCGGTTGCCGCCCTTGCCGCCGATGCGGATGCCTTCGGGATTGGTGCCGCCATTGCCGAATGGCGAAGTGCCGCCGCTGCCGATCCATTTGTTGCCGCCTTCATGCCGTTCCTTCTGCTCCTTCAGCAGCTCGTTCAGGCGGTCCATCAGCTTGTCGTAGCCGAACTTCTCCAGCGCGGCAATCTGCTCGGGCGTCAGTTCGCGCTTCATGCGCTGCACCAGCCAGTCGAGCGGAATCTCCTTGGTGGTGTCGAACACGGCGTTGATGCCCTTGAAGTATTGGCCGAAGGCGCGGTCGAACTTGTCGTAGTTCGCTTCGTCCTTCACCAGGCACAGGCGGCTCATGTAGTAGAAGTCGTCCAGCGACGGTTCCAGCACCTGCTTCTGCATGGCTTCCAGCAGCGTGAGGAATTCCTTGATCGTGACCGGGATCTTGGCATCCTTCAGCGTGAAGAAGAAGTCGATCAGCATCTCATGCCCTCCGCGCCAGCAGGTAGTTCAGCTGGGCTTTGATTTCCGGCCATTCGCCGCGCACGATGCTGTACATGACCGTGTCGCGCACGGTGCCGTCGCGGCGCATGGCGTGGTGGCGCAGCACGCCATCCTTTTTCGCGCCCAGGCGTTCGATGGCCGCTTGCGAGGCGTGGTTGAAGTTGTCGGTGCGGAAGCCGACCACGGCGCAGCCCATGGTCTCGAAGGCGTGCGTCAGCAACAGCAGCTTGCAGGTGGTGTTGACGTGCGTGCGCTGCACGCTGCGCCGGTACCAGGTGTAGCCGATTTCGGCGCGGTCGATGGCCGGCACGATGTCGTGGTAGCTGGTGGTGCCCAGCACGCGGCCGCTCGCGCTGTCCACCACGGCGAAGGCGAGGCGGGTGGGGCGCATGTCCAGCGCGGTGGCGATATACGCTTCCACATTGTGCGGCTCGGGCACGGAGGTGATGCGCAGCTTCCACAGCTCGCCGTCAGTGGCGGCGTCGCGCAGGGCGCCGGCGTGCTGCGGGCCGAGCGGCTCCAGGCGCAGGCCGTTGGCTTCCAGCGTGACCGGGCGTGGGATGTCCATCAGCGGTTGGTCCTCGACATGAATACCAGGCGTTCGAACAGGTGGATGTCCTGCTCGTTCTTCAGCAGCGCGCCGTGCAGCGGCGGGACGATGGCTTTCTGGTCCTTGCTGCGCAGGGCTTCCGGCGGGATGTCTTCGGCCAGCAGGAGCTTGAGCCAGTCCAGGAATTCGCTGGTGGACGGCTTCTTCTTCAGGCCCGGCACGTCGCGCACTTCGTAGAAGGTCTGCAGGGCGGTGGCCAGCAGTTCCTGCTTGAGGTGCGGGTAGTGGACCTTGACGATGGCTTCCATCGTGTCCTTGTCCGGGAATTTGATGTAGTGGAAGAAGCAGCGGCGCAGGAAGGCGTCCGGCAGTTCCTTCTCGTTGTTGGAAGTGATGATCACCAGCGGGCGGTGCTTGGCTGTGACCATTTCGCGCGTCTCGTAGACGTAGAACTCCATGCGGTCCAGCTCACGCAGCAGGTCGTTGGGGAATTCGATGTCGGCCTTGTCGATTTCGTCGATCAGCAGCACCACCGGTTCCGGCGCGGTAAAGGCTTGCCACAGCACGCCCTTGACGATGTAGTTGTGGATGTCGCGCACGCGCTCGTCGCCCAGCTGGGAATCGCGCAGGCGCGACACGGCGTCGTATTCGTACAGGCCTTGCTGGGCCTTGGTGGTGGATTTGATGTGCCACTGCATCAGCGGCATGTCCAGCGCGGCCGCGACTTCCTCGGCCAGCATGGTCTTGCCGGTGCCGGGCTCGCCCTTGATCAGCAAGGGGCGCTGCAGTGTCAGGGCGGCATTGACCGCCAGTTTCAGGTCATTGGTGGCAACGTAATTGTCCGAACCCTCGAAACGCTGGGGTGCTTGCATGGATGGCCTTCCGGTAGAGATGTCGATGAATGCCCATATTCTACAGCGCTCCCGGCAGGCGATGGGCGGGCTGCCAGCCGTACTTCAGGGATCAGCGCGTTGGCATACACTGCGTTGACGCCACTTCCCCAAGGAGCACATCATGAAGACCGAATCGTCATACAACACCTGGGCTACTTTGCTGGGCGCCGCGGCGCTGGGCGCGACGGCGATGTACCTCTTCGACCCTGCGCAGGGACGCCGGCGGCGCGCCCAGGTGGGCGACCAGTTGCGCAGCCTGGCCAACCAGGCCGGGGATGCGGCCGATGCCATCGGGCGTGATGTGGGCAACCGCTGGGCAGGCGTGCAGGCGCGCGTCGGCCAGGCCGCGGGACGCGTAACTGGCGGCAGCGCCGACGAGCGCCGCGACGACCGGCTGGCGGCGCGCGTGCGCAGTGCGCTGGGCCGCGCGGTGGCGCACCCGCACGCCATCTCGGTGAGTGTGCGTGGCAGCCGCGTCGAGCTGTATGGCCCGGTGCTGGCCGGCGAGCGGCAGGACCTGATCGATTGCGTCAGGGACGTGGCCGGCGTGTCCGAGGTGTACGACAAGCTCGAAGTCCACGATCAGGCGGGCGATATCCCGGCCCTGCAGGGCGCGGGCCGGCGCCAGCGCTCGCGCTGGAGCCCGATGCAGGAGCACTGGCCGCCCGCGCTGCGCATGCTGTCGGTGGCGGGCGGCGTGGCGCTCGGCGGGTATGGCGTGGCGCGCCGCACCCCGCTGGCCACCGCCCTCGCCGCAGCCGGGCTGGCGCTGCTGGCGCGCGGCGCCGGCAACCGCCCGTTGGCGCAACTGGTGGGCCGGCATGGCATCAAGCTGGAAAAGACGATCGACATCGATGCGCCGATCGACACCGTGTTCGACGTCTGGACCGAGTACAAGAACTTCCCGTATTTCATGTCCCATGTGGTCGACGTGCGGCAGATCGACGACAAGCGTTCGCACTGGGTGGTGAAGGGGCCGGCCGGCACCCGGGTCGAGTGGGATGCGATCCAGACCGGCTACCGCCGTCCCAGCCTGCTGTCCTGGCAGACCGCCCCGGGCTCGGTGGTGGCGCATTCGGGCACGGTCCTGTTCGAGCCGACCGACAGCGGCACGCGGGTCACGGTGCGCATGTCCTACCAGCCGCCGGCCGGCGCCCTGGGCCATGGCCTGGCCGTGCTGCTGGGGCGCGACCCCAAACAGGAGCTGGACGACGACCTGGCTCGCATGAAGTCCTTTATCGAGAGCGGCAACCCGCCGGCCGACGCGGCCAGGCCGACCCCGGCCAAGGGGCCGGAGCCGGGCCAGCCCTTGCATTAAGATCAAGGAAGCTTGACATGCCATATGGACGAGGTGCTATTTCATGGGGTAAAATCGCAGGTTGAGGGCGCGAAGGCTAGGCTTGCGCGCATGGCAGTATCGATTACAACTGATTAAAGCCCACATTATGAAAAAAATCTTCGCACTCCTCGCGCTGGCCGCCGTAGCGCAGGCTGCCGCAGCCGCGGACATCGTCGGCGACGCCAAGAACGCTAAAGGCAAGATCGAGATGTGCATCGGTTGCCACGCAATCCCAGGCTACAAAGCGACCTTCCCGGAAGTGTTCCAGGTGCCGATGATCGGCGGCCAGTCGGCCAAGTACATCGAAAACGCACTGAAGGGCTACCAGAAGGGCGAGCGCAAGCACCCGACCATGAAGGGTATCGCCGTGAGCCTGTCCGACCAGGACATCGCTGACATCGCAGCGTTCTACTCCTCCCAGCAGAAATAAGGCCCGGAACCATGAAAAAACTGATTATTGCTCTGTTCTGCTCCGCAGTGTCGTTCAGCGCCCTGGCTGGCGGTAACATCGAAAACGGCAAGGCCCTGGTCGAAAAGTACAGCTGCGCGGCCTGCCACGGCAAGGACTACAACTCCCCGATCGACCCGAGCTACCCGAAGCTGGCCGGTCAGCACAAGGATTACCTGCAGCACGCGCTGACCGCCTACAAGCGCGGCGACGCACCGAACGGCCGCTCCAACGCGATCATGACCGGCCAGGTCAAGCCGCTGACCAACCAGGACATCCAGGACATCGCCGCCTACCTGCACTCGCTGCCAGGTTCGCTGGTCCTGAAGCGCTGATCCGGCGCTGCCCCGCAAGAAGCCCGCCCCGTGCGGGCTTTTTCTTTTTCAAACCACGGTTGGCGGGATTCGTCACAGGGGCGGCCGCCCGGCCCGGCGGCACTGTTAAGCTTTTGTCACCTGAAAGGAGGGACAATGGCTTACAAACTCAATATCAATGGCGTTGCCCGCGCGGCGGACGTCGAGGGCGACACCCCGCTGTTGTGGGTGCTGCGCGATACGCTGGGACTGACCGGCACCAAGTACGGTTGCGGGGCGGGCGCTTGCGGCGCCTGCACCGTGCATATCGACGGGCAGGTGGTGCGCAGCTGCGTGATGCCGGTCAGTGCGGTCGGCAAGGGCAAGGTGCGCACCATCGAGGCGCTGTCGGCGGACCGCTCGCACGCCCTGCAGCAAGCCTGGATCGCGGAGCAGGTGCCGCAGTGCGGCTACTGCCAGTCCGGCATGCTGATGGCGGCGGCCGCGCTGCTCAAGTCCCATCCCAAGCCAACCGACGCCCAGATCGAGGAAGCCATGACCAACCTGTGCCGCTGCGGGACCTATCCCCGCGTGCGGCGCGCCATCAGGCGAGCGGCAGGCATGCAGGTGGAGGAGGTGGCATGAGCAGCCGGCGCGACTTCCTCAAGACGCTGGCGGCCGGTGGACTGCTGGTGACCATCGGCCCTGGCGTCACGGTGGCGGCCGATGCGCCGGCGGCAGCTGCGGCAGCAACGCCGGCCCCGCAGCCGCCGGGCTGGGTACGCATCGCGCCCGACGGCAGTGTGACGGTGCTCTCCAACACCAGCGAGATCGGCCAAGGCACCGGCACCGCCATCGCCCAGATGCTGGCCGACGAAATGGACCTGGACTGGAAGACCATCCGCATCGAGATGGCGCCGCTGGAAAAGCAGTACATCAATCCCGGCTGGGGAGAATATGCGACGTATGGCAGCGGCGGCGTGGCGCGCCAGTTCCCGCAACTGCGCAAGACCGGCGCCCAGGCCCGCGCCATGCTGGTCGGCGCAGCCGCCGCCGAATGGCAGGTGCCCGCAGCGGAATGCGATACCGAAGCCGGCGCCGTGCTGCACAAGCCCAGCGGCCGCAAGCTGCCGTACGCCAGCCTGGTGCAGCAGGCCGCCGCCCAGCCGGTGCCTGCCGACCCGCCCTTGATGCCGCGCGAGCGCTGGCGCCATATGGGCAAGGACGTCGCCCGTCTCGACCTGCCGGCCAAGACCGACGGCAGCGCGGTGTACGGCATCGACGTGAAGCTGCCCGGCATGCTGCACGCGGCAATCCTGCAATGCCCGCATTTCGGCGGCAAGCTGGCTGCCGTCGATCCGCAGCCTGCGCTGGCCCGGCGCGGCGTGAAGAAAGTGGTGCGCCTGCCGGATGCGGTCGCGGTAGTGGCCGACAGCTACTGGCGCGCCCAGCAAGCGCTCAATGCCCTCAAGCCGCAATGGGACCTCGCCACGGCCAGCAAGCATTCCAGCGCCCCCTACCGCGACATGCTGCGCGCAGCCGTGCTGAAGGACGGCGACCTGGTCGTGCCGCGCAATGCCAAGGCCGAAGAGCTCCTTGCGGCACATGAAGCGGGCACCGCGCGCGTGGCCCGTACCCTTGAGCGCACCTACACCGTGCCTTTGCTGGCCCACGCCACGATGGAGCCGATGAACGGCACCGCCAGCGTCAAGGACGGCAGGGCCGAACTCTGGCTGCCGACCCAGGCGCAGGACACGGCCCGCACCTTCGTCGCCAAGGCACTCGGAATCGCTCCGGAAGCCGTCACCATCCACACCACCCTGAGCGGCGGTGGTTTCGGCCGCCGCATCGAGGCCGATTTCGCCGTGCAGGCGGCCTTGGTGGCGAAGGAGGCGGGCGTGCCGGTCAAGCTGCTGTGGAGCCGGGAAGAAGACATGCGCCACGGCTACCACCGCCCGGCAGCGGTGCTGCGCCTGCGCGCCGGCTTCGACGCGGCGGGCGAACTGGCGGCGATGCGCATGGACAGCGCCTGCGATTCGCTGCTCAATTACTCGCGCTTTGGCGCCGACAAGCAGTATGCCCGGCCGTTCGACGGCAGCGCCGCCGGCGTGCTGCCCACCAATTACTACGCCATTCCCGGCTTCATCCACCGCATCACGACGGTCGATGCCGGCGTGCCGCTCGGCTACTGGCGCTCGGTGGCGGCCACGCAGAACGTCTTCGCCACCGAATCCTTCATCGACGAGCTGGCACTCCAGGCCGGGACCGATCCGTTCGACTTCCGCCGCAAACTGGTCAAGCCCGACTCGCGCGAGCGGCGCGTGCTGGATATCCTGGAACAGCGCTCCGGCTGGCGCCAGCCGGCGGCGCCGGGCCGCCCTCGCGGCATGGCCTGCACGCGCGCCAACGGCAGCCGCATCGGCCAAGTGGTGGAGTTGTCGGTCGATGCCGCATCGCGCGTCAAGCTGCACCGCGTGACGACGGTGGTCGATTGCGGCATCGCCGTCAATCCGCGCAATGTGCGGGGCCAGATGGAGGGCGGGAACATCTTCGCGCTGACCGCCGCCTTCTATGGCGAAATCACGGTCAGGGACGGCGCGGTGGAGCAGTCCAACTTTACCGATTACCGCCTGCTGTCGCTGGCCGAAACCCCGGCCATGGACATCACGGTGGTGGACAGCAACGAACCGCCCGGCGGCGCCGGCGAGGAAGCGGTCGGCCCGCTGGCGCCGGCCCTGGCCAACGCCCTGTTTGCCGCCACCGGCAAGCGCTACACGGACCTGCCGCTGGCGAAGGCCGGCCTGCGGCTGGCCTGAACGCAAGTGCAACTATTCGATAGTTTCCATGAGGCACTATTGGTCTATCATTGACCGTATCAAGGAATCGTGGAGGTGCCGAAGAATGGTGTATTTGCTCACAGCGCTGCTGGCCGGCGTCGCAGTACTGGTGCTTTGCCTGCTTGCCCGCCTGGGGCGCAAGTCGCAGGCCTGGCTGGCGGCCACGCTGCCCTGGCTGATCAACGTCGGGCCGGCGCTGGCGGTGGATTCCGGACACCTGCTGCGCGCGGTGGCCTTCGCGGCCGTCGCCAGCCCGCTGGTGTTCGTCCTGATCTGGTATATGCCGATCGTGCGCGTGGACGAGGCTTAGATCCGGCGCTTGACCGCTTCCACGTAGGCGGCGCCGTCCGGCGGCACGCCGCGGCGCTGGGAATTCCAGATCATCTCGCCCAGGCATTCCATGATTTCATGGTGTGCCTCGTGCTCGGAGCCGAGCTTGCGTGCCAGCGCTTCGAACGCGGGACGGATGCCGCGCGGCTGGTCGATCGACAGCTGCTCCGTGATCGACAGGTGCATCGACAGGTGCAGGAAAGGGTTGGCCTGGCCGCCCTCCACCGAATAATCGCGCGCGATGGCCGCTTCCGCATCCTTCAACTGATCGTGGTATTCGGGATGCTCCATGATCCAGTCGCGGGCGATCAGCTCGATCGGCGACATGATTTCATTGGCGTTGGCTTTGCGGTAGACGTCGCAGAAGAAGCGGCGCACGTCGTGGGAAGAAGGCGTAAACATCCCGCCATTTTACCTCCTGCCGGCATCAGGGCTTGAAAGCGCGCTGTAAAGCAGCCTCCAGCGCCTTCTGGGCCAGGACCGGCTGATCGATCCAATAGGCATGCCCAGCCTCGGGCAACACGGCCAGCCTTGAATTGCCTACCCGCTGCAGCACCTTGCGCCACAGGCCGGCGCCGGGATCGACGAAATCATTATCGCCCATCACCACGTCCACCGGTCCCTTGAAGGATGCCAGTGCGGGGCGGAAGCCCTTCATCCAGCGGCGCCACGCGTCGTTGTCGGCCATGATGGCATCGGCCACCTCCTGTTTGAACAGGTTCTTGCCGCCCATGACCTGGGGCCAGCGCTCGACATGGTACAAGTTGACGCCGCCGAAATCGATGTGCCACTGATCCGTCCGGTAGCGGTCGGAGCCGGTCCTCGACGAGGGCGCAGGACCCAGTCTGGCCTTGACCTGGGCCACGCGCTGGCGCTCCGCTGCCCAGAAGGCGGCGAAACGCGCATCGGCTTGCGCCTGTTCTTCCGGCGAGAGCAGGTCCGGGTCCAGCGGCGCCTCGGTCGGGCCGCGCTCTTTGTCGGTAGGGACCACCGGCGCGGTGAGTACCAGTCCCCGTACCCGGTCGGGATAGCGCGTCAGGTAGGCCATGGCGGTAGCGGCGCCCATCGAGTGCGTCAGCAACACGAGCTTTTCCTCGCCTAATTGCAGGCGCAACGCTTCCAGGTCGTCGACCAGTTTCGACAGCGAGATTTCCTGGTTGCCCGCCGGCGAACGCAGGGAGCCGCGCTGGTCATACCAGACCATGCGATATTGTGCGCTGAAGGGTAGGAGCGGCTCGAGCAAGTAGCTATGTTCGGCGCCGAAGCCACCGTGGATCACGACCACCGTCGGCCCTTGGCCCACTTCCAGCACGTACTGCGCTACCTCCTGGTTGTTCCCCCAGTGGAGGTACCAGGTGCGGGAATTGGGGAGGTGCTGTGCCTGGGCGGGGAGCGCAAGGGTCGCCGCCAGCAGGACGGATGCATACTTGATATTAATCATTTTGCAAGTATGCGCAGGAAGTTGCTGACGGTCAAGAAAAAAGGCAGCCTTCCCAGGCTGCCTTTCTCATTCTTTCGCCGCCAGCAACGGCGCATCGCAGGCCGCCGCTTCCTCCGGCGGGCTGACTGCCGGCTGCTGCGGCTTGTCTCCGCTGCGCTGCCCGCGCTGGCCATGCGGCTGGCGCAGGTAGCGCGAAGAGTGGCGGCGGTCGCCATGCGCGGGCCAGGTCAGGAAGCGCGATAGCTCCTGCAAGGCGCGCTGGTAGACTTCGCGCTTGAATTCGATCACCACGTCCAGCGGAACCCAGTAGTCGTGCCAGCGCCAGGCGTCGAATTCCGGATGGTCGGTCAAGCGCAGGTTCACGTCGTTGTCGCGCGCGCACATGCGCAACAGGAACCAGATCTGCTTCTGGCCACGGTAATGGCCGCGGATTTCCCGCTTGATGAAGTGATCCGGCACCTCGTAACGCAACCAGTCGCGCGTGCGGCCGATAATCTTCACGTGTTCCGGACGCAGTCCGATTTCCTCTTCGAGCTCGCGGTACATTGCTTGCTCTGGCGTTTCACCATACTTGATCCCGCCCTGCGGGAATTGCCACGAATGCTCGCGCACCCGTTTACCCCACCACACCTCGTTATGCGAGTTGAGCAGGATAATGCCGACGTTGGGGCGAAACCCTTCACGATCGAGCATATTGCACCTCAAACTTTCTGTGGCCGAGGCGTCCTCTTATATTTTTGACTACAAATCCAACTGTAAAAGCGCTCTTTGTATAAAGTTTGGACGCACCGGGCCAGCTAATCCTTTAAAATTAGGTTGATTATAACTCTCTCTTTTTAAAAAGAATTCACCGATATGCGTGCATCTCGTTTTTTTATTTCAACCCTCAAGGAAGCTCCATCTGACGCGGAGATCGTCAGCCACAAGTTGATGATGCGCGCGGGCATGATCAAACGCCTCGGTTCCGGCATTTACACCTATATGCCGATGGGCCTGAAAGTGATCCGCAAAGTCGAAGCCATCGTGCGCGAAGAAATGAATCATGCCGGCGCCATTGAGCTGCTGATGCCTCTGGTGCAGCCTGCGGAGCTGTGGCAGGAAACCGGCCGTTGGGACAAGATGGGCCCCGAGCTGCTGCGCGTGAAAGACCGCCACGGCCGCGACTTCGCCATCCAGCCGACTTCCGAAGAAGTGATTACCGACGTAGTCCGTAGCGAGATTAAATCGTATCGCCAGATTCCGTTGAATTTTTACCACATCCAGACCAAATTCCGCGACGAACGCCGTCCGCGCTTCGGCCTGATGCGCGGCCGCGAGTTCACCATGAAGGACGCCTACTCCTTCGACCGCGACGTGGAAGGCATGCAGAAGTCGTACAAGATCATGTTCGACGCCTACACCCGCATCTTCACCCGCTTCGGCCTGAAGTTCCGCGCCGTGGCGGCGGACAACGGCGCCATCGGCGGCACCGGCTCGCATGAATTCCACGTGATCGCCTCCACCGGCGAAGACGCGCTGGTGTACTGCCCGACCTCCGACTACGCGGCCAATATGGAAGCGGCGGAAGCGATCGCCAGCGGCAGCCGCGCCGCACCGGGCGCTGCGCTGGCCAAGACTTCCACCCCGAAGGCGGCCAAGTGCGAAGACGTGGCCAAGCTGCTGGGCATCGACCTGAAACAGACCGTCAAGACCATCGCCCTGACCGTGGACAAGGAAGACGGCTCCAAACAGCACTTCATGCTGCTGCTGCGCGGCGACCATGAGCTGAACGAAATCAAGGCCGGCAAGGTGCCGGGCCTGGCGCAGAACCGCTTCTCCACCGAAGCCGAAATCCTGGAAGTGTATGGCTGCAAGCCTGGCTACCTGGGTCCGATCGGCACCAAGGGTCCGGTCACCGTGGTGGCCGACCGCACCGTGGCGCTGATGTCCGACTTCGTGACCGGCGCCAATGAGGAGGATTACCACTACACCGGCGCCAACTGGGGCCGCGACGTGGCCGAACCGGCCATCGTGGCCGACCTGCGCAATGTGGTGGAAGGCGACCCTTCGCCGGACGGCAAGGGCGTGCTGGCGATCGAGCGCGGCATCGAAGTGGGCCACGTGTTCCAGCT
>CBHWEO010000181.1:0-11559 GCA_966112955.1 uncultured Duganella sp. | reverse complement strand
TGATGTTGAAGCCGCCGAGCATGGTGCCCAGCAGGCGGGTCGCCAGTTCGCGCGACACCAGCGGGCTGGTTTCCGTGCCGCGGGCAATGCCGGCCAGGAATGCGCACTTGACCTTGGCCGCGTCATCCACGCCGGCCGGGACGCGGTTGGTGATCAGCTCGACCAGGAAAGCCTCTTCGCCGGCGGGCGGGTTCTTCAGCAATTCCACCAGTTCCGTGGTCTGCGCCGCCGACAGGGGCAGCGGCGGCACGCCAAGGGAAGCGCGTTCGGCAACGTGTTCGCGGTATGAAGTCAACATGTCAGTCTCTTTCAGAAAAGTTATTAATCGGGCGAGCGGGCGAACGCTTCCCTTGTTCCTGTTCCCATTATAAACCATCCGGTCTTCTATAAGACATAAGACATAGGATAAATTTTGATGATGGGTACTGGTGAGTTTCGTAATTGTGCTGCGCTTGCAAACCCGTCAAGATGAGCCGTATATGCAGACGTTTTACAAGAAGGCGCTCGCCGCACTGGTCTTGCTGCTGTCGGTGCAGGGGCTGCTGGCCGGCATCCTGGTGTACGAAAGTGCGCTGGCGCTGCCGCTGCTGCCGGCGGGCGGCAAGGCGTCGTGGCGTTATGGCACCTTCGTGGACGCCGGCCATGGCGGCAAGTCCACCATCCGCCTGCGCGATGCCGGCAAGGAGCGGCTGGCGTTCGACTTCAGGCTTGACGGCACGATCCGCAATCCTTTCGTCGATGCGGAACTGGTGATGGAGGATGAGCGCGCAAGGCCTTCCTTCATCGACCTGTCCCGCTACACGTCCGTCTCCTTCGTTGCCAGGTGCTCCACGGCGCACGCCATGATCTTCGGGATCGCCACGTTCGACCAGCGCTTCTCCAAGGCTGGCGACTTCCCCACCTATCCTTCGCCGCAGACTTACTTCGCGTGCGACGAGAAGGGTGTGCCGGTGTCGCTCGACATTACCCGGCTGTGGATTCCCGCGTGGTGGTTCGACGCGTTCAGGCTCGAGCCGCCGCAGCAGGGTTACCACTTGCGCCAGGTCGGCAAGATCCTCTTCGGCACCACCCTGCAAAGCCCCATCGGGACGGACGCGCACGTCGAGATCAGCCAGCTTGTGCTGCATGGCCGGGACTTCGGCTGCCTCTACGCCGCGGCGGCCGTGGTGCTGGGCGGCTGGGCCGCGTATGGCGCATGGTTCGTGCGCGCCCATTCCCGCGCCCTGAAAGCGAGCCTGGAGGGCCGGCGCAACAAGGACTTGCCCTTGCTGGCCTATCGCCAACTGACCCTGGAACCTTCGAAGGACCGGGAAAAGGCGGCCGTCCTGCGCTTTATCGCCAGCCACTTTGCCGACCAAGGGCTTGACCTGGAACAGGTGGCGGCGGGCGCCGGCGTCAATCGCACCAAGGTCAACGAAGTGTTGAGGACCGAACTTGGCATGACGTTTACCGGCTACGTGAATAAATTGCGCCTGTCCGAAGCGGCGCGGATCCTCGCCGGAGGCGGCGGCCAGACCGTGGCGCAGGTCGCGGAAGCCGTCGGCTATGCCCACGTGTCCTACTTCAACAAGCTGTTCAAGGAGGAGTACGGCTGCACGCCCAAAGCGTTTCGCGCGACTGGCGTTGCGCCCGAGCCGTGAGGCCGCCGGCCAATCTCTACTCTTCGCAAGACCATTTGCAATTTCTGCACACACTGGGTTTGCCGCCGCGACAAGCGCTTATGCTGGTGCCTCGTTTTCAATGAAGGAGACCATGCATGAAAATCCGCGCAGCCATCGCTTGTGCGCTGGCCTTGATCTCAAGCGCCGCGGCACCTGCCAGCTTGCCGCCGCATTGGCCCGGCCAGGGCCAGTTGTTCGTCGGTACCTGTTACCAGCCGGTCGACCGCACGCCGGCCCAGGTGCACCAGGACATCCAGCTGATGAAGCAGGCGGGCTTCAATGTAGTGCGCATGGGCGACCTGTCCTGGGACTATTTCGAGCCGGCGGACGGCAAGTTCACCTTCGCCGCGTTCGACCGCATCCTCGACGAGATGCAGGCGAACGGCCTGAAGGTCATCGTCGATATTCCCGGCACGCCGGCGCCATTGTGGCTGCACCGCAAATACCCGGGCGTCAACCTGGTCAACGCCCAGGGCGCCACCGTGCAGCCGGCCGAACGCTATATGCTGGACATCAGCGACCCGGACTACCGCCGTCACGCCGTCCGCCTGGCCGAACAGCTGGCGCGCCGCTACGGCAAGCATCCCGCCGTGATCGCGATCGGTTTCGACAACGAGATCGGCAACACCTTCATGTCGTACTCGCGCGCCGACCGGGCCCGTTTCATCGCCTGGCTGAAGCGCAAGTACGGCACGCTGGCAGCGCTCAACGCGGCCTGGGCCACCCAGCGCTGGTCGCGCCGCCTGGGCGCCTGGGAGGAAGTCGAATTGCCGTATGCCGACGGGCCGGGCCCCGCCGAGCGCAACCTGGACCTGCGCCGCTTCTGGTCCGACAACACGATCGACGTGCTGAAAGACCTGGAAGCCGTGCGGGCCAGGTACGCGCCGGACAAGCCGGCCATCTCCAACCTGTGGGACAGCGCGCCGCGCAAGGGCTTCGATTACCTTTCCAGCTACCGGCAATACGCGCATTACGGCGCCATGGGCTTCTATCCGGCGGAACCCGTGGGTTCAGGATTCGAGGCGCTGATGATGAAGGGCGCGATGGAAACGCCGATCTGGTTCAACGAATTCACGGCCGGCGGCGCGGGCGACTACGGCACGCGCGGACGTTCGCGCATGTGGGCCCACCTTGGGCTGCTGCTTGGCGCGCAGTCCGTCATGGCCTGGACCTTCAACTCCCACCTCGGCGGCGAAGAGCAGATGCTGATGGGATTACTGGATCACGACGACAAGCCATCGTGGAAGCTGGGCGAATTCGCGGCGATTGCGAAGGAATTCGGCGTGCTGAAAGACATGGGCTTCCCGCGCGCCACCAGGCCGCAGGTGGCGTTCGCGTATTCCTTCGACAGCCGCAATGCCTCCACGCCGCCGGGGCCATCCAACACCGTGCGCAATTACTTCACCATCCCTTACCTGGAACAGGTGCACAACGCGTTCGCGCCCGTCTTCAACGACAATATCGACGCCGCCGTGATCAATATCGGCTACGACGATTTGCAGCGCTACAAGCTGGTGGTGGTGCCGGCGCACTTCGTCATGGACCGGAAGGCCGCGGCGGCCTTGCGCCGGTACGTCGAGGGCGGCGGCACCGTTGTCATGACGGCTTTCTCGGCCAAGGTCAGCGAGACCGGACAATGGTTCAACACGGCGCTGCCGGGCCGGCTCAGCGACGTGTTCGGCCTGCGCACCAGTGAGTTCTACAAGTCGGCCGAGCCGCTGCAGGTCGATTTCAACGGGCAGCATCTGGCCACGTCCACCACGTTCTACGAAGTGCTGGAGCCTTTGGGCGCGCAGGTGCTGGCAAGGCTGTCCAACGCCGAAGGCGCGCCGCCGGCCATCACTTCGAACCGCTTCGGCCGCGGCCAGGCGATCTACGTGGCGACGGCGGCGCAGCGGCCCGTCATGCAGGCCTTGTTCCGCAGCCTGTACGCGCAGTTGGGCATCGCGCCGGGGCCGGCCACGCCGGAAGGTGTCTATGCCCGCGAGGTGGAGGGGCGCACGCTGTATGTGAACACCACCGCCAGGCCCCAGGCCGTGCCATTGGACGGGGAGCACAGCGGCGTATTGAGCGGCAAGGCCTGGCGCGGCCCGCTGCAGCTCCCGCCCTACGGCGCCGAACTGGTGCAGTGAAACGGGCGCTTGACCCGGGGCCCGACTTTCACTATTATCCGTTGTTAACGATAACACTCGCGGCCGCTGATGTGAAATATCGTTTGGGACGTTGGTGATTTTCGCTATTGCCCGCCCGGCACTCCCGCTTGCACAATCATTGGCGACAGGCGGGAATGGGCCGGGGCAGGGCAATTATTTTCGCTGCGATTGTATGGAATTTATTACGTACAATAAAACAGGCCATATCTGGAGACAGGCAATGCAAAGAATGGGAATGGTGATCGGGATTGTCCCGGCCAGGATCGAGGAATACAAGGCGCTGCACGCGGCAGTCTGGCCGCAAGTGCTGGCCAAGCTGCGCGAGGCGAATGTGCGCAACTACACGATCTTCCTGCGCGAGCCGGAAAACCTGCTGTTCGGCTATTGGGAATACCACGGCAGCGATTTCGATGCCGACATGAAGCTGATCGCCGCCGACCCGGAAACCCAGCGCTGGTGGACGTTCTGCGGTCCCTGCCAGCAGCCGCTCGAAAGCCGCGCGGCCGGCGAGCACTGGGCCAGCATGACGCCTGTCTTCCATATGGACTGAAGGGAGACCGCCATGCCGACCGCCCCTGGCCACAGCGCGCCGCGCCTGCTGCTGATGTCGCCCGAAGACAATTGCCTGATCGCCCGCACCCAACTGGCGGCCGGCGAAACGCTGGCGATCGACGGCGCCGCCGTGACGCTGGCGGAGGATATCCCGCTCGGCTACAAGGTGGCCCGCACCGCCCTGCATCCCGGCGACAAGGTGGTGCGCTACGGTGCCCTGATCGGTTCCGTCACCGCCGAAGTGGCGCCGGGCGCCATGCTGCACACGCATAACCTGGCCAGCGACTACATCCCCACCTACACCCTGGGCCCGGGCGCCCAATCGTTTATCGGAAGTGGCCATTGAAGATGAATACCCCCATGCCTGCCCTGACGGGTTACCCGCGCGCCGACGGCCGCAAGGGCATCCGCAATATCGTGGCCGTGGCCTATACCGTGGAATGTGCGCACCACGTGGCGCGGCTGATCGTCAACGCCTTCCCGGGCCAGGAAGTGCACCTGATCGGCTTCCCGGGCTGCTACCCCAACGACTACGCCGACAAGATGATGAAGCGGCTGGTCACCCATCCCAACGTGGGCGCGGCGCTGATCGTTTCGCTGGGCTGCGAGAGCTTCAACCGCAGCAGCCTGGAATCGGAAGCGGCGGCCAGCGGCCGCCCGGTGCACACCATCACCATCCAGCAGAACCGCGGCACCCGCACCAGCGTGGCCGACGGCGTGGAGTGGGTGCGCTGGGCGCTGGATGCGCTGGCGCCGCAGCAGCGCGTGCCGATGGCGCCGCAGGAACTGGTGGTGGCCACCATCTGCGGCGGATCCGACAGCACCAGCGGCATCACGGCCAATCCCGCCGTGGGCGTGGCGTTCGACCAGCTGGTGGCGGCGGGCGCCGCCTGCATCTTCGAGGAAACCGGTGAGCTGGTCGGCTGCGAATTCCACATGCAGCGCCGTGCCGCCACGCCGGAACTGGGCGAGGCCATCGTGGCATGCGTGAACAAGGCCGCGCGCTACTATTCGGTGCTGGGGCATGGCAGCTTCGCGCCCGGCAATGCGGACGGCGGCCTGACCACCCTGGAAGAAAAATCGCTGGGCGCCTACGCCAAGAGCGGCGCTTCGCCCATCAGCGGCATTCTGAAGCCGGGCGACCAGCCCGCCGGCGGCGGCCTGTACCTGTTGGACGTGGTGCCGGACGGCGAGGTGCGCTTCGGCTTCCCGAACATTTCCGACAATGCGGAGATCGTTGAACTGATCGCCTGCGGCGCCCACCTCACGCTGTTCACCACCGGGCGCGGCTCCGTCGTGGGCTCCGCCATTTCGCCCGTGATCAAGGTGTGCGCCAACCCGGCCACCTACGAGCGGCTGGCGGAAGACATGGACGTGAACGCGGGCCGCATCCTGAGCGGCGAAGCATCGCTGCAGCAGGTGGGCAGCGAAATCGTGGACCTGGTGGCGCGCGTGGCGAACGGCGAGCAAAGCTGCTCCGAAGCGCTGGGCCATCAGGAATTTATCCTGACCTACAAGCAGTTCGAGCCGTCCGGCCCGGGCTGTTTCCCGCTGAAGCAGGCGTGACATGGGGGCCAGCATGACCGCCGCCGCCACGCGCACGCTGCCGCGCAGCGGCATCGCCCTGACTGCCATGGGCCTGGGCTGCGCCCAGCTGGGCGGCTTGTACCAGGCCATCAGCGACGAGGAGGCGCAGGCCATCGTCGATGCGGCCTGGGACACGGGCATCCGCTATTTCGATACCGCGCCGTATTACGGCTACACCTTGTCCGAACGCCGCCTTGGCGCGGCGTTGCGCGAACGGGAGCGCGACAGCTTTGTGCTCAGCACCAAGGCCGGGCGCCTGATGCACCTGGATCCCGGCGTGCGCCCCGGCGAAAATGGCTGGGCCCAGCCTTTGCCGTTCCGCCCGCACTTCGACTATACCTACGACGGCATCAAGCGCTCGCACCAGGACAGCCTGCGGCGCCTGTGCCTGGACCGCATTGACATCCTCTACGTGCACGATATCGGCCAGGCCACGCACGGCAAGCTGCACCAGCACTACTGGCGGCAGCTGACGGAGGGGGGCGGTTTCCGCGCGCTCACGCAACTGCGCGAGGAGGGCAGCGTGCGTGCCATCGGCCTTGGCGTCAATGAGTGGCAGGCGGTGGCCGATGCGATGGAAGAGTGCGACATCGATTGCGCGCTGCTGGCGGGGCGCTACACCCTGCTGGAACAGGGCGCGCGCGAGCCGTTGCTGGACCGCTGCGCCCGGCGCGGCGTCGGCATCGTGATCGGCGGGCCGTTCAATTCCGGCATCCTGGCCGGCACCCGCAAGTTCAATTACGAAGACGCGCCGGCCGCCATCCTGGCGCGGGTCGACGCCATCGCCGCCGTGTGCCGCGCCCATGGCGTGCCGCTCCAGGCCGCGGCCCTGCAGTTCCCGATGGCCCACCCGGCCGTGGTGTCCTGCGTGGCCGGCGCCCACAGTCCCGCGCAGCTGCGCGAAAACGCCGCCTGGTTTGCCCAGCCGCTGCCGGACGCGCTGTGGCAGGAGCTGGCCCGGCGCGGCCTGCTCGATAGCGGCACGCCGACACCGCGCGCCGCCTGAACCCTTTTACCCGACGTACTTAGGAAGACACTTAGGAAATCCATGAAACTGTTGCGATTCGGCCCCAAGGGCCAAGAAAAACCCGGCATGCTGGATGTGAACGGCGTCCTGCGCGACCTGTCCGGCCTGTTGCCCGACCTGACCTCGGCGCACCTGGGCCGCGCCGCGCTGGACCGCCTGGCATCGGCCGATCCGGCCAGCCTGCCCGCCGTGCAAGGCCCGGTGCGCATGGCGCCCATCGTGGCCGACATCGGCAAGATGATCTGCGTCGGCTTGAATTACTCGGACCACGCCGCCGAATCGGGCATGGCCGTGCCATCCGAGCCGGTGCTGTTCACCAAGGCCACCAGCGCCATCATCGGCTGCAACGACCCGGTGGTGCTGCCGCGCGATTCCGTCAAGAGCGACTGGGAAGTCGAGCTGGGCGTGGTGATCGGCACGCGCGCGCGCTACGTGGAAGTCGAGCATGCCCTGGATTACGTGGCCGGCTACTGCATCGTCAACGACCTGTCCGAGCGCGAATACCAGCTGGAGCGGGGCGGCCAGTGGGACAAGGGCAAGGGCTGCGACACCTTCGGCCCGGTCGGCCCATGGCTGGTGACCGCCGATGAAGTGCGCGACCCGCAGGACCTCGACATGTGGCTGGAAGTGAACGGCAAACGCTACCAGAGCGGCAACACCCGCACCATGGTGTTCACGGTGGCGCAGTTGGTGAGCTATATCAGCCGCTTCATGACGCTCAACCCGGGCGACGTGATCAGCACCGGCACCCCGCCCGGCGTGGGCCTGGGCCAGAAGCCGGAGCCGGTCTACCTGCGCCCGGGCGACCGCATCGCCCTGGGCATCGAAGGCCTCGGCCAGCAGAACCAGACCGTGCATGCCTGGGATCCCGCCCTGATCGACGGCTGACCCGCAGGCTGCAACACCATCCGCAAGCAAACATCGAGGCGCCGCCAAGAGCGCCTACTGGAGATACCGCCATGACCGAACCAAGCAGCCGGCATAGCTACACCTTTGCATTTGCCATGATTACCTCGCTGTTTTTCATGTGGGGCTTCGTCCATAACCTGGACCCGATCCTGATCCCGCACCTGCGGCGCTCCTTCGAGCTGTCCGTGCTGCAGTCGGCGCTGGTGGATTCGGCGGTGTTTATCGCCTATTTCGTGATGGCGCTGCCGGCAGGGATGCTGATCCGGCGCGTGGGCTACCGCTGGGCGATGATCGCCGGCCTGCTGCTGTTCGCCGCCGGCGCCTTGCTGTTCGTGCCGGCCGCCGACACCCACCGTTACGTCTTCTTCCTGGGCGCGCTGTTCATCATCGCCTGCGGGCTGACCGTGCTGGAAACGGCGGCCAATCCCTATATCTCGCTGCTGGGCCGCGCCGACCGCGGCGTGCAGCGCCTGAACCTGGCGCAATCCTTCAACGGCCTGGCGGCAACGCTGGCGCCGATCGTCGGTGCGCGCCTGATCCTGGTCGATGGCGCTTCCGACGCGCAGCTGCAAGCCATGCCGGAGCAGCTGCGCCAGGCCACGCTGGCGCTGGAAGCGGCCAGCGTGAAAGGGCCGTACATCGTGATCGCCCTGGTCATCCTGATCATCGCGGTGGTGTTCTATTTCCTCGAGCTGCCCGATCCGGCGCGCGCGCCCGACCGCAGCCGCGATTCGACGCTGGCCGCGCTGGCGCACGCCCTGCGCAAACCGGCCATCCGCCGGGCGGTGGCGGCGCAATTCTTTTACGTCGGCGCGCAAGTGTGCGTGTTCAGCTTCTTCATCCTGTACGCCACGCGGGCGGCCGGGCTGTCGCAGCTGGCGGCCGCCGATTACCTGGGCTGGGGCTGCGGCCTGGCCTTCGTCAGCGGCCGCTTCGCCGGCACCTGGCTGATGAAGTACGTGGCGTCGGCGCGCCTGCTGTTCGGCTATGCGCTGGCCTGCACGGCCTTGTCCGCCGTCGCCATGTTCGCCGAAGGGCTGGCCAGCGTGGCGGCGGTGATCGGCATCGCCTTCTTCATGTCCATCATGTTCCCGACCATCTTCGCGCTCGGCATCCACGATGCGGGCGCCGATACCGAAATGGGCAGCAGCCTGATCATCATGAGCATCGTGGGCGGCGCCGTGGTCCCGCTGGTGTTCGGCTACATCAGCGACGTGACCCACAACCTTCAATACGGCTATGCGGCGCCCTTGCTGTGCTTTGTGGTGATTGCCTGGTT
Source organism: uncultured Duganella sp. (assembly GCA_966112955.1). Taxonomy (GTDB): domain Bacteria; phylum Pseudomonadota; class Gammaproteobacteria; order Burkholderiales; family Burkholderiaceae_D; genus Rugamonas. The sequence continues at coordinate 2,391 of CBHWEO010000181.1, read as the reverse complement.
CGCGCGGGCAGTGGCCCGGGAACAGCGGTTGCAGGCGGCCGTTTCATCCGACGGAGTATTGCAGCATGTTTGAACTGAATGGAAAGAAGGCCGTCATCACGGGCGGCGGCAGCGGCATCGGGCGCGCTATCGCCTTGCTGTTCGCGCGCCAGGGCGCCGTGGTCCACATCGTCGACGTCAGCCAGGAGGCTTGCGCTGGCGTGGTGGCGGAAATCCGCGCGGCGGGCGGGGCGGCCCAGGCGCATGCCTGCGACGTCAGCCAGCAGGCGGCGGTGCTGGAAACCTTTGCCGCCATCGGCCCGCTCGGCATCCTGGTTAACAACGCCGGCGTGGCGCACATCGGCAAGGCGGACACGACGAGCGAAGCGGACTTCGACCGCATCATGAGCGTCAATGTGAAAGGCGTCTACAACTGCCTGCACGCGGCCATCCCGCGCCTGCGCGAAAACGGCGGCGGCGTGATCGTCAACATGGCATCCGTGGCGGCGTGGGTCGCGGTGGCGGAACGCTTCGCCTACTCCGCCGCCAAGGGGGCCGTGATGGCGATGACCCTGTCCGTCGCCAAGGACTACCTGCAGGACGGCATCCGCTGCAACTCGATCTCCCCCGGCCGCGTGCATACACCCTTCGTCGACGGCTTCCTGGCGCGCCAGTATCCGGGCAGGGAAGCGGAGATGTTCGAACGCCTGTCGAAGACCCAGCCCATCGGCCGCATGGCGCAGCCGGAAGAGGTGGCGGCGCTGGCGCTGTACCTGTGCAGCGATGCCGCCTCCTTCATTACCGGCAGCGATTACCCGATCGACGGCGGCTTTATCACCCTGAATTCATGAAACCGATCCTGACCATCCTTGCGGCTGCCGTGGCATCCGTGCTGTTGCCAGCGGCATGCGCCGTGGCCGCTCCTGCCACCGTGACGTCGCCGGACGGGCGCGTCGCCATCCGGATCGAAGACGACGGCAGCCGCTTTTCCGTTGCGCGCGGCGGCAAGCCCTTGATCGCGTCTTCCCCGCTGGGCCTTGAACTTGACGGCGCGCCCGGCTTCGGCGCGCTGGCGCTGGAGTCGCGCGAAGACGTCAAGGTCGACCGCAACATCCCGCTGGTGGCCACCAAGGCCGCCACGGCGCGCGACCATTACCGCGGCGCCACCCTGGTGTTCAGGGAAAGCGCCGGCGCCGGCCGCCGCCTCTTGCTGGACGTGCGGGCTTACGACGATGGCGTGGCCTTCCGCTACCGCATCGACGGCGCCGAACCGGTGCGCCTGCGCGGCGAGCGTACCGCCTTCATCCCGGCCGGCGACCCGGAATGCCTGGTGTCGGTCGCCGAGGGCGCGCACGAAGTGCCGTTCAACAGCGTCAAGGTGTCGCAGCTGAAGCCCGGGCAGGCTTACGACGTGCCCGTGGTGTGCAGCCTGCCCGCCGCGGACACCACCTTTGCGATCACGCAGGCGAACCTGGCGGGCTATACCGGCGCCGCGCTGGTGGCGGAAGGCGGCGCGCTGCGCGTGCGCCTGTCCGCGCCGCCGAAGCGCCCGGCGCCGGCTTACGTATCGCAGGGCGGACTGACGACCGCCTGGCGCGCCGTCATGATCGGCAACCGCCCCGGCGACCTGATCGCCTCGCACCTGGTCGGCAACCTGAATCCGCCGCCGGCGGGCGACTTCAGCTGGGTGCGGCCCGGCAAGGCGGCCTGGGACTGGTGGTCGGGTCCCCTGGCCGGCATGAAGCCGGACATGGCCAATTACAAGCGCTTCATCGACTTCGCGGCCGGCGCCGGCTTGCCGTACTACCTGATCGACGCGGGCTGGGCGGCCGGTCCGGCCGGCTGCTGCGACGCCAACCCGGCTACCGACATCACGCGTGCCGCCGACGGCATCGACATGCCGGAACTGGTGCGCTATGCGGCCGGCAAGGGCGTCGGCCTGTTGCTGTGGGCGCACTGGGAGCATGTCGCGCCGCGCATGGACGAAGTGCTCGATACCTTTGCGCGCTGGGGCATCAAGGGCATCAAGGTCGACTTCATGAACCGCGACGACCAGGATGTGGTGGCCTTCTACCAGCGCATCGCGGAAGCGACGGCGAAGCGCCACCTGCTGCTGGACCTGCACGGCGCCTACGTTCCGGCCGGGCTGCAGCGCAGCTATCCGAACTTCATCACCCAGGAAGGCGTGATGGGGGCGGAATGGAACAAGATGGACAGCAAGATCACGCCGCGCCATAACCTGATGCTGCCGTACACCCGCATGCTGGCCGGGCCGCTCGACTATACGCCGGGCGGCTTCCACAACGGCACGCCGGCCACCTTCAAGGTGCGCGAGGTGAACCCGGAAACCCAGTTCACGCGCGGCCAGGCGCTGGCCATGTACGTGGTCTACGACAGCCCGCTGCAGATGGT
>CBHWEO010000180.1:0-11581 GCA_966112955.1 uncultured Duganella sp. | reverse complement strand
GCACGGTCTTGCCTTCGTTCTTGATCTTGACCAGCAGTTCGCGCAGCGCCAGCTTTTCTGTGGCGTTCATGCCGGCGGCCGGCTCGTCCAGCGCCAGCAACTGCGGATCGGTGGCCAGCGCGCGGGCGATCTCCAGGCGGCGCTGGTCGCCGTAGGACAGGAACTTGGACGTGCGGCTGGCGAACTGGCCGATGCCGACGAAGTCCAGCAATTCCTGCGCGCGCCTGCGGATTGCCGCCTCTTCTTCGCGCGCCGCCTTGTGGCGGAAGATGGCGCCGAACACGCCCTGGTGGGTGCGCACGTGGCGGCCCACCATCACGTTTTCCAGCGCGGTCATTTCGCCGAACAGGCGGATGTTCTGGAAGGTGCGCGCAATGCCGGCCTTGGCCACGGCATGCGGCGCGGACGGCGAATACGGCTTGCCGGCCAGTTCGAAGGTGCCGGTATCCGGCTGGTACAAGCCGGTGATCACGTTGAAGAAGGTGGTCTTGCCGGCGCCGTTCGGGCCGATCAGGCCATAGATCTGCCCCTTGTTGATCTTGATGCGCACGTCGGTCAGCGCCTGCAGGCCGCCGAAGCGCTTGTTGACGCCTTCGATATTCAGGATTACTTGTTCGCTCATCTCGACTAACCTCATGCTGCCATTACGCCGGTCGACTGGCCTTTGGAGTCCGCGTCGGCATCCGGACGGTCTTCATGCTTGGGCGAAGGCCACAGGCCCGCAGGACGGGTCAGCATGATCACCACCATCGCCAGGCCGTACAGCAGCTGGCGCAGCACTTCGGATTCGATCAGCACTTTGCCGAACAGCTTCATTTGCAGCGGCTCCACCACGTGGCGCAGGATTTCCGGCAGTGCCGCCAGCAGCGCGCCGCCCAGCACCACGCCGGGGATGTGGCCGATACCGCCCAGCACCACCATTGCCAGCACCGCGATCGACTCGGTCAGCGAGAACGATTCCGGCGACACGAAGCCCTGGAAGGAAGCGAACATGGCGCCCGCCACGCCGCCGAAGGTGGCGCCCATGGAGAACGCCAGCAGCTTGACGTTACGGGTATTGATGCCCATGGCCTTGGCCGCGATTTCGTCTTCACGGATCGCCACCCAGGCGCGGCCCAGGCGCGAATGCTGCAGGCGCGAGGTGACGAACACGGTGATGATGGTCAGCACCAGGAACAGGAAGTAGTAGGCATTCACCGAAGGCATCGAGAAGCCGCCCACCACCACGGTGGCGCGCGAGCCGGCTTCGCCGGCCAGGTTCACGCCGAACACGCGGATCGGGTCGATCAGGTTGATGCCTTGCGGGCCGTTGGTGATGTTGACCGGATCGTTCAGGTTGTTCATGAAGATGCGGATGATTTCACCGAAGCCCAGCGTCACGATGGCCAGGTAGTCGCCGCGCAGCTTCAGGGTCGGTGCGCCCAGCAGCGCGCCGAAGATGCCGGCCAGCGCCGCGCCCATCGGCACGATCAGCCACACGGACAGGTGGATGCCGTTGGTGCGGATATCTTCGCCCAGCATGGAAGCCAGCGCTTCGCCGAAGCCCGGGTGCATGTTGATCAGCGATTCCAGCACCGTGGCGAATTGCGGCGATGCCAGCAGGCCGGTCATGTAGGCGCCCACCGCGTAGAAAGCGATATAGCCCAGGTCCAGCAGGCCGGCGAAGCCCACCACGATGTTCAGGCCCACGGCCAGCATGATGTACAGCAGCGCCAGGTCGGCGATGCGCACCCAGGAGTTACCGAACGGCGCGGCCGCGAATGGGAAGATGACCAGCACGGCCAGCAGCACGGCCATGCTGGTGTAAGCCTGCTTGGGATTCTTTTGGATGTCGAAAGTCAGCATGGTCAAACCTTATCAAGCACGGTCGGCTACACGCTCGCCCATGATGCCGGACGGACGCACGGTCAGCACCAGGATCAGCACGATGAAGGCGAAGATGTCCTGGTAGTGCGAACCCAGGAAGCCGCCGGTCAGTTCGCCGATGTAGCCGGCGCCCAGCGATTCGATAATCCCCAGCACAATGCCACCGATCATGGCGCCGTAGATATTGCCGATACCGCCCAGCACCGCGGCGCAGAACGCTTTCAGGCCGGGCATGAAGCCCATCGCGAACTGGATCGAGGCGTAGTTCGCGCCCCACATTACGCCCGCCACGGCAGCCAGCGCGGCGCCGATGGCAAAGGTGGCGACGATGATGCGGTTGGAGTCCACGCCCATCAGGCCGGCGACGCGCGGGTTCTCCGCCACGGCGCGCATGGCGCGGCCCATGCGGGTGCGTTCGACCAGCATCACCAGGCCGAACATCGAAACGGCCGCCAGCACCAACAGCAGCACCTGGGTCACCGTGATGACGGCGCCGCCCAGCATGATCGGCTCGGTCGGCAGCAGCTGCGGAAACGGCAGCGGGTTGCGGCCCCAGATCATCATGGCGAAGGTTTGCAGCAGGTAGGACACGCCGATGGCGGTAATCAGGGGAGCGAGGCGGGGGGCATTGCGCAGGCGGCGGTAGGCGATGCGTTCGATCAGGATATTGACGATCATGCAGGCCGGGATCGCGCCAAGGATGGCGATGCCGAGTTTGACGTAGCCCGGCAGGTCCGGCGCATAGACGCCCAGCAAATTCAGGATGGAGAGCCCGATCATGGCGCCGATCATCAGCACGTCGCCGTGGGCAAAGTTGATCAGGTTCAGTACGCCGTACACCATCGTGTAACCGAGGGCGACCAGCGCATACATACTACCCAGCACCAGGCCGTTAAGAATTTGTTGGATAAAGGTATCCATCGTATGCCCTTAAAAACTATAAAAAACGGCACCCAAGGTTGCCCTCGTGGTGCCGCCGTTTGGAAGCGTCCGCCATGATAGCGAGGTTTCCGGAAAACTAATCGTGGAAAATTCGCAATATACTAAATTAAATTCTAAGCCGCCTTGCCGTCAAGGCCTTTCGGCAGCGGGAAGGTGACCGCCTCCTCCACGCCGTCCAGGGTGCGCACGCTTTTCGCGCCCAATTCCTTCAGGCGGTTGATGACGGCTTCCACCAGCACTTCCGGCGCCGAAGCGCCAGCCGTGACACCCACGCGCAGCTTGCCTTCCAGCCAGGCCGGATCGATCTGGGAAGCGTTGTCCACCATATACGCCGGGGTTCCTTTCTTCTCGGCAACCTCGCGCAGTCGGTTCGAATTCGAACTGTTCGGCGAGCCCACCACGATCACCAATTCCACCTGCGGCGCCATGAATTTCACGGCTTCCTGGCGGTTGGTGGTGGCGTAGCAGATGTCGCCTTTTTTGGGCTCAATAATATTCGGGTATTTTGCCTTCAGGGCTTCGATGATTTGTGCCGTATCATCCACGGAAAGTGTCGTTTGCGACACATAGGCCACCTGGTCGGGATGTTGCACCTGCAGGCGGGCCACGTCTTCCACCGTTTCGACCAGGTACATGCCCTCTTCCGCCTGGCCCATGGTGCCTTCGACTTCCGGGTGGCCTTCGTGGCCGATCATGATGATGTCGCAGCCCTGCTTGCGCATCTTGGCCACTTCCACGTGGACCTTGGTCACCAGCGGGCAGGTGGCGTCGAAGATCGACAGGCCGCGCGCTTCCGCTTCGGCACGCACGGCTTTCGACACGCCGTGGGCGGAGAACACCAGGGTATTGCCGGCCGGGACATCGTCCAGTTCTTCGATGAAGATGGCGCCCTTGGCGCGCAAGTCTTCCACCACATAGGCGTTGTGCACGATTTCGTGGCGCACGTAGATCGGCGCGCCGAACTGCTGCAGCGCGCGTTCCACGATTTCGATGGCGCGGTCAACGCCGGCGCAGAAGCCGCGCGGCTGGGCAAGGAGGATTTCTTTATCCATAGGTTCTTACAGCACGGAGATCAGTTTCACTTCGAATTTCACCGGCTGGCCGGCCAGCGGGTGGTTGAAGTCGAAGATGGCGACGTCGTCGCGCAGTTCGCGCAACACGCCGGCGAAGCGGCCACCGTTCGGGGCGTTGAAGTCCACCAGGTCGCCAATCTTGTATTCATTGTCCGGATCCGAGTTCTCGTCCAGCGTGGCACGCGACACGGCCTGCACCAGGTCCGGGTTGCGCGGGCCAAAGGCTTCGCCCGGCGCCAGCTCGAATACCTTGTGCGTGCCCTCCGGCAGGCCGATCAGCAAAGCTTCCAGGTTCGGCGCCAGCTGGCCCTGGCCCAGCATCAGCGTGGCAGGGTTGCCTTCGAAGGTGGAAACAATGTTGGTGCCATCCATCGCGGCAAGGCGATATTGCAGGGTGAGGTAGGCAGAAGCAGTGACGACGTTAGACATGGAAACGACTCTGGTGACAGGCAAACCGCTATTGTAAGCCATCGCGCGGCTCGCGGCGCGGCCAGTGAGGTTAATAAAAACATAATGCCACCTGAGTGTTTTTGCAATTGCCCGGAGGCCTGCCGCAATCCGACAATGGCTCTATGAAAATTCGACAATTCGCCGCAGCCTGCCTGGCGCTGGCAGCCCTCAGCGCGCACGCCATGCCGGACCAGGCAACCAGGCCCGCGCCCCTGAACCTCGTACTGAACCGCGAGTGCGGGACCGAACGGAACGAGGCTTTGGCGTCCTTCAGCAAGCGTCCTATCGCCTGGTGCCCTTTCCATCAAACGAAACTGAGCGCCGGGACGGAAGACGCGGCAGCGCTGGCAGGCCGCCGGCTGTACGTGCAGCTTGACCTCCAGCCCCAGTCGCAGCGTGGCCTGCCGATTTCATTGACCCTGTCCACGTTCGGCCCGGCCGGCGAGGTCAAGTCACACATTGGCACTTTCTTCGAGGTTGGGGAAGGCCGGCTGGAAGCCAGCGTCTACGTGCCCGAGGGCGCCACCAGCGTCTATTGGATACTTTCCGGCGGCAGCTACCAGCGGGAAAACGCTGGCCTGATGATCCGCAACGCGCAGGCATTCGCCAGCGAACGGCGCTTCCAGCCCGGAGAGATGTGCGCCGCCTGCAGCCAATACCTCGATGAAGCGATCGAACGGGTGCGTCGAGAATTCCTGTTTGCCGACCGCCTGCAGATGACCGAACTCGCCAACGCGCTGCGCGTGGCCGCGACGGGCGCCCAGGACGTCCGCGAAATGGATGGCGTGATGAAGGAGCTCTCCCGCAAAGTCAACGAGGCAACCATCGCTGCCGGCATGATGCCGCATGGCCTGTACCAGACGCAGGCCGAATATGCCGCCAACGCAAGCAACATGCCTTACGCCCAGGCGCGGCAACCCCAATCGCCGCTGCAGCCCGCCGGGACCGCGACGACGCCCTTCGATACGCGGCTTCTCGGCAAACGGGTCGGCTACATACGCCTGCGAACTTTCCTGCAGGCGGACCCTGCCCAGTCAAGCGCTTACGCCCACGCCCTGCGCGACGCCGTGAACAGCCTGCACCGGCAAGGCGCTGACCAATGGATACTCGATTTGCGCGACCACGAAGGCGGAACGGTGCACCCTGCCGTCGCCGCCTTGCGGCCCTTGCTGGGCAATGGCGCGGTGGGTTACTTTGCCGACGCAAACGGCAAGCCGCATACCCCGTGGCTGTGGGGCGCAACGGGCGGTCCGGGCGAACCGGCGGACAACGGCTTCGGCCAGCTGCCGGCCACGTTCGACGGCGAACGGCAAGCCGTTGCAGTCCTGCTGGGCCCGAGGACTGCCAGCAGCGGCGAAATGGTCGCCATCGCCTTCCATGGCCGTGCCAATACGCGCAGCTTCGGTGCCCCGACCGCCGGCCTCACGACTGCCGTCAACGGCGCGCGCGACCGCTACGGGAACTTCTTCGGTTTCGTCGGGGCGTATGCGGCCGACCGCCACGGACAGCGCATCTACCCGCGCCTGGAGCCCAATGCCGCAACTGCGAGCCCGGTGACGCAACCAGACCAGCCCGACCCGCCACTCAGCGCGGCCAGCCAATGGCTGGGCGAAATGCACGCAGCAATCGCCCCCAACGACAAACACTGAGCCAGCGCAAACGCCGCCCATCTACCGCGCAAGATAATGGGCGACGGAGGTGACCATGGCAATTTCCGACTGGCCCGAACAATTGCGCCCGCGCGAGCGCTTGTTAAAAGCGGGGCCGCAAGCCCTGTCCGACGCCGAACTGCTGGCGATCTTCCTGCGCGTTGGCATTCCCGGCAAGGATGCGGTGGCGCTGGCCACGGAGCTGCTGGGCCGCTTCGGCTCGCTACGCGCGATGATCCGCGCCAGCCGCGCCGAATTCACCGCCATGCCCGGCCTGGGCTCGGCCAAGTATGCGCAGCTGCAGGCCGTGGTCGAACTGGCAAGGCGCGCGATCGCGGAAGAAATGTCGGCCGGCGAAGAGCTGTCGTCGCCGCACGCGGTCAAGGATTTCCTGCGCCTGTCGCTGGCCGGCCAGCCCTATGAATCGTTCCACGTCCTGTTCCTGGACGTGAAGAACCGCCTGATCGAAGCCTGCGAACTGTTTCGCGGCACGCTGACGCACACCAGCGTCTATCCGCGCGAAGTGGTGCGGGAAGCGCTGGCGCGCAATGCCGCGGCCGTCATGCTGGCCCATAACCACCCGTCCGGATCGCCTGCGCCCAGCGAGTCGGATGTGCTGCTGACCAGGGCGCTGGTACAGGCGCTGGCCCTGGTGGACATCCGCATCCTGGACCATTTTGTGGTGGCCGGACACCAGGTGCATTCCTTCGCCGAACATGGTCAAATCTAGGCCCTGGCAAATGTTAAATTTCACCGTTTTCATAAGACACAATTGTTTTTCGCAAGTGCTTGAAAATCTTGGGAAATTTCTCTATACTCTTGTTTTTTCCAATTTCGGAAGTAACCAAGGAGTGTGCCATGGCACGTGTTTGCCAAGTTACCGGGAAGAAGCCGATGGTCGGCAACAATGTTTCCCACGCAAACAACAAAACCAAGCGTCGTTTCCTGCCAAACCTGCAGAACCGCCGCATTTTTGTTGAATCTGAAAACCGCTGGGTCTCCCTGCGTCTGTCCAACGCCGGTCTGCGCGTGATCGACAAGGTCGGCATCGACGCCGTCCTGGCCGACATGCGTGCTCGCGGCGAGAAAATCTAATAGGGAGCTATCATGGCAAAAACTGGCCGCGACAAGATCAAGCTGGAATCGACCGCTGGTACTGGTCACTTCTACACCACTACCAAAAACAAGCGCACCATGCCTTCCAAAATGGAAATCATGAAGTTCGATCCTAAAGCACGCAAGCACGTGATGTACAAGGAAACCAAGATCAAGTAATCGATCTTCGGTTCGAACAAAAAACCGCCCGATGGGCGGTTTTTTTATGGGCAGCCGCCCGGCGTTTGCAGCTGTTCGCGCCTGCCGGCATCGATCGATGCCACCCTGCCCTCGCGCATCATGTAGCGGATGGCCAGCTCGCGGTCGCCGGTTTCCACCATCAGCCAGTCCGCATGCTGCGGGTGCGGCTTCACCGCGTCGCCGTACACGCGCTGCAGCCTGGCGACCGGATCGCCGATATGCACGCCGCGGTCGGTACCGTAGCTGCCCGATACGTCGATGCGCGCCACCACCTTGCGCACAAACGTGACTTCCACGTTCGGATAGCGTTTCGAGCGCGCCACGCGGCACACCTTGTCCGCGCTCACGGTCGCGGCATCCAAGCCGCCAAACGTCTTGCCGAGGTTCTCGTAACGGGCGCCGACCTTGTACGGTCCCAGCCCGTCCGGCTTGATTTCCCAGGCTTTGGCCTGGGCGCCATTTGCCAGCAGCACCGCCGCCAGCGCACACCACCACTTCACAATTGCCTCCGACTGTTTATTGATCTATGGCAACAGCATACTCCTGAACCGAAAGCCACGCCACACTGTTGCGTAACCCAAACCAGTGCTAAAGTTTCAATACTTTTTTTGGGGAGGGTTCCATGCGTTTACTGCTTCTGGCTTTACTCATGCCCCTGGCCGCGTCGGCCCAGGTGCTGCGCGTGTCGGAAATGAACACCGCGCAAATCGCCTCACTCGACAAGAAACAAACCGCTGTGATCGTCACCGGCGGCATCCTCGAGCAGCACGGCCCGCACCTGCCAGCCGGCACCGACACCTACATGAACGAATGGTGGGCGCAGTCGCTGGCGGAAGCGATCGCGCGCCGGCCCGGCTGGAAAGTGCTGATGCTGCCCACCGTCCCGCTTGGCACCTCCGGCGCCAATGTCCTGGGCGCGAAATACAGCTTCCCCGGCACCTATACCGTGCGGCCGGAAACGGAACGGGCCGTCTTCATGGATATGGCGAGCGAACTGGGCGAGCAAGGCTTCCGCTGGATCTTCGTGATCCACAACCACGGCTCGCCACTGCACAACCTGATGCTGGACCAGGCCGGCGATTACTTCCACGACACGTACGGCGGCCGCATGGTCAACCTGCCCGGCCTGCTGCTCGGCCCGCCGGCGCCACGCCCCTTGCGCACGGCCGAAGCGGCTGCGGAAGATGGCGAGTTCGAAGTGCACGCCGGCATGTCGGAAACCAGCCGCATCCTCTACCTGCGGCCCGACCTGGTAGGCGCGGGCTATGCCAGGGCCGCGCCGCATACGGCCAACTCCCCTGCCGAAGCGGAGGCCGCGGCGAAAGCGCCGCAATGGGAAGGCTATATCGGCTCGCCGCGCCAAGCCAGTGCCGCCTTCGGCGAACAGGAAATGCGCCAGCGCGCTGCCGCCTACAATACCGCCGCCCTGTCCATCCTCGACGGCGGCGACCCGGGCAAGATTCCGCGCCTGTCGGAGATGGCAATGAAGAGCCCAGACATCCGCCGCATCGAAGCCGGCACGCAGGGCTATTACGACGGCATTGCCCGCAAGCAGGCCGCCTGGCTGGAGCGCCAGAAGAAATAAAAAACGGCCCCGCGGGGCCGTTTGGTCGTGGCAGATGCCGCCTTAAGCGTATCTGCGCAGGCGCAACGAGAACTCCTGCAGGGACTTGATGCCGGACGCTTCCGCGCGCTCGCACCAGTCTTGCAGCTTGTGCACCAGCTCGTCGCGGGTGAAGTGCGAACGCTCCCACAGCATGCCCAGTTCCACGCGCATATTGTGCATGGTTTCCAGTGCTTTCGAATGCTGGAACAGTTCCACCAGCTGTTGCTTCTGCGGGGCTGCCAGCTTGGCCGGCTCGCGCTGCAGCAGCTTGCGCGAGGATTTCAGGAAGCGCGATTCCAGCTGCGTCTTGTCCTTCAGGTGCGCCAGCTCTTCCTTCCAGGCGTGCTTGACGGACTTGGCGTACTTGGCCATCACGTCGTAGCGGTTGGCGATCACCGACTGCAGGGTTTCGAAGTCGGCTTTCACCTTGGCCGGGTCGAACTTCGGCTTCGGCGGCATCTTCTTGACTTTGGCCAGGCCCATCATTTCCAGGGCGCGGATATAGCCCCAGCCGATGTCGAACTCGTACCACTTGGACGACAGCTTGGCCGAAGTCGCGTAAGTGTGGTGGTTGTTGTGCAGCTCTTCGCCGCCGATGATGATGCCCCAAGGGATGATGTTGGTGGCCGCATCGGAGCAGTCATAGTTGCGGTAGCCCCAGTAGTGGCCGATACCGTTGATGATGCCGGCAGCGGTCACCGGGATCCACAGCATCTGCACCGCCCACACGGTAATGCCCTTGGCGCCGAACAGGACCACGTCCAGGATCAGCATCAGGGCCACGCCCTGCCAGCTGTATTTGCTGTACAGGTTCTTTTCGAGCCAGTCGTCCGGGGTGCCATGGCCGTACTTCTCCATGGTTTCCTTGTTCTTCGATTCAGCGCGGTACAGCTCCGCGCCCTGCCAGAACACGGTCTTGATGCCCTTGGTCACCGGGCTGTGCGGATCTTCCTCGGTATCGCACTTGGCGTGGTGCTTGCGGTGGATGGCGGCCCACTCCTTGGTCACCTGGCCGGTGGTCATCCACAGCCAGAAACGGAAGAAGTGCGACGGGATCGCGTGCAGTTCCAGTGCACGGTGAGCCTGGTGGCGATGCAGGAAGATCGTCACGCTGGCGATGGTGATATGGGTCAGGATCAGCGTCACGCCAACCGTCGCCCAAACGCCCAGGCCGGTCACGCCATGGCTGAAGAAATCAAGAACTGCGCTTAAATCCATTACAACTCCATATGAGATACCACGAATAGTCGCCATTGTACGCGCATTCGACAGTGATTTGAGGAACCTTTTCCCGCCGGAACTGACTATTTTTTAGGCAGGCCGCTCCGGCAGAGGGCCGAGCAGGCGGACCTCGCGTTGCGGGAACGGTACAGAGATACCGTTTTCTTTCAAGGCTTTCCAGATTGCCCGATTGACATCCGAAGTCACGCCGCCGCGGCCGTTTTCCGGATCGTTGATCCAGAAGGCCAGCGCCAGCTCCAGGCCATCAGCGCCGAAGGCTTGCAGCATGCCGGAGGGCGGCTTGTCCTTCATCACGCGGTTGATGGTGAGCGCGGCCTCCTCCATCAGCTTGAGCGCGAAATCGACGTCGGTGTCGTAGGACACGGTGACGCGCGTAATGATCACCACGGCCGTGTGAGTCAACGAAGAATTCTGCACGGCGCCCGACACCAGCATTTCATTGGGCACGATGGACTCGACGCCGTCGGCGCCCTGCAGCACCGTATAGCGGGTATTGATCTGCGTGACCTGGCCGCTGTACTTGTCGACCGTGATCACATTGCCGATGGTGAGGCTGCGGTCCAGCAGGATGATGAAGCCGGACACGTAATTGCTGGCGATCTTCTGCAAGCCCAGGCCGAGGCCCACGCCGAGCGCGCCGCCAAACACCGACAGCACGGTCAGGTCGATGCCCACCAGCGACAGGCTGACCAGCACCGCCACCAGGATCAGCAGCGCACGGCCCATGCGCGCCATCACCACGCGCAGGCTGGAATGCATGGACTGCATGTGCATCAGGCGCTCTTCCAGCGCGGCACCGGCCCACATGGCCAGCAAAAGCAGCACCACGACGGAAACGGCCGCCTGCAGGATGGCGGCGATCGACACCTTATGCTTGCCCAGCGGGACCAGCGTATCGTCGAGGAAGGCGAACACGTCCTGGTAGAAGCCGGTGATGTACAGCACGAAGGCCAGCCACACCAGCAGCTGGAACACCTTCTCGAACGTCTGCATGCCCTCGCCGATCACGCCGCCGCGCGCGAACACGCGGCGCAGCAGGTAGAAGCCGAAGCGGATCACGGCCAGCGAGCTGAAGATGGGCAGCGCCAGCTTGATCAGGTTGGTGTGATACCAGCGGCCCAGCACCTTCTGCGAGATCCACAGCAGCACCAGGATGGCAAGCGGGCCGACCACGCGGCGGAAGCTCTCCACGCCGAAGCGCGCCACGTTGGTATTGACGCCATGCGCATCGACCCCACGCCGCAGGAAGCGCGACATGGTCCAGCCCAGCAGGATGGACAACACAATCGCCCCCGCCTGCCACAGCAAGCCCGGATCGCGCAGGTCGCCCAGAAGGTCATTCAGCAAGTTCGCCAGCGGCATCGTTCGACTTTCTCCTTACGGTCGCGGCCGGGTCCACCATGGGGTGAGGGGGGGTGGGGGGCAAGTTGCGCGCCCCCCGGCAACCAAGAGCCCGC
>CBHWEO010000179.1:0-11633 GCA_966112955.1 uncultured Duganella sp. | reverse complement strand
CCATCTCGTCCAACGAGATCCTGGAAGCGCTGACCGATCCGCTGAACAACATCGTGTCCGCCGTGAAGAACGCGCTGGAACAGACCCCGCCGGAACTGGGCGCCGACATCGCCGAAAAGGGCATGATGCTGACCGGCGGCGGCGCGCTGCTGCGCGACCTGGACCGGCTGCTGATGGAAGAAACCGGCCTGCCGGTGCTGGTGGCGGAAGACCCACTGACCTGCGTGGTGCGCGGCTCCGGCCTGGCGCTGGAGCGCATGGACCAGCTGGGATCGATCTTCTCCTACGAGTAAGCTGGAAAATAAGGGCAGCGCGAGCTGCCCTTGTTGATTGGAAGACATGGAATACAGTCCACCGCCACTGTTCAAGCAAGGCGCGTCCGCCCGTTTCAAGATGATGGTGTTCGCGTGTATTTCGATTGCGCTGCTGCTGGCCGACTCGCGCATGAACGCGCTGTCGGCGGTGCGGCAGGGCGTCGGCTTTGTCCTCTATCCGCTGCAGAAGATCGCGCTGTTGCCGCGCGATGCCATGTACGGCATGGGCGACTACTTTTCCACGCTGTCCAAGCTGGAAAAGCAGGTCAGCGCGCTGCAGCAGCAACAGATCGCGTCCTCGCAGGCCTTGCAGCAGGCGCAGCTCTACCAGGCGGAAAACAACCAGCTGCGCAAGCTGCTCGACGCGCAGCAGCGCGTGCCGGGCAAGTCGCAGCTGGCGGAAATCCTGTACGAGGCGCGCGACGTCTTCACGCGCAAGGTGATCCTGAACCGCGGCAGCCAGCATGGCGTGGTGGCCGGCCTGCCGGTGATCGACAACCAGGGCGTGGTGGGGCAGGTGACGCGGGTGTTCCCGTTCACTTCCGAAGTGACGCTGCTGACGGACAAGGAACAGGCGATTCCCGTGCAGATCCTGCGCAACGGCTTGCGCTCCGTGGCGGTCGGCCGCGGCCAGTCGGGCAACCTGGACCTGCGTTTCATGGCGCCGACCGCCGACGTGGTGGTGGGCGACATCCTGATCACCTCCGGCATCGACGGCGTGTACCCGGCCGGCCTGGCCGTGGCGCGCGTGGTGCAGGTCGAAAGCAATGCGGCCGGCGCGTTCGGCCGCGTGGTGTGCGCGCCGCTGGCGGGCATCGAGCGCAATACCGCGCTGCTGATCCTGATGTCGCTGCCGGACATGCCGCCGCGCCCACCGGAGGAGGAGCCGGTCGCCAAGCCGGGCAAGAAGAAGGGCAAGGAGGCCGCAGCGCCGGCCCCGGGCGCCGCCGACGCTGCGCAGCCGGCGGCCGCCGCGCCGCGCGCGGGAGCGCCGGCCGGGATGACGCCGACGCTGGGCGCCCCTGCCGCCGCAGCCGCACCTGCCGCGCCAGCCAACAAGGAAGCCACGCGATGAACCGTCCACAATACATCCTGCTGCCGGTCAGCCCGCTGTTCATCGCCTTCAGCCTGTTCTGCGCGGTGATGCTCAATATGCTGCCCTGGGGCCGCTTCATCGCGGCGCCGGACTTCGTCGCCCTGACCCTGGTGTTCTGGGGCGTGCACCAGCCGCGCAAGGTCGGCATCGGCACCGCCTTTTTCCTTGGCCTGCTGATGGACGTGCACGACGCCTCCCTGCTGGGTGAGAATGCGCTGGCTTATACGCTGCTGTCCTACTTCGCCATCATGCTGCACCGCCGGATCCTGTGGTTCCGCGTGACGACCCAGATCCTGCACGTGCTGCCATTGCTGCTGCTGGCGCAAACGGTGCAGATGCTGGTGCGCTTCATGGTCGCCGGTAAGTTCCCCGGCTGGTTCTTCTTTATCGAAAGCCTGGTGGCGGCCCTGCTGTGGCCCCTGGCCACCATGCTGCTGCTGGCGCCGCAGCGCCGCGCCGTGGACAAAGACCACACCCGTCCGATCTGAGCATGACCGAGTTCAAGAATACAGAGCAAGACCTGCACCGCTTCCGGGTGCGACTGTCCGTGCTGGGCGGGCTGGTGTTCTTTTGCTTCTCGCTGCTGCTGGCGCGCTTCATCTGGCTGCAAGTCATCAAGCACAGCGACTACATCGCCAAGGCCGAGGACAACCGCATCGCCGTGGTGCCGGTGGTGCCGAACCGCGGCCTGATTTTGGACCGTAATGGCGTGGTGCTGGCGCGGAATTACTCCGCCATCACGCTGGAAATCACGCCGTCCAAGCTGGCCGCCCCGCTGGAAGACGTGATCGACGAACTGGCCAAGCTGGTGGCCATCGAGCCGAAAGACCGCCGCCGCTTCAAGAAGCTGATGGAAGAGTCGAAAAGCTTCACCAGCATTCCCCTGCGCAGCCGCCTGACCGACGAGGAGGTGGCGCGCTTCGCCGCCAACCGTTTCCGCTTCCCCGGCGTCGACATCCAGGCCCGCCTGTTCCGCCAGTACCCGCTGGGCGAGGTGGCGTCGCACGTGATCGGCTACATCGGCCGCATCAACCAGGCCGAGGCCAAGGCGCTGGAGGGCACTGAATACGAAGCCAATTACAACGGCACCGAGCATATTGGCAAGGAAGGCCTGGAAAAGAGTTACGAACGCCAGTTGCACGGCATCACCGGTTACGAGGAAGTGGAAAAGACCGCCGGCGGCCGCGCCATCCGCACGCTGTCGCGCACCCCGGCCACGCCGGGCTCGAACCTGATCCTGTCGATCGACATCGAGCTGCAGAAGATCGCGGAAGAGGCGTTCGGCGAATACCGCGGCGCACTGGTGGCGATCGAGCCGAGCACCGGCGACGTGCTGGCCTACGTGTCGCGCCCCGGCTACGACCCCAACCTGTTCGTGGACGGCATCGATGCGCAAAGCTGGACCGAGCTGAATACCTCGCTCGACAAGCCGCTGATGAACCGGCCCCTGTCCGGTACGTATGCGCCGGGTTCCACCTTCAAGCCCTTCATGGCGCTGGCGGCGCTGGAAACCGGCAAGCGCACCACGAGCCAGGCCATCAGCGATCCGGGCTTCTTCTACCTCGGCACCCACAAGTTCCGCGACGACGTGGTGGGCGGGCACGGCACGGTCGACATGCGCAAGTCGATCGTGGTGTCCTGCAACACCTACTACTACATCCTCGGCCGCGACATGGGTATCGATTTGATCCATGATTTCATGAAGCCCTTCGGCTTTGGCCAGCTGACCGGCATCGACCTGGAAAACGAAAAGAAGGGCGTGCTGCCTTCGCAGGAATGGAAACGGGCGCGCTTCAAGAAGAATCCTGCGGCCGGCAAGTGGGTGGGCGGCGACACGATTTCCGTGTCCAACGGCTCGGGCTACAACAGCTACACGCCGCTGCAGGTGGCGCACGCGGTGGCCAACCTGGCCAACAACGGCGTGGTGATGAAGCCGCACCTGGTGAAGATCGTCGAGGACGGCGGTACCCGCAAGCGCACCCTGACCGTGCCGAAGGAAAGCTACCGCATTCCGCTCAAGCAGCAGAACATCGACTTCATCAAGGATGCCATGGTGGGCGTGACCACCGAGCCCGGCGCGACCGGTTACCGCGCCTTCCTGAATGCCGGTTATACCGTGGGCGGCAAGACCGGTACCGCCCAGGTGGTGGCGATCAAGGCCAACGAAAAGTACAACGCCGCCAAGATCGACGAGCGACTGCGCGACAACGCCTGGTTTACCGCCTTTGCCCCGGCCGACAAGCCGAAGATCGTGCTGGCGCTGATCGTGGAGAACGCCGGCTTCGGTGGCGCCGTGGCAGCACCGATTGCGCGTAAAGTGCTGGACTATTGGCTGCTGGGCAAACGCCCGACCGAGAAGGAAACCACCAAGGTGCCGAAGGAAGATGCGGTCACCGTGCCGGTGGAAGACCTGCCGGCGGAAGACGTCGACGCCGCGGCCGAGCGCCGCGCGCAGCAGCAGGGCGATGCGGGCGGCCAGCCGGCGCCCCAGGCTCCGGCGCCGGCCGACCAGAAGCCACCGGCCGGCCCGCCGCGCAAGAGAGAATAAGGAGGCAGCATGCCGATCAATGAAAGACGTTCACTGTGGCGGCGCATGCGCCCCTACGTGACGGTGTTCGATGGCCCGCTGATGACGGTCATCGTATTCCTGCTGGCCACCAGCCTGGTGGCGTTGTATTCGGCCAGTATTGGCATTCCTGGCAAGATCGAGGACCAGCTGCGCAACATCGCCATGTCCTTCGTCGTGATGTGGGTGGTGGCGAACATCTCGCCGCAGAACATGATGCGCATCGCGCTGCCGGCCTATGCGGTGACCCTGTCGCTGCTGGTGGCGGTGGCGCTGTTCGGCACCATCAAGCTGGGCGCGCGGCGCTGGCTGAACCTGGGCTTTGCGCAAATCCAGCCGTCCGAATTCGCCAAGATCGCGGTGCCGCTGATGCTGGCCTGGTATTTCCAGCAGCGCCACGGCCAGCTGCGCTGGCACGCTTATGCGCTGGGTGCGCTGTTGCTGCTGGTGCCGGTGTTCCTGATCGCACGCCAGCCCGACCTGGGCACGGCGCTGCTGGTGGTGGCGGCCGGCGCTTGCGTGATCTTCCTGGCCGGCCTGGCGTGGAAGGCGATCGTGGCCCTGGTGGTGATGGGGGCGGCCTGCCTTCCGGTGGCGTGGTCGATGATGCACGACTACCAGCGCGAGCGCATCATGACGCTGATCGATCCCACTTCCGACCCGCTGGGCAAAGGCTTCCACATCCTGCAGTCGACCATCGCGATCGGCTCGGGCGGCATTACCGGCAAGGGCTGGACCCAGGGCACGCAAGCCCACCTGGAATTCATTCCGGAGCGCACCACCGACTTCATCTTCGCCGTGTACTCGGAGGAGTTCGGCCTGGTGGGCAACCTGGTGCTGATGTTCCTGTACCTGCTGCTGATCGGGCGCGGGCTGATGATCGCATCGAATGCGCCCAACCTGTTTACCCGCCTGCTGGCCGGCGCCATCACCATGATTTTCTTCACCTACGCCTTCGTCAACATGGGCATGGTGAGCGGCATCCTGCCGGTGGTGGGCGTGCCGCTGCCGTTCATGAGCTATGGCGGCACGGCGTTGCTGACATTGGGGCTGGCATCGGGCATCCTGATGTCGATCCAGCGCCATAGAAAGCTGGTGCAGACATGAGGCGCGCTTTCCGCCTCCTGCCGCTGGCCGCGGCCGCCGTGCTGGCCGCCTGCGGCACCACGCAGCCGGAAGCGCCGGCGCGCAAGCCGCCCGCGCCGATCACCTCCAAGCCGCAGCCGGGCATTCCCGTGCTGCCGCCGGCAGGCTCCGGGCGCGGCGCCTATTACCAGGATGACGGCCCGGGCGACAATCCGCCGCCGGGCCTGCTGGAAACGCCGGACGCGGAAGTGCGCAACGATCCGCTGCTGCCGCGCTCCAACCGCCCGTATGTCGTCTTCGGCAAGACCTACACGCCGATCCCGCTCGGCGCGGACTTCAAGGAGCGCGGGCTGGGCACCTGGTATGGCAAGAAGTTCCATGGCGCCCGCACTTCGTCCGGTGAGCTGTACGACATGTACAAGATGACGGCGGCGCATCCGACGCTGCCGATTCCTTCCTATGCGCGGGTGACCAACCTGGGCAACGGCAACTCCGTCGTGGTGCGCATCAACGACCGCGGCCCCTTCCATTCGACGCGCATCATCGACGTCTCCTACACGGCGGCGCTGAAACTGGGCTTGCTGGTCAACGGCAGCAGCCAGCTGGAGGTGGTGCACCTGAAGCCGGCCGAGATCGATCGCATGATCGCCGAACGCAAGGCCGGCGGCAATGCGCCGGCCACGGCGTCGGCCGAGCGGGCGCCGCAGCCGGCGCAAGCGATGCCGAAAGCGGCGCCGATGCTGGCCTCGTCCAGCGGCGACGAGGGGAAGGCGGTGCTGCTGGGCGGCGCGGCGGAGCCGGGCTTCTACCTGCAACTGGGATCCTATACGCGTGAGGATGGCGCCGACGGCCTGCGCAAGCGGCTGGAAGCCAGCGACGCGGGCCTGAACCTGGACGTGGAGCAGGCGGGCAAGTTCTTCCGCCTGTTTGCCGGCCCCTATGCGAGCCGCGCGGAAGCGCAGGCCGCCGCCAGGGCGTTGCCTGGGGGCCTGAAGCTCAAGCCTATCGTTATCGAGCGCTAGCCGGGGTGCAGGAACGGGTTTCCTGCTCGGGGAATTTGGCGACGATCTTGCTGATGCGGGACCTGGTCTCTTCGCTGATGTCGCGGAACTGGTAGATCACCTGCTTGCTGCCGCTATAGCGCGGCGCCACGCGGGCGCTTTGCACGCCTTGCTTGGCCAGCGCGGCCAGCTGCGCCTGGGCGGCGGCTTCGGTGCGGAACACGCCCAGCGAAATCCCCCAGCGCAGCGGCGAGCTGTCATTCAATACGAAGAAATTGGTAATGCCCAGGGCGCGCAATTCGTCGGCCTTCTTCTCGGCGGCGGCGCGGCTGGCTTGCGGCGGGATGTGGACGATGTAGCTGGACGCTTCCTGGCCCGGCAGGTTGCGGCGCTGCTGGCGGTCGCCCAGTTCCAGTGGCGCCAGGCGCTCTTCGAACTTGCGGGCGTCGGCCAGGGCGAAGTTGCCCGCTTCCAGGCAGGCGACGGCGGCCGGTTCATCGCGCGGTACGGGCGGCGGCGGGGCCACGGCGGCCGCTGCCGATTCCGCCTTGCTGGCGCTGATCAATTGCAGCTTGTCGGTGTTCAGCTGTTTCTGCAGGCGGGCCGGCTCGCGCTCATTGCCGCTGAACTGGCCGAGGTAGCCTTTGCCGTATGCGAACAGCGCGACATTGGCGGCAACGAGCAGGGCGAAAATCAGTTTCAGCACGGGCACTCCATCCGGTTCAGGCGCTGCGCAGGGCAGCGTGCAGGCCTATCATCACAATGTTTTCGACGTGGCGGTGCGGCACGGGAACCGCGGGCGCGACATAGGGCGCGGCGCCGCCGGAAATAATACATTCTACGGCCTGGTGTAGTGCAAATGCGCGTTCAATCGCGCCCGCTTGCGCGGCCAGGCAGCCGGTCAGGATGGCGTCGTCCGTATTGTCGGCGAAGCCTTCCGGCAGCTTGCTGCCGGGTTTGATTTGCGGCAGCTGGGCGGTGTTCTTCGCCAGGCTGGTCGCCATCAGGCCCAGGCCGGGCAGGATCATGCCGCCCAGGAAAGTGCCATCGGCCGTGATGGCGTCGATGGTGGTGGCCGTGCCGCAGTTGGCGACCACGATGGCTTTGCCGGGGCATAGGGCGTGCGCGCCGATGGCGGCGGCGAAGCGGTCGCAGCCCAGTTGGGCCGGATTGCGGTAGGCATTGCGCACGCCGGCGCGCTGCGGCACGGAGGCGAACCATTCAGTCGATGCGGGGGCGACGGCCAGTGGCGGCGCGGCCAGCCAGGCGGCCAGCATGTCGCGCACCGCCTGGCCCGCCACGTTGGCGACCAGTACGCGCCCGATGGGGACGCCGTTCGCGGCGGCGCCGAGGGCGCCCGGGAAGGCCGCAGCGTCGGCGTGCAAGTGGGCGCCTTGCGCGATCCATTCGCCGAGGGCGGCGCCGGGCGCTGCGAGGGCCCACTTGATGCGGGTCTTGCCGGCGTCGATCAGCAGGTCGTAGTTCATGTCGCGAGCCTCAGCGAAACGTCGCCCGACAGCACTGCCACGCGGCCGCCTGGCGTGTCGAGCAGCAACCGGCCCTGGTCGTCGACGCCGGCAGCCAGGCCTTCCTGCTGGACCTCCCCCTGGTCGAGCAGCCGCACCGGCTGTCCGCGCCACGCCTGCAGCGCATTCCAGCGGTCGGTGAAGGCGGCAAAGCCGGTGTCGTCGAATTCCGCCAGCACGGCGCACAGGCGGCTCAGCAACTGGGCCAGCAGGGCGTTGCGGTCCATCCGCGCCAGCCACGGCGCCGAGGACACGGCGCGGCCGATGGCCGCCTCCATCTCGTCCGGCATCAGCAGGTTCATGCCGCAGCCGATGACCGCCCAGATGGTGCCGTCCGGCGCAGCCTGGGTTTCGACCAGGATGCCGGCCAGCTTGGCGCCATCCTTCAGCAGGTCGTTCGGCCATTTCAGCTGGACCGGCACGCCCAGGCCGTTCACGGTTTCCGCCAGCGCCACGCCGACGGCCAGCGGCAAGCCGACCATGCGGTGCAGCGGCGCGCGGAATGGCCAGGCGACGGAGAAGGTCAGCGAAGCGCCCGGCGCCGACAGCCAGCTGCGGCCGGCGCGTCCACGCCCGGCGGTCTGGCGTTCGGCCACGCGCAGGACAGGGCCGCGCAGGACCGGGCCAGGCCCGGCTTGGGCCGCCGCCGGAACCCGCGCCAGCAAATCGGCGTTGGTCGAGCCGGTCTCGTCGACCACTTCGATGGCGACATGGGAAGCGCTGTCCGCGACCAGCGCCCGGATCGCCGCAGCGGTGAGGGGTGCCGCGTTCATGCCTTCCCCTTGCGCGCCTTGTGCGGCGCCCTGGCGAAAGCCTTGTCGTACAGCCAGTTCGGCAGCATCCGCAGTCCGCGCGCGACCAGGCCCATTTGCCAGGGAATCACCCGGTAGCTGTCGCCGCGCTCGATGCAGCGTGCCGCGGTGGCGGCAAACGCTTCGGGCGGCATCAGGAACGGCATGGCGTACTTGTTCTTCTGCGTCATCGGGGTATCGATATAGCCCGGCGCGATGGTAACCACCCTGATACCGCTGCCGCGCAATTCGACCCGCAGCGACTCGCAGTAGACCCGCACCGCCGCCTTGGAAGCGCTGTAGGCGCCGGCGCCGGGCAGGCCACGCACGCCGGCCACGCTGCCGATGCCGACCAGCCGCGCCGGCGAGCCCTGGGCGCGCATGGCCGCAATGAATGGAGAGAACGTCGCTACGGTCGCGGTCACGTTGGTCGCCACGATCGATTCGAATACCGGCAAGTCTTCCGCCAGCTCGGTGATGGTGCCGTGCGAGATGCCGGCGCTGGCGATCACGATGTCGCAGCCGCCCGCATGGGCCAGGAAGGATTCGGCGGCGTTGCGCAGGGCCGCATGGTCGGTCACGTCGGCCGCGTAGCAGCGGTGGCGCCCCGGATTGGGCAGGCTGGCGGCCAGCGCTTCCAGCGCGTCCGCACGGCGGCCCAGCAGGCCCAGCGTGCAGCCCTGCGCCGCATAATGCGCCGCCAGTGCCGCCCCGATGCCGCTGGAAGCGCCGGTGATGAAGACGCGCTTCAAGGTGTTACTTCTTCTCCGCCTTCGCCTTGGCGACCAGGAAGTCCAGCACCATCAGGGCATTGGCATGCTGCTGCGCCTCGTTCGGCACCGGGCTGACGCTCTTGTTGGCTTCCGCGGGCGACGTCATGTACTTGCCGTCGACGAACAGCATGGGCCAGTAGTCGACGCGGTAGTCTCCCATCATGCGCTCAGCGCGGCGCACTTTGGCGGCGGTGCCGAAGCTATTATAGATATCGGTGAACTTCGCCTTGTCGATGCCGCTGGAGCCGAGCCACTCCATGACCGCCGCATCGCTGCGCAGCGGGTTGTGCTTGACGTGGATGGCATCGAACACCTTCTGCTGGTACTGGTCCACCAGTCCCATCGACTCCAGCGTGAAGAACAGCTTTTGCTGCGGCACGACAGGGGCGCCGGCCGCGACGTGGACGCGCTTGAAGACGATGTTGTCGCCCTGCTTCCTGATCCACGCTTCCAGGCTTGGTTCAAGCGCATTGCAGTGGGGGCAGTAGTAGGCGAAGAACTCGATGACTTCCACCTTCTTGCCGGTATCGACCGGCTGGAACTCGCTCAGCACCACGTAATCCGTGCCGGCCACCGGGGCGGCAGGCGATGCGCCCGCACCAAAGGCGAGGCCGCACAGCACCACGGCCAGGATCTGCTTGAACAGTTTCATGGTTTGAGTCCCTTATTTTTGATTGCGGACGACGGCAACATCGATGCCGTTTTCGGACAACTTGGCGCGCACCTTGTTCATGGCTTCCACCTGGGTGAAAGGCCCCATGCGCACGCGGTGCAGCACGCCGGCATCGGTGGCGCGGTCGGACACGCTGGCCTCGAAGCCCAGCAGGGCAAGCTTGGCGCGCGTGTTTTCGGCATCGCCGATTTCGCGGAAGGCGCCGGCTTGCAGGTAGTACACGAACTTTTCCTCACCCGGCAGGGCAGGCGCCGGAGCGGCTGCCTGCGCCGGCGGCGCCGCGCTGTTGACCGGCGGCGGCGCGGCAGGCGAGGTGGCGGCCGGGGCGGCAGGGGGCTTGGCGGATGGCGCCTGGCCCTGGGCCTGGATGGTGTCGACCACCTTCTGCAATTCGTCCGCGGGCGGCGGCTTCACCGCGTCGCGTTCGAATTCGCTGTTCGCCTTGCGCACGGCATCCTTGCTGCCGTACATCGGCTTGTTCGGGTCGGCGATCTGGCCCGATGCCTCATCGGTTGCCTTGCCGTTCTTCGGCGCCTTGTCGGTGAAGGGCGACTGGCCCTTGGTGATCATCAGCGCCACGACGACGGCGATGACCAGGCCAATCACCAGGCCGATAACGATGCCAACCAGGGTATTGCCTTGTTGCTGACGCAGGGAGCGAAAAGCCATGTGGTCCGTGGATCCTTACATTTGGTTTGGAGCGGAGACGCCGATCAGCGCCAGGCCGTTGCGCAGTACCTGGCGGGTGGCGACCATCAGCGCCACGCGCGCCAGCTTGGTCGCCTCGTCTTCCACCAGCACCTTCTCGGCGAAGTAGAAGGAGTGCAGGGCGGCGGCCAGGTCGCGCAGGTAGAAGGCTACCTGGTGCGGGCCCAGTTCGGCCTGGGCGCGCGCCAGCACTTCCGGATACTGGGCCAGCGTGGCCAGCAGGGTCGCTTCGGTCGGCGCGGTCAGCGGCGACAGGTCGACGTTGGCCACGGAGGCTTCGTCGCCGCCCCAGTTTTCCAGCATGCGGCAGATGCGCGCGTGGGCGTACTGCACGTAGTAGACCGGGTTCTCGTCGGAAGTCTTGAGCGCCACGTCGACGTCGAACACGAATTCGGTGTCGGCCTTGCGCGAAATCAGGAAGAAGCGCACCGCGTCGCGGCCCTTGGTGATGTCGCCGCCGCCGGACCATTCGATCAGGTCGCGCACGGTGACGTAGGAGCCGGCGCGCTTGGAGATCTTCACCTCGGCGCCATCCTTCATCACGGTGACCATCTTGTGCAGCACGTAGTCCGGGAAGCCTTGCGGGATGCCCAGGCCCACAGCCTGCAGGCCGGCGCGCACGCGGGCAATGGTGCCGTGGTGGTCGGAACCCTGCACGTTGATGGCCTGGGTGAAGCCGCGTTGGAACTTGACGATGTGGTAGGCCACGTCCGGCACGAAGTAGGTGTAGCCGCCGTCGGTCTTGCGCATGACGCGGTCCTTGTCGTCGCCGTAGTCGGTGGTGCGCAGCCACAGCGCGCCGCCGTCCTCGTAGGTATGGCCGTTGGCGACCAGCATTTCCACCGCCTTTTCCACCTTGCCGTCGGCGTACAGCGAGGACTCCAGGTAGTAGTTGTCGAACTTGACGCCGAAGGCCTGCAGGTCGATGTCCTGCTCGTTGCGCAGGTAGGTCACGGCGAAGGCGCGGATGTTGTCGATGTCTTCCACGTCGCCGGTGGCGGTCACCGGCTGGCCATCGGAGGCGGACACGGTCTTCTTCGCCAGGAAGTCGGCGGCGATGTCGGCGATGTAGTCGCCGTTGTAGGCCGACTCCGGCCAT
>CBHWEO010000178.1:0-11635 GCA_966112955.1 uncultured Duganella sp. | reverse complement strand
GGGGGTCCCCCCCCGGGGCACACACCCCTGCCCAGCGGCCCCCGCTTATTGGTGCCTGCCCCCGCGGGTCAGGCACCGGTTTACCGGTTTTAGGGCCGCACCCGCAGCAAGGCCCTCTCCAGCCCATCTGCCAGGCGCGCCGTCATCTGCTGCAAATCCGCCTCCGTCGCAATGAACGGCGGCGCCAGCAGCACATGGTCGCCACGCTTGCCGTCGATTGTCCCGCCCATCGGGTACACCATCAGCCCGCACTCCATGCAGGCATCCTTCACCGCCGCGTGCAGCCGCAAGTCCGGATCGAACGGCCGCTTGCCGTCGCGGTCCTGCACCAGTTCCAGTGCCAGCAGCATGCCGCGCCCGCGGATGTCGCCCACGTGCGGATGCATGCCGAAGGCATCGCGCAGCATGCGCTTGAAAGTCGCGCCGCGTACCGTGACCGCCCCCAGCAGCGAATCGCGGCGGATCACCTTCTGCACGGCCAGCGCCGCCGCCGCCGCCACCGGATGCCCGACATAGGTGTGCCCATGCTGGAACACCCCGCTGCCGGAGCGCAGCCGCTGCACCACGTGGTCGCGAGCGATCACCGCGCCGATCGGCTGGTAGCCGGCGCCCAGGCCCTTGCCCAGCGCGACCAGGTCCGGCACCACGCCTTCCTGCTCGATGGCATACAGCGTACCGGTGCGCCCCATGCCGCACATCACCTCGTCGGCGATCATCAGGATGCCGTACTTGTCGCACAGCGCCCGCACGCCCTTGAAGTAGCCCGGCGTGGGCGGCACCGCACCGCTGGTGGCGCCCACCACGGTCTCGGCGCAGAAGCCGATCACATGCTGCGGCCCGAGGTCGATGATCTTGGCCTCCAGTTCCTGCAGCAGGTTGGCCGTGTATTCGTGCACGTCCTGCCCGGCGCGGCGCTCGCGGTATTCAAAGCACGGCGACACGCGCGCCACATCCATCAGCATCGGCTCGAAATGGCGGCGGCGGTACTCGTTACCGCCCAGGGCCAGCGCGCCCAGCGTGTTGCCGTGGTAGCTCTGGCGACGCGCGATGAAGACGCGCCGTTCGGTTTCCCCATGCTCGACGAAGTACTGGCGCGCCAGCTTGAGGGAGGCTTCGATGGCTTCCGAGCCACCCGACACCAGGTAAGCATGATTGAGGTCGCCCGGCGCATCCTGCGCCAGCCGGTCGCCCAGCTCCTCCGCCACGTCGGTGGTGAAGAAGGAAGTGTGGGCATAGGCCGCCACCTTGAGCTGCGACTGCATCGCCGCCAGCACGTCCGGGTGGCTGTGGCCCAGCGAAGATACGGCAGCCCCGCCGCTGGCGTCGAGGTAGGTATTGCCTTCGCTGTCGCGCACATGCATGCCGAAGGCGCAGACCGCGACGGGCGGCGTGCGGCGCAGGTCGCGGTGGATCAGGTGGGTCATGGCGGCTCCTTGCTGGGTTGGTCGTCCAGCGACATTAGCGCGCACACCGCCGCCGCGTTTTGATTTTTCTCCTGTCCTGTGCGACCATCTGTCGCCATGGACGAACGACTTGGACCTATCCCGCCTGCCGACATGACGGCCGAGCAGCGGGCCGCTGCGCAAGCGGTCATCGACGGCCCGCGCGGCGCGCTGTACGGCCCCTTCGTGCCCCTGCTGCACAGCCCCGAATTGATGGCTTGCACCCAGCGCCTGGGCGAATACCTGCGCTACCGCAGCGCCATCGGCACGCGCCTGACCGAGCTGGCCATCCTGGTGACGGCGCGGCACTGGGACCAGCAGGTGGAATGGGCCATCCATGCCCCGATAGCCGCCGATGCCGGCGTGCCGCAGCATGCCATCGACGCCATCGCCGCGCGCGCCGCGCCGGCCGGGCTGGCGCCGGATGAGCAGGCGGTGTACGACTTCTGCCACGAACTGCACACCACCAAACAGGTCAGCGACGCCACCTGGGCCGCCGCCATGCTGCAGTTCGGGGAAAAGGGTGTGACGGACCTGATGGGCATCAACGGCTACTACACCTTGCTGGCGATGGTGATGAACGGCGCGCGCTCGGCGGCGCCACCTTCGACCGCGGCGCCGCTGCCGGTTTAATTGCCCGATTTGGCGCGGCGTGCCATCGCCGCCACTGCCTGCTCAAAGCGGGCGAAGCGCGCATCGAGCTGCCTGGCTTGCGCCGCCTTTTCGGTTGGCGTCAGGAAGGCGTAGCGGATGCTGTTGTACACCACCTGCTTGAGCGTGTCGTAGCTTGGGCGGTAGCGGCTGGCGAACAGCGCGTATTCGCCGCTCAAGTCATTGCGCGACACACCCGCATCGTCGGTCGACAGTACGATCGGCACGCCATGCCGCAAATAGGTAGTCACGGGATGCGCATCGCCCTTGATGCCGAGGATGAAGTCATTGCTGGTAAGGTTGATTTCCACCGCCACCTGGCGCGAGCGCAGGTCCGCCAGCAGCAAGTCGGCCCGGCTTTCATGCACGATGTCGACGCCATGGCCGATGCGCTGCGCGCCGGCCACGCGTACGGCGCCGGCGATATGGCTGCGCAGGTCTTCCGGCGGCACCAGGCCGGGCGCCAGTTCGCCCGCATGCATCGCCAGGCGCACGTTCGGATAGCGCTGCTTGAGGAAGGCGAACATGCGCATGTGCAGTGCGTAGTCGCGCAGCGCGACGACGCCGTTTTCCGGCCCGACGATATTGACGCCGACAATCAGCGGGCTCTTGTCGCTGGCGGCAAAGGCGCCCGCCAGGCCGGCAAACACTTCCGCCGGGGTCTTGTTGCGCGACACATAGGTTTGCAGGCGCAGCGTGAATTCGTCGTCATCGATGCCGGCCAGGTCGCGTTCCAGTCCATGCACGTAACCGGCGATGGCGTCCTGCGCGGCCGTATCGTTCTGCACGAAATCGGCATAGGGCGCCAGGGCTGCCGCCAGCGCGGCGTCGTCGGCATCGGCCGGCAAGGCATTGATGGCCTTGGCCAGGTCCGTGTTGAGCGGCGCCGGCGCGCTTTTCACCATGCTCTCGATGTACTGCACGTTTTCATCCTTGGCGCGGCGTTTCAGTTGCTCGAAGCCGAGCTTGAAGCTGTAGCCGGAGATGGCGCTGAAGTAGTCGAAGGTGCTGAAGAAGTGCTGGTCCGGCGGCAGCTGCAGCTGGCCGTGGGTGTGGAAGTCCATGGTCGACCATTGCGCCAGCAATTCGCGGTAAAAGGTGGTGTCCTTGGCAGCGCGGATCTCCGGCACGCTGAGGCAATTGCCACTGGCCGGCGCGCCGGGGGCGGGCGGCTGGGTGCGAATCTGGTACTTGAACTGCTTGGCGCCCGGATCGCTGGCCGTGTAGATGCAGTAGTTCTTCTGTGCGACCCAATCGAGGTAGGTTTCGGCGTAAATCGCCCCCGAATAGTGGTGATGCAGGTCGCCGCCCTTGGGCAGCATCGTCATCAGCAGCTTGAGCTCGGACAGCTGCGGCGCCGGGCCGCCGACCAGTTGCTGGTAATAGCGGCGGGTGGCCTGGTAGTCGGCTTGTCCGGCCGGGGATTGCGGTCCGCGTGCGGCGGCGCTGGCGGCGCTGGCGGCCAGCGCCAGAGCGATGGCATGGAGGAGAGGTTTGTTCATGCATCCAGTGTCCGATAAAGATGCCATTTCATCAAGCCTCAAAAATAGTTTGCACACAAACGATTAGTACGATATATTTCAGTCATTCGCTTAGCGCGCTAACCATTAACGAACTAATTAAAGGAGAATGACCATGACCATGACCAAGACCATCCAATCCGCCCTGATCGCCGCTTCCCTGCTGGCCGGTGCCGCCCAGGTGCACGCTGCCGAAGACACCACTGTCGTGCTGGTGCACGGCGCCTTCGCCGACGGTTCCGCCTGGAACAAGGTGATCCCGATCCTGCAGAAGCAGGGCGTGAAAGTTGTGTCGGTGCAGAACCCGCTGACCTCCCTGGCCGACGACGTGGCCTTTGCCCAGCGCGTGATCGATGCCCAGAGCGGCAAGGTGGTGCTGGTGGGCCATTCCTGGGGCGGTGCGGTGATCACCCAGGCCGGCGCCAGCGACAAGGTGAAGGCACTGGTGTACGTGGCGGCGTTTGCGCCGTCCGAAGGCCAGCCGATCGGTGAACTGGGCAAGGACTTCCCGCTGCCGCCCGGCATCGCCACCCTGAAGCCGGATAACAATGGCTTCATCTACCTGTCGCCGGAATCGATGGCGGTCAACTTCGCGCAGGACCTGACCCCGGCCGAGCACCGGCTGATGACGGCGACCCAAGGCCCGATCAAGGCCAGCGCCTTCGGCGACAAGGTGGACGTTGCCGCGTGGAAGACCAAGCCAAGCTACTACATCGTTGCATCGAAGGACCGCATGATCGACCCGGGCCTGCAGAAGTCTTTCGCCGCCAAAATCAACGCCACCACCACCACGCTGCCGGCCAGCCACGTGCCAATGGCTTCGCAGCCGGAAGCGGTGGCCAAGGTGATCCTGGCCGCAGCCAAGCGTTGATTGGCGATCGGGGGGGCTATGCTAAAGTACGCGCCATGGAAAAACGCACGCCCCCCACGCTGGACCAGCACCTCTGCTTCAAGCTGTATTCGACGTCGCTGAAAATGACGCAGCTGTACAAGCCGCTCCTGGCGCCGCTCAACCTGACCTATCCGCAATACCTGGTGATGGTGGTGCTGTGGGAAGGAGAGGGCCTGGGCATCAAGGGGCTGGCCGAGCGCCTGCAGCAGGACCCGGGCTCGATCACGCCGCTGGTCAAGCGGCTGGAAGCGGAAGGCTACCTGGCCCGCGGCCGCGATCCGAAAGACGAGCGCAACCTCGTGCTGACGCTCACCGACAAGGGCCGCAAGCTGCGCGCCGAGGGCTTCAAGGTGAGCCAGAAGATTGCCGAAGCCTGCGCCATCACGGCCGGCGACGTGGAACGGTTGGCGGCCGGCCTCGACAAGTTGAGCCGCAACCTCGGCACCAGGGACGGTGGCGAGTAGGCAGCTGCCAGGGCTAACGTGCGACGTTTTCCTTGATCCATTCCAGCATGTCGAGCCAGATGCGCTGTATTTCGGCATCCGGCGGCATGGCCTGGGCGTGCGGTAATTCGATGGTAATGACCGGCACCTGCTTGTGCTGGCCGCTGTAGTTGCCGAGGGAGCCGGGGTACACGCCCACTTTCCGATAGGCCAAGTGACCGAATTTACGCGGCGGTTCCGCTTCGCCGTCGAAATCCAGCACGCCGAACGGCGCGTGTACCGACACGATCAGGTCGGGGCGGAAGCGTTCGATGGTGTCGTGCACCCAGCGGCTTTCGGGTTCGGACAGGGGGCTCTTGCCGGGGAAGCGGCGCGGGTCGCTGCGGGTGACTTTGGCCCAATAGCGCGGGGCTTCGCGCTGCCATCCGGGTGTCGGGAAATTGCGGTTCAGGTCGACGCCGCGGGCGTTGACCCGCTGCGGCCTGGCGGCCAGCAGGCCATCGGGATTCAGCAGCGGCGCGACTTTCCAGTGCAGGCCCTGCGCCGCAGGGCTGTCCATGCTTTGCAGCCAGCGGAATACCAGGGCGGACGCGCTGGATTCGTCGCCGTGGATGCCGCCCAGCAGCAGCACGCGCGGGGCGCCGGCGCCGGCCTGGCCGGCGGCATGCGCCGCGATGTCGCGTTCCAGGATGGGAAAGCCATTATGGGATTTGGCGCCGCTTGGCGCGACGGCACTTTGACGGCAGGTGGCGGACGAAATGGTTGGCAGGCGGGCGGCAAGACGGTCGCACCAGGGCGCATCAGGCCCAGTGCGCGGTGCCGGATTGGCTGCGGCGGCAAGGCCGGCGCCAACGGCAAGACACACGCCCCAGCCGGCGAGCAATGCCCGGCTGGCGCGTGTGCGGCGCAGGTTCAGGCAAGTACTTTCTTCAGCCATGCCGAGATGTGCTGCACCTCTTCGGCGCAGGCAGAATGCTGCATCGGATAGTCGTGCCACTCGATCTTGTAGCCCAGTTGCGCGAGCAGGTCGCGCGAGGCGGTGGCGCGGCCGATCGGGATCACCGGGTCCATGCGGCCGTGCACCATGAAGATCGGGGTGTCCTGGTTGGCCGGGTGGCGCTCGGCGGCGGTCTTGTCGGCCAGCGGCAGGTAGCCGGAAAGGCACATCAGGCCCGCCAGCTTGTGCGGGTAGCGCAGGCCGGCCTGCAGCGTCATGGCGCAGCCTTGCGAGAAGCCGCCCAGCACGATGCGGTTGGCCGGCACGCCGCGCGCGATTTCACGCTCGATCAGCGCATCCACCAGGATCTGCGATTCGCGCAAGCCTTTTTCGTCTTCCTGGCGGCCCAGGTCCGTGTGCACGATGTCGTACCACGAGCGCATCACGTAGCCGCCATTGATCGTCACCGGCATGGTGTTCGCATGCGGGAAGATGAAGCGGATGCCCGGCAGGCCGGCCAGATCGAGTTCGTTGACGATGGGCGCCCAGCCTTCGCCGCTGTCGCCCAGGCCATGCATCCAGATCACGGAACAGGCGGGATTCGGCGCGGTGTCGATGACGATGGAGTCCAGCAGGTGGGTCATGCGTTGTCCTTCTTGCGGATGGCGGATTTGGGGCGGAACGCCTTGCACACGGCGTCGTTGGTTTCGGCGTACGGGCCGCCGATCAGGTCGATGCAGTAAGGCACGGCCGCGAAGACGCCGCCCACCAGCTGCTTGCCGTCGGCATCCTTCAAGCCTTCCAGGGTTTCCTTGATGGCTTTCGGCTGGCCGGGCAGGTTGATCACCAGCGCGGCATGGTCGGCGGTCTCGCGGATCACGGCGACCTGGCGCGACAGGATGGCGGTCGGCACGAAGGCCAGGCTGACCTGGCGCATCTGCTCGCCGAAGCCCGGCATTTCCTTGGTGCCGATGGCCAGGGTGGCTTCCGGCGTCACGTCGCGGCGTGCCGGGCCGGTGCCGCCGGTGGTCAGCACCAGGTGGCAGCGCACGTTGTCGACCAGGTCCACCAGGGTGGATTCGATCTGCGCGCGCTCGTCCGGGATCAGGCGGGTCTCGAAGCGCAGCGGCGTGGTGAGCGCGCTGCGCAGCCATGCTTCCAGGGCCGGGATGCCCTGGTCCTGGTACACGCCGCCGCTGGCGCGGTCGGACACCGATACCAGGCCAACCAGCAGGGTGTCGTCACTCATCTTCTTCGCCCTCGGGCGCATCGACGTCGACGTCCGGGCCGGGCGACGGGGTCGCGGCGGCGTTCTTGTTCTCCAGGTCCTTCAGGATCTGGAAGATTTCGCGGTAAGCCTTGGGCGGCTTGTTCTCCGCCTGCTCCTTGCGCGCATTGCGGATCAGGGCGCGCAGGTGCTGCACGTCCAGCGCGGGATGCTCTTCCAGCAGCACGGTCAGGGCCTTGTCGTCGGCCAGCAGCTTGTCTCGGCGGCGTTCCAGCGCGTGCAGGGCGGCGGTATCGGCCTTGGAGGCGCCTTTCCAGCCCTCGATGGTGCGCTTGATGACCGCCACTTCCTCCTCGGTCAGGCCGCGCATCTTCTTGCCGATGAATTGCAGCTGGCGGCGGCGGCCTTCGTGATTCTTGATGTTTTGGCATTCCAGAATGGCATCGCGCACGTCTTCCGGCATCGGCACCCGCTTGACGCGGTCGCGCGGCGACTCCACCAGCTCCTGGCCCAGCGCCTGCAGGGCGTCGGACTGGCGCTTCATCTCGGTTTTGGAAGGGCGTTCGTATTCTTGTTCGAACTCGTTGGACTGGAAGCCGCACGAGCCACGGTTTGGATTAGGCATGATAGAGCGAAAAAACGGTAAACGGCTGTTATGATAACTGTTTTAACGCCACCACCCCCAAAAAGAACCCATGAGCGAATCCGCCTTCACCTATTCCCAGGACCAGTTGAAACAACTCGCCCGCGACGTTTTGCAGTATGCGCGCGAGCAGGGCGGCAGCGATGCCGCCGTTGAGATCAGCGAAGGCAGCGGGCTCTCGGTGTCGGTCCGCAAGAGCAAGATCGAAACGATCGAGCAAAACCGCGACAAGGGCATCGGCGTCACGGTCTTCATCGGCAAGAAGCGCGGCAATGCCAGCACCTCGGATTTCTCCGCCGCCTCGCTCAAGGCGACCGTGGAAGCGGCCTACAACATCGCCCGCTTCACGGCGGAAGACGAGTGCGCCGGCCTGGCCGACGAAGACCAGCTGGAAAAGAACCCGCAAGACCTGAAGCTGTTCTACCCATGGCCGATCAGCACCGAGGAAGCGGTGGAACTGGCGCAGCGCGCAGAAGCGGCGGCCTTCGCCGTCGACCCGCGCGTGACCAATAGCGAAGGTGCCGGCGTGCACGTGCAGCAGTCGCACTTCGTTTCCGCCAACTCGCGCGGCTTCATCGGCGGCTACCCGTATTCGCGCCACACCCTGTCCGTGACCCCGATCGCCGGCAAGGGCGCCAAGATGCAGCGCGACGACTGGTACACCTCGGTGCGCGACCCGAAAAAGATGGCCAGCGCGGAAGCGGTCGGCCGCTACGCCGCCGAGCGCGCCCTGGCGCGCCTGAATGCGCGCAAGCTGGAAACCCGCACCTGCCCGGTACTGTTCGAAGCCCCGCTGGCCGCCGGCCTGCTGGGCGCCTTCGTGCAGGCCACCTCCGGCGGTGCGCTGTACCGCAAGTCGTCCTTCCTGGTCGACTCGCTGGGCAAGGAGATCTTCCCGTCCCACATCCAGGTCAAGGAAGACCCGCACGTGGTGGGCGGCATCGGTTCCGCCCCCTTCGACGAGGAAGGCGTGCGCACCCAGAAGCGCGACGTGGTGAAGGATGGCGTGCTGCAGGGCTACTTCCTGTCGACCTACTCGGCGCGCAAGCTGGGCATGAAGACCACCGGCAACGCCGGCGGTTCGCACAATCTGTCCATCACCTCCTCGCTGACGAAAAAAGGCGACGATTTCGAATCCATGCTGCGCAAGATGGGCACCGGCCTGCTGGTCACGGAGCTGATGGGCCAGGGCACCAATTACGTGACTGGCGATTACAGCCGCGGCGCCTCCGGCTACTGGGTCGAGAATGGCGTGATCCAGTATCCGGTCGAGGAAATCACCATCGCCGGCAATATGCGCGACATGTTCAGGGACATCATCGGCGTCGGCACCGACATCCTGGTGCGTGGCACCAAGCAAACAGGTTCGATCCTGATTGAAAAGATGGTGGTTGCTGGAAATTAAATATTTCCATACACTGTTTCCAGATAAATCACCCCTTATAAGGAGACAGTACGTATGGAACGTCGTTCCTTTATCAAGAAGGCAGCAGCCGGCGCCGGCGCAGGGATCATCGCCGCACCCGCCATTGCTGCCGACCTGCCTGCCATCAACTGGCGCCTGGCGTCCAGCTTCCCGAAATCCCTCGACACCATTTACGGCGCCGCCGACACCTTCACCAAGCGCGTGGCGCAGCTGACCGGCGGCAAGTTCAACATCCGCGTGTTCGCGGCCGGCGAGGTGGTGCCCGGCCTGGGCGTGCTGGACGCGGTGCAGTCGGGTACCGTGGAGTGCGGCCATAGCGCTTCGTACTACTACTACGGCAAGGATGCGACGTTCTCCTTCGACTGCGCGGTGCCGTTCGGCCTGACGTCGCGCCAGCAGACCGCCTGGTACGACCAGGGCGGCGGCAAGGAGCTGCTGCGTTCCTTCTTCAAGGATTACGGCATTATGAACTTCATCGCCGGTAATTCAGGCACCCAGATGGGCGGCTGGTTCCGCAAGGAAGTAAAGACCGTGGCGGACCTGAAGGGCACCAAGATGCGTATTGCCGGCCTGGCCGGCAAGGTGATGGAGCGCCTGGGCGCCGTGCCGCAGCAGCTGGCCGGCGGCGACATCTACCCCGCGCTGGAAAAAGGTACCATCGATGCGGCCGAGTGGGTCGGCCCGTACGACGATGAGAAGCTGGGCTTCTACAAGATCGCGCCGTACTACTACTATCCGGGCTGGTGGGAGCCGGGTGCTTCGTTCACCCTGTACGTCAACATCAAGGAGTGGGAAAAGCTGCCGAAGGAATACCAGGCCGCCATCGAAGCCGCGTCGTACGAGGCGCACGTGGTGATGCAGGCCGAGTACGACTTCAAGAACCCGACTGCCCTGGGCCGCCTGCTGAAGAACGGCGTCAAGCTGCGCAACTACTCGACCGAGATCATGGACGCCGCCTACAAGGCCACCATGGATCAGATGAATGAGGAAGCGTCCAAGAACGCCAAGTTCGCCAAGATCTACGAGCCATGGAAGCGCTTCCGCAGTGACCAGAACCAGTGGGCTTCGATCGCCGAGTCCACCATGCAGAACTTCCTGATCAAGGCTGGCCGGGGAGGCAAGTAATTCCACCTTGCGCCGCAGCCGTCACCCGACGCTGCGGCGCATAGTTCAGGCTCCACCTAACCCTTAAGCGAGCGCTCTAACAAATGTCCCTTGCAGAAAGCGCCCCGGAACCACGGTCGAGCGAACAAGGATCTTTATTCTTCTAGTGTCCAAAGGTATTCGACAGCGAACCAAGCGGATACAGCGACTCCATCCTGCTTAGCAGGAGCGTACTCGCATGCCGCCAACGCAACAATCGCTGCATTATCCAGTTCGCTGTAGCCACTCGATTTGCTCCGCCTCACATGGGCAACTTTGCCCTTGGAATCGATCAGGATGGCTAGTTGCACTGAACCTGTCTCTCTATAGCGAAGAGACGAAATCGGCCATGTCGGCTTCTCGCAGCGGACGATGGCAGGTCGGAGTGTTGCCTTGCCGGTTTCAGGGTCTTTGTTCCCAATCACTAACCGCGGCCAGACGGTCTCTTGCTGCTCTAGCTCGGCCATCTTCAGATCAATCAACTTCACAGCATCACGATAGATCGTTGATGTTTCACCTGCTTGAGCTGCCTTGACATAGGCATGACGAAACCCGATGGGGTCAAGCGCCCAGTGATAGCCAACGACCAGTGCTGCGACTGCATCTTGATGCTGCCCTTTCGCGGCAAGGATCTCTGCCAGATCGGTCCAGAAAGGTGCGTAAGAAGGCAGTTCTGCTATACCTGCCTTAACCTCGGATTCTGCCTCATCATAGTTTTTTTGTCGCAGGTAATGAAGGGCAAGGGCCCGATGATATTCAGGCAGAAAGTCAGCATCATCCTTCGCGTTCTTCAAGACAGCAGTTAGCGCTGTATCGGGATCACCGATGCCGATAGCCTCGCCGCCAAGCCCGGGACGGACTTTCTTGTTTTCGGACTTGCGCCAGTCTGGTGCAAGCTGGTGCAGGCGCGTCATATACGTGATTTGGTCTGCGCCGGGCCCAAGTCTGGCGTTCTCCAATAATGCTTTGATGCAGGTGTTGGTGTTCTGGCAGCCCGATGATGCATAAGATAGGCCGCAAATGGCTGTCATCGCTACGCTTAGGATCAGTCGTCGGAGAATAAATCTATTGGAATGCATTTGGATGGAGATGAGTATTAAGTCAGGTTCCAAGTTGGTTTAACCAATGCTCGAACCAATCGTCCTGACTTGTTGAGCCCCTTCTTCCTAGCGGGCATGAAGGCATAACTTGCCATAAAAACAATTGGCGTGACACGGTCGCTGCTGGCGGGATGCTGACGACTTGCATTACGAGCGCTCATGCTTGAATGAAGCATCTGCTTAACCCATCAAGCTAGCATACCATCTTGC
>CBHWEO010000177.1:0-11650 GCA_966112955.1 uncultured Duganella sp. | reverse complement strand
AAGTGCGTGCGATGGAAATCATCGACGAGCTGGAAATCTGCAAGCGCGGCATCTACGGCGGGGCTTGCGGCTACCTGTCCTTCGGCGGCGAAATGGACGTGGCGATTGCCATCCGCACCGGCGTGATCAAGAACGGCATGCTGTACGTGCAGGCCGCCGCCGGCATCGTCGCCGATTCGATCCCGGAGATGGAATGGCAGGAAACTGAAAACAAGGCGCGCGCCGTGCTGCGCGCGGCCGAGCAAGTGCAAGATGGCCTGGATGGGGAGTTCTGAAATGCTGCTGATGATCGACAACTACGACTCCTTCACCTACAACATCGTGCAGTATTTCGGTGAACTGGGCGAAGACGTGCGCGTGCACCGCAACGACGAAATCACCATCGCCGAAATCGAGGCACTGAATCCCGACCGCATCTGCATTTCGCCGGGACCGAAAGACCCGTCGCAGGCGGGCATCTCGCTGGAGGTGCTGAAGCACTTCGCGGGCAAGAAACCAATCCTGGGCGTCTGCCTGGGGCACCAGGCCATCGGCGAAGCCTTTGGCGGCAAAGTTATCCGCGCCAAGCAAGTCATGCATGGCAAAACTTCTCTTATCGCGCATACGGGTGTGGGCGTGTTCCAGGGCTTACCCAGCCCGTTCACGGTAATCCGCTACCACTCTTTGGCAATCGAGCGATCCTCGCTGCCTTCCTGCCTGGAAGTGACAGCATGGACCGACGACGGCGAAATCATGGGCGTGCGGCACAAGGAGTACGACATCGAGGGTGTGCAGTTCCACCCCGAGTCCATCCTGTCCGAGCACGGCCACGCCTTGCTGAAGAATTTCCTCGATCGCCAATAAGAGAAGGAAGCATCATGCCTATCACGCATCAAGAAGCACTGGTTCGCTGCATCGAACACCGCGAGATTTTCCACGACGAGATGCTGCACCTGTTCCGCCAGATCATGTCCGGCGAAATGTCGCCGGTCATGGTGGCGGCCCTGACCATGGGCTTGCGCGTCAAGAAGGAAACCATCGGCGAGATCACCGCTGCGGCGCAAGTCATGCGCGAGTTCTCGACCAAGGTGCCGATGGCCGACACCACCAACCTGGTCGACATCGTCGGCACCGGCGGCGACGGCGCGCACACCTTCAATATTTCTTCCGCCTCGATGTTCGTGGCCGCTGCCGCCGGTGCGCGCGTGGCCAAGCATGGCGGGCGTTCCGTGTCGTCGTCTTCCGGCAGCGCGGACCTGATCGAATCGCTGGGCGCCAACATCAACCTGAAGCCCGAGCAGATCGCGCAATCAATCGCGCAGACCGGCATCGGCTTCATGTTCGCGCCGAACCACCATTCCGCCATGAAGCACGTGGCGCCGGTGCGCCGCGAGCTGGGCGTACGCTCGATCTTCAATATCCTGGGACCGCTGACCAACCCGGCGGGCGCGCCGAACATCCTGATGGGCGTGTTCCACCCGGACCTGGTGGGTATCCAGGTGCGCGTGCTGCAGCGCCTGGGTGCGCAGCATGCGGTGGTGGTCTATGGCCGCGACAATATGGATGAAGTGTCGCTGGGTGCAGGCACCATGGTCGGTGAGCTGGTCAACGGCGAAATCCGCGAGTATGAAATCCATCCGGAAGACTTCGGCCTGTCGATGATCGCTTCGCGTAACCTGAAGGTGGCCGACGCGGCGGAATCGAAGGCGCGCGTGATGGAAGCGCTGCGCGGCGAGGCGGGACCGGCGTCGGATATCGTGGCGCTGAATGCCGGCACGGCGCTGTATGCGGCCGGCGTGGCCTCCTCCATCGAGGATGGGCTGGCACGGGCGCGCCAGGCTGTGTCGTCCGGCGCGGCGGTGGCCAAGCTGGAACAGTTCGTGCGCGTTACCCAGGAACTCGGCAAGGAGGGTTGAGCGATGTTCGGCATCCATGACCTGGCGCTGTTTGTGATTTCCGGTCTGCTGCTCAACATCATGCCCGGACCGGATTCGTTGCTGATCATGGCGCGCAGCGCCACCCAGGGCTGGCGCGCGGGCTGCGCGGCGGCGCTGGGGATTGGCGCCGGCACGTTTGTGCATATCGGTGCGGCGGCGCTGGGGTTGTCGGCGGTGCTTGCCACGTCGGCTACGGCGTTTACCGTGATCAAATGGGTGGGCGCGGCTTATATCGTCTGGTGCGGCATTGCCATGCTGCGGGCGCGGCGCCAAACCGTGGAAACCGGACAACCGGGGTACGACCCCGAGGGTCGGACCCCGGTTGGGCGGCCTTCCGGGTTTCAAATCTTCGCGCAAGGCTTCCTGACCAACGTCCTGAACCCGAAGGTGGCGCTGTTCTTCCTGGCCTTCGTGCCGCAGTTCATCGACGCGGACGCCGCCAACAAGCCGCTGGCCTTCCTGGTCCTCGGCTGTATTTTCAACTTCAACAGCATGCTGTGGTGTAACGGCCTTGCCATCTTCACCGCCTTCGCCAGCGCCAGGCTGAAGGTCAAGCCGCTGGTGGCCCTGTGGCTGAACCGCATGACCGGCAGCCTGTTCATCGCGCTCGGCGCACGCCTGGCCCTGGCCGAACAACACTGAAATCCATCATGTCCGACATCCTGAACAAAATCCTGGCCGTGAAGGCCGACGAAGTGGCAGCGGCCAGGAAACACCGCAGCCTGCAATCGCTGCGCGCCGATGTGGAAGGCGACAAGGAATTGCGCGCCGGCCTGCGCGGCTTTGAGGCCAGCCTGCGCCGCAAAATCGAAGGGGGCCACGCCGGCGTGATCGCCGAAGTCAAGAAAGCCTCGCCATCGAAAGGTGTGCTGCGCGCCGACTTCCGCCCGGCCGACATCGCCCAGAGCTATGCCAGGGCCGGCGCGGCCTGCCTGTCCGTGCTGACCGACGTGCAATTCTTCCAGGGCGCCAACGCCTACCTGCAGCAGGCGCGCGCCGCCTGCGACATCCCGGTGCTGCGCAAGGACTTCATGGTCGACATGTACCAGATCTACGAAGCGCGCGCCATGGGCGCCGACTGCATCCTGCTGATCGTGGCGGCACTGGACCATGGCCTGATGGCGGAAATGGAAGCCTGCGCCCATGAACTGGGCATGGACGTGCTGATCGAATCCCACGATGGCGACGAACTGACCGCCGCGCTGAAGCTGAAGAGCCGCCTGATCGGCATCAACAACCGCAACCTGCGCACCTTCGACGTCACGCTGGACACCACCCTCAACCTGCTGTCGCGCATCCCGCCGGAGCGCATGGTGATCACCGAGTCCGGCATCATGACGCCGGCCGACGTGCAACGCATGCGCGCGCATGACGTGCACGCCTTCCTGGTCGGCGAAGCCTTCATGCGCGCGCCGGATCCGGGCGCGGAACTGCAGAAACTCTTCAGCTAAGCGGCCAGCGGGGCCGGCGCCGCGATCTCCGCGCGGTTACGGCCGTTGGCCTTGGCAAGGTACAGCGCCGTGTCGGCGCGCGACAGCAGGCTGTCCAGTGATTCGCCCGGCGCCTGCTGGCCGGCGATGCCGATGCTGACGGTGCATGCGGGCAGCCCCGGCTGCTGGCTGTCGCGCAGCAGCGACTGGATGCGCTGGGCCAGCTGCTGCGCCTGCGGCAGCGTGGTATCCGGCAAGAGCACGACAAACTCCTCGCCACCAAAGCGCGCCACAATATCGCACTGCCGCACACTGTGCATGATGACCGATGCCACGTGCACCAGCACCCTGTCGCCCAGCGCGTGGCCGTGCTGGTCGTTGATGGCTTTGAAGTGATCCAGATCGATTGCCATCAGCGATAGTGGCGACGCGTCGCGCTGCTGGCGCGCCCGCACGCGAGTGAAGCATTGCAGGAAGCCGCGCCGGTTCAATACCCCCGTCAGCGGGTCGTGCGTGGAGCGTTGCACGAGAATCCCCTGCAATTTGCGGGTGGCCAGCATCAGGAAGGCCACCGTCATCAGCAGCGACATGAAATTGGCCAGGGCCAGGTAGCTATTGGCCAGGGCACTGTGCTTCAGCAGGTCGGCGGCATCGCCGCTGATGAACAAGGCGCCGATGCCGCGCGTCAGCACGTTCAGCACCTGTACCGCCAGCAGGAAGCCGAAGAAGGCGCTGGTGAAATGGCGCGTGCGGTTGCGCCAGACCAGCCGCAGCTGGTCGATATAGAAAATCGCGACGCAGAAGCTGAACGCCGCGGCCCGGTACGGGAAGTTGGGCTCCACCAGCAGCCACCACAGGATGGCCGCCAGTTCCAGCACCCAGGCGGCATGGAAGATCGCCCATCCCGGCGATGCGCCGTAGAAGCACCGTGTCCCCACCATGGACAGTCCGACGCCCCACATCAGGCAAACGTTGGCGGCCGGCAGCGCGACAGCGTCCGGCAGCAGGCCGCGCGCCATGAACAGGGTGCCGGCGCCCACCAGGCATACCAGCCCGCCTGCCCAATGGCCGACGCCCGCGACCTCGCGGCGGAAGCTGACGTGCATGGAATACATGGCCACCGCCAGCGCCGCGCATGTCAGCGTGGTGGTGAACAGGACGGTGAACGGGTCCAGCGCGAACTTCACGGTGCGTTCACGCGGTCGGACGGCGCAGGCCGGTCTTCTGCTGCTCCACCGCGAGGGTGATGCCCGGCACGCGGTCGCCCTGCAGGGTGACATCGAAGGCCATCAGTTCGTCGCGGCGGAATGCATGCACCTGCACCGTGTCGCCGACCTTGTAGCGCGCCAGCAGGCCATCCACATTGGACGGGTTGCCGTTCACGCGCAAGCCGTCGATTGCGACCAGCAGGTCGTTGGCGGACAGGCCGGCTTTCTGCGCCGCGCCGCCATCGTGCACGGCGCTCAGCTTGCAGTCGGCGCCTTCGCGGCCGATATTGACGTCCAGGCTTGGCTTGGCGGACTTGCGCTCGTCCTTGTAGCTGACGCCGAATTGCGGCAGCAACTTGGCCAGCGGCACATCATCCGTGCCGTTGATGTACTTGTCGAAGAAGGGCTTCAGCCTGAAGCCGGCGACGCTGTCGAACAACTCCTCCACTTGCTGCGGCGTCACGCCGCGCGGCTTGCCGTTGTAGAAATCGCGGCCGAACTTCTGCCACAGCGCGCGCATGATGTCGTCCAGCGAGCGCTTGCCGTTGGTCCTGGCGCGGATGGTCAGGTCCAGGCCCAGGCCGACCAGCGAACCCTTGGCGTAATAGCTGACGATGGCGTTCGGCGAGTTCTCGTCCTGGCGGTAATACTTGCCCCAGGCGTCGAAGCTGGAGTCGGCCACGCTCTGCTTGGTGCGGCCGCTGCCGCGCAGCACGCTGCCGACCGTCTTGCCCAGCATCTTGAAGTAACCCTCTTCCGACAA
Organism: uncultured Duganella sp.; assembly: GCA_966112955.1. Lineage (GTDB taxonomy): Bacteria > Pseudomonadota > Gammaproteobacteria > Burkholderiales > Burkholderiaceae_D > Rugamonas. Next base: position 6,333 of record CBHWEO010000177.1, on the reverse strand, counting down.
CAGGCCGGCGCGCACCAGCATCAGGTCGTCGTAATAGCTGGTGAAGCCTTCGAACAGCCAAAGCAGCCGGGTGTAGTTCTCCACCTGGTAATCGTACGGCGCGAACACGGCCGGCTTGATGCGCTTGACGTTCCAGGTGTGGAAGTATTCGTGGCTGCACAGGCCGAGGAATTTCATGTAGCCCTCGCTCGGCTCCTTGCCCTTCTGGGCGGTAGTCGGCAAGTCGGAGCGCGAGCAGATCAGGGCCGTGGAGGCACGGTGTTCCAGGCCGCCGTAGCCGTCGCCCACCACCATCGTCATGAAGACGTAGCGGTCCATCGGCGCTTTCCTGGTGCGCGGTTCGAAGAAGGCGATCTGCGTTTCGCAGATGCGTTTCAGGTCGGCGCACACGCGGGCGATGTCGAGGTTCGGCACGCGGCCGGTGAACACCACGTCGTGCTGCACGCCCAGCGCCTTGAAGCTGGCCATCTCGAACGTGCCCATCTCGACGGGGCTGTCGATCAGTTCATCGTAATCCTGCGCAATGTACGTGCCGAAGCCGTAGCGTTTGGCCTTGAGTTCCTTGAGGGCGGTGGCAACGCGCCACTTCGCTGCCGCTTCATGCGCCGGGCGCTGGATATCGACCACGTGCGGGACATCCTCGCTGCCGGCCGCGCGCAGGAAGACGCTGGTGCCGTTGAAGAAGCCGTGGGTCTGGTCGAGATGGGCGGCGCGCACCGACAGGTCCCAGGCATACACCTCGTAGTGTACGGTGAGCTTGCCCTTGCAGGGCGCGGCGCGCCACGAATGCTTGTCGAGCTTCTCCAGCGCGACCGGCTGGCCGTTTGCCTCGGCCCGGATTTGCACGATGTTGCGCGAGAATTCGCGGATCATGTAGCTGCCGGGGATCCAGGCCGGCAGCAGCAGCTGCTGGCCTTCCGGGTCCGGCGCCTCGACGGTCATGGTGACCTGGAACATATGCGCCGCGAGGTCCCTGGCGGCGATGGTATAGCTGATTTTCTTGTTTTTCATGGGATGTCGGACGGCGTGTCGATGTCCTGCAGGATGCCGGGATCATCCACCGTCAATGCGTTGACTGGATTGTTCTTCAGGATGGTGCGCGCGCCCTGGTCGCCCTGCAGCGCCAGCAGCGCTTGCAGGTGGGCGCGGCCGAAGGCGACCGGATTGCCGCGCCGGCCTTCAAGCACCGGCGCCGCGATTGCGCCGGCGCCGCCCTGCGCCACTTCATGCGCCAGGGCAGCCATGGTGGCCGGACGTACGAACGGCATGTCCGCCAGGGCGATCAGCCATCCGCCGGCGTCGCCGGCATGGCGGACGCCGCATGCGAGCGATGCGGCCATGCCGCTGGCAGCATCGGCACAGGTTACGACCTCGCAGCCCAGGCCACGCAGCAGGCCGGCAGTGGCGGCATCTTCCTCGCGCACCACGGCAATGACGCGCTGGACGGCCGCCAGCATGGCGCGTGCACTTGCAGCGGCGACCGGCTGGCCATCGGGCAGCGCCTGCAGCAGCTTGTTGCGCGCGCCGGCGGGATCGAAACGGCTGCCCCGCCCCGCCGCCAGCAGGATGCCGGCGACGCCCGGGCTGGCGGAAGCGAGGCGGGACGCGGTCACGCCTTGGCCAGGTCGAACGGCAGCTTGCGCACGCGCTTGCCGGTCAGTTTGAACACTGCGTTCGCCAGTGCCGGCGCCAGTGGGGGCAAGCCCGGTTCGCCCATGCCGGTCGGGTTGTCGGCCGAGGCCACGGTGAACACTTCCACCACCGGCATATCCGGCATGCGCGCCACCGTATAGTCGCTGAAATTGGACTGCTCGACCGCGCCATCCTTCAGCGTGATCGCGGCACCCGGCAAGGTGGTGCCAAGCCCCATCAGCGCCGCACCCTGCACCTGCGCCTCGATGGTCAACGGGTTCACCGGCAGGTTGCAGTGCACGCCGGCCGTGACCTTGTGCAGCTTCGGCTTGCCGTTCTTCATCGACGCCACCACCACGTACGCCACGGAGGTCTCGAACGACTCATGCAGCGCCACGCCCCAGGCCTGGCCTTTCGGCAGCTTCGTCTTGCCGTAGCCGGACTTTTCGACCGCCAGGTTCAGGGCCGCCAGCTGGCGCACATGCTTGGGATCGATCATCTTGCGGCGGTATTCCACCGGATCCATTTTCGCCACATGGGCCGCTTCGTCGATCAGCGTCTCCATCACGAAGGCGGTATGGGTGGAGCCCACGGAGCGCCACCACAGCACCGGCACATTGGCCTTGGCGTTGTGGACGCTCAGGTTCATCGGCACCGAATACGGCTCGCCCATGCCCTCCACCATGGTGGCATCGACGCCGTCCTTCACCATCATCGGCTCGAACGGCGTACCGGAGATAATGGACTGGCCGACGATTACATGGTTCCAGCCGACGATATTGCCCTTGGCATCGAAGCCGATGTCGGCCTGGTGCACATGGGAAGGACGGTAGTAGCCGCCCCGGATATCGTCTTCGCGGCTCCAGATGACTTTTACCGGTCCCTTGCCCCAGGCCTTGGCCACGTTCACCGCCTCCACGATATAGTCGGAAGTCGGCACCGCGCGGCGGCCGAAACCGCCGCCCGCCATCATCGTATGCAGCGTCACCTTATCCGGCGTCAGGCCGGCCGCCTTGGCCGCGGCCACCGCGTCCAGCGTCTGGAACTGGCTGCCGGCCCAGATGGTGCAGGCATCGGGCTTCAGGTCCACCACGCAATTGAGCGGCTCCATCGGCGCATGTGCCAGGTAAGGGAATTCATAGGTCGCGCTGATTTTCTTCGGCGCCTTGGCAATGGCCGACGTATCGGCCTTCCTGACCGGCGTGCCGGCTTTCCTTGCCAGCGCCTTGTACTCGGCCATCTGCTTGCTGCTGCTGACTTTTTCCAGGCCGGCGGTATCCCACTCGATCGCCAGCGCATCGCGGCCCTGCTTGGCCGGCCAGTAGCCATTCGCCACCACCGCCACGCCGCTGCCGCCACGGTCGGTATCGACCTTGATCACGTCGACCACGCCAGCAATTGCCTTGGCCTTGGACGCATCGAACTTCTTCACCTTGCCGCCGAAGACAGGCGGACGCGCCACCAGCACCACCTTGGTGCCCTCCGGCTTGAAGTCCATGCCGAATTGCTGCGTACCGCTCGACTTGGCGCGCGCGTCGAGGCGCGGCGTCGGCTTGCCGATGATGGTGAAGTCCTTCGGGTCTTTCAGCCTGACCTCTTTGGGCACCGGCTGCTTCATCGCCGCGTCGGCCAGGGCGCCGTAGCTTGCGCTCTGGCCGGATGGGCCGTACAGCATGCCTTTCGCGGTGCGCACCTGCGCCGCCGACACCTTCCACTGCTCGGCCGCCGCAGCGACCAGCATGGCGCGCGCACGGGCGCCGATTTCGCGGTGCTGCTGCCAGGAGTGCTTGACGGCGGTCGAACCGCCCGTCATCTGGATACCGAAGTTGGGGTCTTTGTACGGTTCGCCGGCCGGCGCCAGCGACGAGCGCACCTGCGTCCAGTCCGCGTCCAGTTCCTCGGCAATCAGCATCGGCAGTGCAGTGTGCACGCCCTGGCCGAATTCCAGCCGGTTGACCTGGATGGTGACGGTATTATCCGGCGCGATATGCAGGAAAGCATTGGGCGCCACCGGCGGCTTGGCCGGCGCATCGGCAGCCAGTGCGCGCGCGAAACGCCCGCCGCCGCTGGCCACGTAGAAACCAAGGACCAGGCCACTGCCCGCCTTGAGGAAAGTACGGCGCGAAACACCTTCGTGGGACTCGCCGTTCGCTTGAGCTGCCATGAACCATTCCTTGCGCATGGCGGCCTCCGTCAAGCGATGGATTTCGCGGCGTCCTTGATGGCGGCGCGGATCCGTTGATAAGTGCCGCAGCGGCAGATATTGCCCGACATGGCGTTGTCGATATCGGCGTCGGTCGGTGCCTTGTTGGCGCGCAGCAGGGCCGTCGCGCTCATCACCTGGCCGCTCTGGCAGTAGCCGCATTGCGGCACATCGTGCTTGACCCACGCATCCTGCACCGCCTTGCCCACCTTGTCGCCGGACATGGCTTCAATGGTGGTGATCTTCTGGCCCACGGCCGCCGAAATCGGCGTCACGCAGGAACGGATCGCCTGCCCTTCCAGGTGCACGGTACAGGCGCCGCACATCGCCATGCCGCAGCCGAATTTGGTGCCGGTCATATTGAGGTTGTCCCGCAATGCCCAGAGAATGGGCGTGGAAGGATCGGCGTCGACTTGTACGTCGCGCCCGTTGATATTCAATGTGACCATGCAAGCTCCTTATTTGATGGTGGCGAACTTTGCTTCGAGGGTACGCTGATCAACTGCTCCTGCAATGCGGCTGCCGTCGGCGAAGAAGATCGCCGGCGTGCCATTGATATTCATTTTCTGGCCCAGCGCCAGCACCTTGTCGTTCGGCGCGCTGCAGCCGTTCGGCGCGGCGGGCGCCGCCTTACCGTGCAGCATCCAGTCGTCCCAGGCCTTGTTGCGGTCGGCCGAGCACCAGATGTTGGCCGACTTGGTGAACGAATCCGGCGACAGGATGTTGTACAGGAAGGTGTACACGGTCACATTGTCCACGTTGGCCAGCGTGGTCTGGCGGAAGCGCTTGCAGTAGCCGCAATTCGGGTCTTCAAAGATCGCCATCACACGCTTGCCGTTGCCCTTCACGGTCTTCAGCGCCAGCTCTTTTGGCAGCTCGTCAAAGTTGATCTTGTTGACATCGTCGATGCGGGCCTGGGTCAGGTCCTGCTGCGTCTTCAGGTCGAAGATATGGCCCACCACCAGGATGCTGCCGGTCTTGTCGGTGTAGCGGATGTCACCGCCGACGCGGATTTCATACAGGTCTGCATAATTCGTCTTCTTGATCGAATCGATCTTGACGTCGCCCAGGCGTTCCGCCAGGGCCTTGCGCAGTTGCGCTTCTTCTTTTGCGTTCTGCGCATCCGCACAGGACATCAGCATGGCCGAAGCCAATGCCAATACCAGTTTGCTCTTCATCATAGGGTCTCCGCTTTACAGCTTTCCGAGGGCATGGGTGATCAGCCGGCGCTTTACGCCCGGCAATTTGTCCAGCAAGTTTAGCCCGAAATTGCGCACAGCGCGCACCGGTTCGAGATCGGCGCCGAACAGGCGCTCCAGGCCATCGGTGGTGGCCAGCATCAGGCTCACTTCTTCCTTGCGCGCCCGGGCGTAACGCGCCAGCACCCGGTCGTCGCCGATGGAGCGGTGCTCTTCGCGCTCCGCCACCGCCTTGACCAGTTCCTGTACGTCGCCAAAGCCCAGGTTCATGCCGTGGCCGGCCAGCGGATGCACCACGTGGGCCGCGTCGCCGACCAGCGCCACGCGCGGCGCCACCATCGAATGGGGACGCATCAGGCGCAAGGGGAACGCCTTCACGGCTTCCGGCTGCAGGGGTGTCAATTTGCCCAGTTTTTCGTGGGCGAAGGCAGCCAGGCGCTCGGCCAGCGCGCCCGCGCCTTCGCGGCACAGGGTGTCGGCCAGCATGGTGGGCGCAGACCACACCAGCGACACCTGGTCGCCCGGCAATGGCAGCAAGGCCACAATGCCCTGTTCGCCGGTGAACCACTGGTGCGCCACGCCGTGGTGCGGCAGTTCGCAGGCGAAGTTCGACACCACGCCGCTCTGGTTGTAAGGCCGGTAATCGAGGCCGATATCGCACTGGCCGCGCACCCAGGAGTCGGCGCCGTCGGCGCCCACCACCAGCGAGGCGCCCAGGTGGGAGCCATCGTCCAGGGTGATCACGGCGCCCTGTTCGTCATGCTTGAGCGCCACCGCCTTGCCATGCACGAAATGCACGTTCTGGGCGAAGCGCAGCGCCGCATCGAGGGCCTGGTTCAGATTGCGGTCTTCCACGATCCAGCACAGGGTGCCGGTGCGGGCGCCGTAAGCGTCGAAATTCAGGGAGCCGGCATTGTCGCCGTCGCCGTTGACCAGCATGGCGTCGACCGGGGCGATGCGGGACTGGTCCATCGCACCCCACACTTTGAGGGACGCGAGCAGGCGGTTGGCGGTGTGGTTGAGGGCATACACGCGCACATCCCAGCTGGCTTCATCCGGCCGGGCCGGCGCCGGGGGCGGGCCCAGCAAGGTCACACTCAATCCGGACTGGGCAAACGCGAGGGCCGCCGTTTTGGCAATGGCGCCATTGCCGACGATGCAGACTGCGGTCTGCACATGGTGATGCGTGGGCTTGTTCATCCGGCCATTATAGCTTTCCCCCAATGGAAAAAGGCTATTGCAAAGCAAGGAATCCCTGCTATAATGCTGCCTCTTGGCCTGGTAGCTCAGTTGGTAGAG
>CBHWEO010000176.1:0-11723 GCA_966112955.1 uncultured Duganella sp. | reverse complement strand
AATCGTCCGCCCTGCAGGTGCTGCGCATCATCCAGGAAGAGGCGATGAAGGAAAATTCCGCCGCCATCCACGTGCAGGTGCCGGTCGACGTGGCCGCCTTCCTGCTGAACGAGAAGCGCGGCGAAGTGCTGAAGATCGAGACCCGTCACCGCATCACCGTGATCCTGATCCCGAACAAGCACCTGGAAACCCCGCATTACAAGCTGGAACGCATCAAGCACGACGATCCGCGCCTGGAAGACCACGCCGCCTCCTACACCATGGCCGAAGCTGCCGAGACCGACATGTCGTTCAGCAAGCGCCACAAGGAAGAAGCCAAGCCGCGCCAGGAAGCCGTCGTCAAGACCATTACGCCTGAGCAACCAGCGCCGATGGTGGAGCACAAGCCGGAAGCCGCCAAGGTCCCGGCCGTTGCGCCACGCGCGCCAGCCCCGGCTGAAAAAGGTTTCTTCGCCAAGCTGATCTCCTTCTTCACCGGCGGCGACAAGGATGAGCCGGTGCAGCCGAAGGCGCCGGTCATCGTGACCAAGGCGCCCGCCAATGGCGAACGCGGCGAGCGCAAGGACCGCGGCCAGCGTGGCCGCAACCGTGGCGGCAAAGGCGGCCGTGCCGAGCGCGAGGACCGCGAACCGGGTTCCCGTCCAGGCGCCGAGGAAGCCAAGCCGGCAGCGGAAGCGCGCAAGCCACGCGAGCCGCGTGAACCGCGCCAGCCGCGCGAACCACGCGAGCCGCGCGAGGCGGCGGAAGGCGTCGCCCAGGCCCAGGGCCAGCGTGCCGAACGCGAACCACGCGAGCCGCGTGAACCACGCCAGCCGCGCCAGCCGCGTGAGCCACGCGCCGAGAAACCGGTGCCAGCGGAAGCCAAGGCCGAGGAATTGGCATTGGCGGCAGCGGGCGTCGGTCCGGTCGGCACCGGCACCGGTGCGCCTGAGACGCCTGTGCTGGTGAAAGCCAATACCGGCCCTGAAGGTGAAGAACATGAGGGCGCGGAAGGTGGCGACGAGCCACGCCGCCGCCGCCGCCGCGGCGGCCGCAACCGCAACCGTCGCGAGCGCGAAGGTGCCGAGGGCGCGGAAGGCGTGAGCGAGGCAAGCTTCACCGTGGCACCGGCCGAAGGCGAAACGCTGGCCGCTGAACCGGCAGTCCCGGCCGAGGCGGCTGCGCCTGCCAGCGCCGCCGTGAATGCCGCCGTGAATGTTGCCGTTGAACCGGCCGCCACCGAAGCTGCCAGCGCGGCTGCGGCGGAAGCTGCGGCGGCACAAGCTGCCGCGTCTGCCGTGGTGGAAGCGCCTGCTGCTGCCGCTGCGGTCGAAGCCGCTCCCGCTGCCGCGGTCGTGGCCGACACCGCTCCTGTAGCAGCCGTGGCCGCCGCGCCGGCGCAGCCTGCCGCTGTGGACCTGCCAGTCCCAGCCCCAGCCGCTGAGCCGGTTGCCGCAGCACCGGCGTCGCCACAAGGCGTGCTGCCGTTTGCCGAAGCCGCTCCCGCCGCTGCCGAACCGGCCACTGCGGAGGAAGTTGCCGCCGAGGCAGTCGAAGCAGCGCCTGCCGAGGTGCCTACCGCCCCGGTGGCAGCAGCGCCTGCGCCGGCTCCAGCTCCGGCCGCTCCGGCCCCGGCCCCGGCGCCAGCCGCTCCAGCCGCCGTTGCCCCGGCCCCGGCTGCACCTGCGCCTGCCCCGGCCGCCGCGCCTGCCAAGGCACCGGTCGACGTCGACGCCATGCTGGCTGCCGCCGGCCTGCAAATGGCCGTGACCGACCCGGCCAAGGTGCGTGCCGCCCAGGAAGCTGCCGCAGCCGCCGCCAGCGCACAACCGATCCGCGTGCCACGCGAGCGCAAGCCGCTGCCGCCGGCTTCCAGCGAGCCGCTGGTGCAGGTTGAAACCAAGGTGAATGGCTAAGCAGCCTGCCACTGACGAAAAAGGGAAGCCTGGCGCTTCCCTTTTTCATGTCCCGTTGCGGGAAGCCTTCCTGTACTGGCTGAAACTGGGCTTCATCAGTTTCGGCGGCCCGGCCGGCCAGATCGCCCTGATGCACACCGAACTGGTCGAGCGCCGCCGCTGGATCTCCGAACACCGCTTCCTGCATGCCCTGAACTACTGCATGCTGCTGCCCGGCCCCGAAGCCACGCAGCTGGCCATCTACATCGGCTGGATGATGCACCGCACCCTGGGCGGCATCATCGCCGGCGTGCTGTTCGTCCTCCCCTCGCTGCTATTGTTGATCGGCCTGTCGTGGGCCTACCTGGCGTATGGCAGCCTGCCCGCCATTGCCGGCATCCTGTACGGCATGAAGCCGGCCGTGGTGGCCATCGTGCTGGCCGCCGCCTGGCGTATCGGCAAGCGCACGCTGCGCAACCGCGCCCTGGTGGCGCTGGCGCTGGCCGCTTTCATTGCCATCAGCTTCCTCAAACTGCCCTTCCCCGCCATCGTCGCCAGCGCCGCCGTGCTGGGGTGGCTGGGCGGCCGCCTGCGTCCCGGCCTGTTCGCGCTGGGCGGCGCTGGCCACGGCCCGGCCGCGCAGCAAGCCAGCCACGCCCCTGCCCTGATCGACGACCACACGCCGACGCCGGAGCACGCCCGCTTCAGCTGGGGCGGACTGGTGCGCGTCAGCGCCATCGGCGTCGGTTTGATGGCCGGCAGCTGGCTGCTGCTGGCCTGGCTGTTCGGCGTCGGCGGCCCGCTGGCCCAGATGGGCTGGTTCTTCACCAAGGCCGCCATGATGACGTTCGGCGGCGCCTATGCCGTGCTGCCCTATGTCTACCAGGGCGGCGTCGAGCACTTCCACTGGCTGACCGCCCCGCAGATGGTGGACGGCCTGGCGCTGGGCGAAACCACGCCCGGTCCCCTGATCATGGTGGTGGCCTTTGTCGGCTTCGTCGGCGCCTGGACGCAGCAGGCCATTGCCGGCGCCCCCGCCCTGTCGGGCGTGCTGGGCGCCGTGGTGGCGACCTGGTTCACCTTTGTCCCCTCATTCATCTTCATCCTGGCCGGCGGCCCCCTGGTCGAATCCACGCGCGGCAATATCCGCATGACCGCCCCGCTGACCGCGATTTCCGCCGCCGTGGTGGGCGTGATTGCCAGCCTGGCATTATTCTTCGGCGTGCACGTGTTTTACCCGGCCGGCAGCTGGGAGTGGCCGGCCATGGCAATCGCCGCCGCAGCGGCCATCGCCTTGATGCGGTTTAAGCAAGGAACGATCCGCGTATTGCTGGCCTGTGCAATCGCCGGCATCGTGCTATCGTACCGGGTGTAACCGCACACCCAGCATGACCGAGAAAATCATCCTCCTGAATGATGGCCGCAGCCAGGCGCCGGCCATCCCGGCAATATTAGAGGCGCCGACCGGCAGCCTGCGGGACCAGTTCGCCCGTCCGCTGCACGACCTGCGCATTTCCATCACCGACCGCTGCAACTTCCGCTGCGTCTACTGCATGCCGAAGGAAGTGTTCGACAAGGACTACCAGTACCTGCCGCACAACGCCCTGCTGACCTTCGAAGAGATCACGCGCGTGGCGCGCCTGTTCGTCGCACATGGCGTCGAAAAAATCCGCCTGACCGGCGGCGAGCCGCTGCTGCGCAAGGGCGTGGAGCGCCTGGTGGCCATGCTGGCCGAACTGCGCACCGTGCACGGCAAACCGCTCGACCTGACCCTCACCACCAACGGCTCGCTGCTGGCGCGCAAGGCGCAATCGCTGAAGGACGCCGGCCTGCAGCGCGTCACGGTGTCGCTGGACGCGCTGGACGACGCCACCTTCAAGCGCATGAACGACGTCGACTTCGCGGTGGCCGACGTGCTGCAGGGGATCGAGACGGCACACAGCGTCGGCCTGGGCCCGGTCAAGGTCAACATGGTGGTCAAGCGCGGCATGAACGACCAGGAGATCCTGCCGATGGCGCGCCACTTCAAGGGCACGCCGGCCATCCTGCGCTTCATCGAATTCATGGACGTCGGCTCGTCCAACGGCTGGAATATGCGCGACGTGGTGCCGTCTGCGGAAGTGGTGCGCATGATCGGCGCCGAGATGCCGCTGGCGCCGGCCGATCCCAACTACACCGGCGAAACGGCGGAACGCTGGCGCTATGCCGATGGCGGCGGCGAGATCGGCGTGATTTCCAGCGTGACGCAAGCCTTCTGCAAGGATTGTTCGCGCGCCCGCCTGTCGACCGAGGGCAAGATCTACACCTGCCTGTTCGCCACGCGCGGCCACGACCTGCGCGCCCTGCTGCGCGAGGGCCGCAGCGATGCCGAGATGTCGTCCGCCATCGGCGCCCTGTGGCGCGTGCGCGGCGACCGCTATTCCGAACAGCGCACCATCAATACGGAAGGCCTGGCGCTGGGCCGCGACCGCAAAGTCGAAATGTCATATATCGGGGGATAAGCTGGCGATGGAGAACAGCATCAGTGCATTGATCCTGGCGGGCGGCCGCGGCACCCGCATGGGCCGCGTGGACAAAGGCTTGCAGCCATTCCGCGGCGGCACCCTTGCTTCCCATGTACTGCAGCGGCTCTCGCCGCAAGTTGCCAGCGTCACCATCAACGCCAACCGCAACCTGGCCGCCTACGGCGCGCTCGGCGTCGAAGTGCTGCAGGATGAACTGGAGGGCTACGAAGGCCCGCTGGCCGGCCTGCAGGCCGGCTTGCGGCACTGCCCGACCGAATTGCTGTTGACGGCGCCGTGCGATTCGCCGTTCCTGCCGGCCGACCTGGCGCAGCGCCTGTACGATGCGCTGCACGCCCAGGGCGCCGACCTGGCCGTGGCAGCCACGCTGGAGACCGACGAAACCGGCAACACGCACACCCAGTTGCACCCGGTGTTCTGCCTGGTGCGCAAGAGCGCCCTGCCGGCGCTGGATGCCTACCTGCAGACCGGTGCGCGCAAGATGGACGGCTGGTACAAGTCGATCAAGGTGGCGGAAGTGCTGTTCAACGATGCCGCCGCCTTCCGCAACATCAACACGCTGACCGAGCTGCAGAAAGAGGAAGAAGCCGCAGCCAACCCTTCGCTGAAGGAGGTGGCCAGCTGCCTGGCCGGCTACGATCCGGACGCCCTGCCGGTGCGCCATGCACAGCGCATCATCCGCGACTTCATCCAGCCAGTGCGCGGCGTCGAGAAGGTGGCGCTGCGCAGTGCCCTGGACCGCGTGCTGGCGGCCGATGTGATTTCGCCGATCAACGTGCCGGCGCACGACAATTCCGCCATGGATGGTTTCGCCTTTGCGGGCGGCCAGCTCAAGGCGGACGGCAACACCACGCTGAAGGTGATCGGCACCGTCTACGCGGGCCGGCCTTCGCAGCTGAAGCCCGGTCCCGGCGAATGCGTGCGCATCATGACGGGCGGCGTCATGCCGGAAGGCTGCGACACCGTGCTGCCGCAGGAATTGGCGGCCGACCTGAGCGACGTCGCCGTCACCATCGCACCGGACACCGTGCGCAGCGGCGACAACCGCCGCTCCAAGGGCGAAGACCTGGCCGCAGGCAGCGCCGCCCTGCGCAAAGGTAAGCTCCTGCGCCCCGCCGACCTGGGGCTGGCTGCCTCGCTCGGCCTGGCCGAGGTGCCCGTGCAGCGCCGCCTGCGTGTGGCATTCTTCTCGACCGGCGACGAACTGCGCTCGATCGGCGAACCGCTGGCGGAAGGCTGCGTCTACGACAGCAACCGCTACACCCTGTTCGGCATGCTGCAGCGCCTGGGCTGCGACATTATCGACATGGGCATCGTGAAGGATGACGCGGCATCGCTGGAAGAGGCCTTGCGTACTGCCTGCGAATGCGCCGATGCCGTGATCACTTCCGGCGGCGTGTCGGTCGGCGCGGCGGACTACACCAAACAAGTCATGGCTACCCTGGGCGACGTGCACTTCTGGAAAATCGGCATGCGCCCCGGCCGCCCAATGGCCTTCGGCCGCGTCGGCGCCAACGGCCGCAGCGCCTACCTGTTCGGTTTGCCGGGCAATCCGGTGGCCGTGATGGTGACGTTCTACTTCTTCGCGCGCCACGCGCTGCTGCACATGATGGGCGCCGACACGCCGGCCGATCAGTTGCTGCGCGTGCGCTCCGCGCAGGCCATCCGCAAGAAGCCCGGCCGCACGGAATACCAGCGCGGCATCCTGTCCACCGCCATTGACGGCACGCGCGAAGTGCGCATCACCGGCTCGCAAGGCTCAGGCATCCTGCGCTCGATGTCGGAAGCGAACTGCATGGTGGTGCTGCATGACGAGCAGGGCAATGTCGCGGAAGGCGATTCGGTCGATGTGCTGGTGTTCGAAGGCCTGGTGTAGAGATCCAGCCTGACAACTTGTAGTGTCGAGAATCTTTACACCTTCCAAGGCAAACCTGCCCGTCGTCAACTTAAGCCCCTGAAAAGAAACAATAAATTCATGCTGGAATGATTGTTGCTTTGAAGATGGTTTTTTATCTCGAAAGCAATATCATGAGTTTCGCACGCAAGGCGCTGGCCGCCGCAAGCCTGGTCCTGGCAGGACATGCATCCGCTGCAGTCATCTCCGGCACCACGCTCGTCAATGACGGATCGTCCTATTCCAGCATGGCTGTCGATCCTGTCACCGGCAAAGCCTACCTGGTCAAGGGTTACATCCACGACGGCGTCGCAACTTTCGCCAATACCGGTGCGCTGGAAAGCCATACTGTCAGCGGCAACCTGGCCACCGACAATTGGGGCACCTACCTGGCAGCCTACAACGGCTCGCTGTACATGCGCACCGGCGGCCTTTCCAGCCTCCAGCTTTCCAAGATCTCCGCCACCACTGGCGCAGTGCAGGCATCGACGTTGGTCAACGGCGGCATGGGCACGGCCAACGGCCAGGACACTTTTGACTGGGGCGGTTACTCCGGCGTCAACGCGATGAGCGATGGCAGCAAGCTTTACGTGGTTGGCGGTCGCGCCAACAACAACAAGTGGAGCATTTCGACCTTCGATTACGCGTTGAACCAGCAAAGCACGGTCAACTTCGACCTGCTGAACGGCCACGCCGGCTATGCGTTTGCGATCAATGGCTACGTATTTTTTGGCGACAGCTACGGCAGCACCCATATTTCGCGCCGCGTTGACGCTACGACCGGTGTGGTGCAGAACGTCGACTTCACCCTGGCTGGCCTGACGCCAGCTGGCACATACATCACCGGCATCACCTACGACTCGCTGCACGACACGCTGTACACCGCCAATGCTGGCGGCATGATGGGCAAAGCGGGCAATATCGCTGCGCAGCTCGGCGTGCGGCGTGCCGAAGTACCGGAGCCGGGTTCCGTGGCGCTGTTTGGCCTGGGCCTGGCCGCGCTGGGCTTGCTGCGCCGGCGCAAGGCACAAGCCTAATAGCGATAGCAATGCGCTTGCGGTGGATCGCTGCGCATCAGCGCGGTGGTCCACGCCGGGTTGGTGCTTTGCTGGCATTTGATCAGGACTTCGGACCAGGCCTTCAGGTTGGCCTCGGACGGGTCCTTCTTCCAGGCGTCGCCCAGCGCCTCTGCCAATGGCGTTTGCGGGCGTGGGACGCCCAGCGGCCTGCCGAAACTGTCGCGCGCCTGGCCTAACTGGGCCACTTCAGCTGGCGACAAAAGGCCCGGTTTCGCGAGCGGCAGCGTGCCTTCGGCGGCGTGCACCCCCGCAGTGGCGGCATAGAGCAAACCATATGCGAGGCGCGTGGCACGACGCATCGGTCAGGCACCGCTTTCCGCCGCGTCGGCGTCGTTGTCTGCCGCGTCGGTACCGCCCAGCGCCAGCAAGGCTGCTTCGGCGGGAAGCGCTTCCACCGATTTCAGTTTGCGCGCCATCTGGCGGCTGCGTACTTCCGCGTTTTCGATGTTGCGCGCGGCGCGCTCCAGGGTGGTCTTGGTGGCGGCGAGGACGTCGCCAAACTTGGCGAACTCCGTCTTCACGGCGCCCAGCACTTGCCATACCTCCGACGAGCGCTTTTCCAGCGCCAGCGTGCGGAAGCCCATCTGCAGGCTGTTCAGCAGCGCCGTCAGGGTCGAAGGCCCGGCAATGCTGACGCGGTGCACGCGCTGCAATTCATCGGCCAGGCCGGGCCGGCGCATCACTTCCGCATACAGGCCTTCGGTCGGCAGGAACAGGATGGCGAAATCGGTGGTCAATGGCGGCGACACGTATTTCTCGGCGATGGTCCTGGCTTCGCCGCGCACGGCGCGTTCCAGTTCGCGGCCGGCGGCGGCCACGGCGTCGGCATCGGCGCGGTCGGCCGCTTCCAGCAGGCGTTCGTACTGCTCCTTCGGGAACTTGGCGTCGATCGGCATCCAGACCGGGTTGCCGCCTTCCTTCTGGCCCGGCAGCTTGAGGGCAAATTCGACGCGCGCGTTGGAACCCGGGATGGTTTCGACGTTTTTGGCATACTGCTCCGGCGTGAGAACCTGCTCGAGCAGCATTTCCAGCTGGACCTCGCCCCAGGTGCCGCGCGTCTTCACATTGGTGAGCACGCGTTTCAGGTCGCCCACCCCCAGCGCCAGCTGCTGCATCTCTCCCAAGCCCTGGTGCACGCGCTCCAGGCGTTCGGACACCTGCTTGAAGGATTCGCTCAGGCGTGTTTCCAGCGTTTCGTGCAGCTTTTCGTCGACGGTCTTGCGCATTTCTTCCAGCCGCGCGCCGTTGTCGGCCTGCAGCTCGCGCATCCTGGTTTCCAGCGCCACGCGCACTTCCAGCAGGCGGCGCGTGTTCGATTCGGTCAGCACTTCAATCTGGCGGCGCATGGTTTCCAGCTGCTGCACGGTGGCAGCATGCGACTGCGACAGCATGGTGCCCATTTCCTGGCGCTGTGCCTGGGCGGTGGCCTGCAGCTGCAGGCGCACCTCGCGCTCGACGCGGTCCAGCTGGTCGGCCACGTCCGGGCCGCGGCTGCGCAGCAGGCTGACAATTTGCAGGACGACGATGACGACGGCCAGCGCCAGCAGGATGGTCAGCTCCATCAATCGGCCTTGTTCCGCATCCAGTCGGCGGTCTGGTAGAACGACTCCATCAGCTGCAGGCGCAAGTCTTCGGCGATGCCGACATCTTCCATCGCCCACGCCATGCAGCGCAGCCACTGGTCGCGCTCACTGGTGCCGACCGGGAAAGGCAGGTGGCGCGCCCGCAGGCGCGGGTGGCCGAAGCGTTCGATGAACAGGTCCGGCCCGCCCATCCATCCGCTCAGGAACCAGAACAGCTTGTCGCGCGAACCGTCCGTGCTGGGCGGGTGCAGGGCGCGGATGCCAGCGAATTCCGGCTCCAGCTCCATCAGGTCGTAAAAACGGTCCACCATCTCGCGCAGCTTGTTTTCGCCGCCGATGACTTCGTAAAGGGTGCGTGCTTCATCATTCATAAGCCAATGATAGCGCATGGGCGTATTGATGTGGATCAAGCTTCGTGCTGATTCTGCGCAAAAACCGGTGGTGAACCGCCATCATGCATGGATGATCCCACGCCTCATCCGCTCCAAACTGCTCGCCCGCAGTGCCGAGGAAATTGCCAACCTGCGCCTGGCCGCCCTGAGCTGGCTCGGGATCATCTGCTTTCCCCTGTACTACCTGATTTTTGGCTGGCTGCTGCCGCAGCCTTACGAAAGCCCGGCGGCCCGCACCGCCGGCGTGGCGCTGGCCCTGGGCGGGCTGCTGGCGCGGCGCCTGCCGCCCCGCTACCGCGAGCTGTACACCTGGCTGCTGGTGACCTACGAGCTGCCGTTCTTCTGCACCTTCATGTTCCTGATGAACCGCGCCAACGCCACCTGGTCGCAAGTGATGCTGGTAATGCTGGTCGCCCTGTTCCAATTCGACTTCCGCCGGGCACTGAGGGCCTGCGCGACCGGCATCGGCGCCGCCGTGCTGCTGGCCGTGGCCCTGGGGGCGAGCGACGCGCTGCTGGCCGTCCCCGTGCTGCAACTGCTGCCAGTGCAACTGTTCCTGGTCGGCTGGATGTGGGTGTTCTCACAAAGCCGCAAGGCGCTGGAAGAGGAAAAGCTGGAAGGCCTGGGCGAGGGCCTTGGCGCGGTCGCGCACGAGATGCGCACGCCGCTGGCCAGCCTGGATGCCAATGTGCGCGGCCTGTCGCGCATGCAGCAGCGCGCCGCGCAGGACAATCCAGCCATGCGCCAGGCGCTGGCGCGCATGCAGTACGAGGTGCGGCATATGAACCATATGATCGACCTGTTCCTGCTCAGCGCCCAGGCCGTGCGCCAGAAGCTCGACCCGCACGAAACCGTGTCCATGCTCGATACGGTCGAATCGGCGCTGCGCCGCTACCCTTTCACCGGCGACGCCCAGCGCCAGCTGGTGGCGCTGCAGGTGCGCAGCGATTTCCGCTTCGGTGGACAGAACGAACTGGCCATCATGCTGCTGCTGAACCTCCTGCGCAATGCCATGCAGGCGGTGCAGCGCGCGGGCAAGGGCCGGGTGCGGATCGTCATCGACGGCGCCCGCCCCGTGCCGCGCGTGCTGGTGATCGACACCGGCTGCGGTATTGCACCGCACCATCTGCCGATGATCTTCCAGCGCTTCTTCACCTATCCGGAACATAATGGCGCCGGCATCGGCCTGGCACTGTGCCGCCAGGTGATGCAAGCGTGGAAAGCGAAACTGCATTGTGTCTCTCGCGAGCACGCATATGCTATCTTTGTGCTTGAATTTCCCTTACAAGCAAGTGGTTTAACATGAAACTGCCCGTTTACGCCCACCCCACCATGACCGTCCTGGTGGACGACAGCGATACTTTCCTGCATAGCCTGATCTTCCAGCTCGATCCGATGCAGGCCAGCGTCTGCTTCCACGATCCGCTGCAGGCGCTGGAATGGTTCAAAGCCAATGCCCGCAGCAGCGAACTGCCGCTGCAGGTGGACTTCGATAATCCCAACCAGTCGGCGGAACAGCGCAACGTGGCGGTCGACCTGGAACGCATTTACCGCATTTCCGCCCAGCGCCAGCGCTTTTCCATTCCCTCCGTGCTGGTGATCGACTATTCCATGCCGCAGATGAACGGCGTGGCGTTCTGCCAGGCGATCCAGCACCTGCCATGCAAGAAAATCCTGTTCACCGGCCAGGCCGATGAAAAGATCGCGGTGGATGCCTTTAACCGCGGCCTGATCGACCGCTACATCAAGAAAAGCGCCGACGATGCACTGGACCGGCTGGAAGAGGAAGTGGCGGCGCTGCAGGAAGCGTTCTTCCAGGAGCAGTCGGAAACCCTGCTGGACATGCTGGTACTGCACGAATTCAGCTTCCTGCGCTGCCCGGCGCTGGCCAAGGTGGTGCGGCAGCTGTACCAGGAGCACGGCTTCGTCGAGCACTACCCCTTCCCCAGCCCGAGCGGCATCCTGTTCTTCAAGGCCGACGGCTCGGCCCAGCTGATGGTGGTGGAAACGGAACGCGGCTATGAGTCGCAGGTGGAAATGGCGCGCGACGGGAACGCCCCCTGCTCGCTGGTGGAAGCGCTGGAAGAAAAGCGCATGCTGCCCTTCTTTCCGCCGGACGGCATGTATTCGGACGAAGTGGGCCAGCACTGGCACCGCTACTGCAAGCCGCCCCAGGTGTGCCGCGGGCTGGAAACCTATTACTGGGCCCTGTTCGACGTCGAACCGGCCCTGCTCGACATCCAGCCCACGCCTTACGCGGAATTCCTGCGCCAGCATACGCCGCCGCTGGCGGCTTGAAAGTCGGGGTGCCCGAAGGGCCAAGGGGACTTTTGGTGGGCAACAATAAGCGTTGAGCGCCAGAGCCCCCCAGTGATACAC
>CBHWEO010000175.1:0-11794 GCA_966112955.1 uncultured Duganella sp. | reverse complement strand
TCGCTGCACGCGCAGGAGATCGACTTCAACGACATCCGCACCACGCTGCAGGCGCTGATCGCGATCTACGACAACTGCAACTCGCTGCACACCAACGCCTACGATGAGGCGATCACCACGCCGACCGACGAATCGGTGCGCCGCGCGCTGGCGATCCAGCTGATCATCAACCGCGAATGGGGCCTGGCGAAGAACGAGAACCCGAACCAGGGCGCCTTCATCATCGAAGAGCTGACCGACCTGGTGGAGGAAGCCGTGCTGCAGGAGTTCGAGCGCATCGCCGAACGCGGCGGCGTGCTGGGCGCGATGGAAACCGGCTACCAGCGCGGCAAGATCCAGGAGGAATCGCTGCTGTACGAGCACAAGAAGCACGACGGCTCGCTGCCGATCATCGGCGTGAACACCTTCCGCAATCCCAAGGGTTCGGAAGCGCCGGCCACCATCGAGCTGGCCCGTTCCACCGACGACGAGAAGCAGTCGCAGCTCAAGCGCCTGGCCGACTTCCACGCCCGCAACGCCGACAAGGCACCGGCAGCGCTGGCGGCCTTGCAGAAAGCGGCCATCGACAACGACAACGTGTTCGCCAAGTTGATGGACGCTGCGCGCGTCTGCTCGCTGGGCCAGATCACGACGGCATTGTTCGAAGTGGGCGGGCAGTACCGCCGCAATATGTAAAAAAACCGCTGAAACCGGACAACCGGGGTCCGACCCACACGGTCCTACCCCGGTTGTCCGGTTTACAGGTTTAAATGGAAGAACAGCCACACCACCACCAGCACAATCCCGGGCACCCCGAGCAGCCAGGCCAAGAAATACTTCCCCATGACAGCCTCCTGTTGAAAAGGTATGTGCACAGGCTAAAGCCAGCACACGAGGCCGTCAGTTAGCTAAACCACGCTTGTCCTTGAAGAAGTTCCAAACCTCCTCTTCAGTATCGACGTCGTGGTTCATCTCCCCCAACAGCTTGCGCAGCAGCCAAGGCAACTGTTCGCGTTTCGACGCCAGGGTATGCCCGCCGCCATCGATGCGCAGGAACTCCACCTGCAAGCCGCGCGGATCCTCGCCCCAGACCAGCCGCGTCGCCGACGTAGCCGCTTCCGATTGCGGAAACCGGTAAACCACCGGCTTATCCGGCAAACCCGCCAGCCTGCGCCAGATCGCCACCGACTCGTCCGCGCTCAGGCCAGTTCCACGCTGTCGCAAACCAAGGGCCCCCACTTCACCACCCTTGAACGGCGCGATCTTATCCTCCGTGCCGTGGGTGACAAATACCGGCAACGGGTGCACCGGTGCCTTGCACGCGCTCTGCGCCGCCATCAGTGAGCTCTGTACCGCAATAGCGGCCAGCTTCGGCCACAGTTCGATGCCGAGACGGTAAGCCATGCCGCCGCCATTGGAGCTTCCGTAGACATAGACGCGCCGCGGGTCGGCGCGATAGTCCTTCACTGCCGCGTCGATCAGTGCCGAAATGAAGGCCACATCGTCGGTCCTGGCATTGGTCGCCGCATCGCCACGGCAATCGTTCCAAGCGTATTTGCCGTCACTCCCCTTCACGCCTTGCGGTGCGATCACCAGCAGGTTCTCGCGTGCCGCAAGCCGCTGCCACCCCTGCGTTCTGTAACCGAGGAAGGAGTCCTGGCCCAGCATGAACGAAGCCGTACTGCCATGGCCATGCAGGAGGATCAGCAAAGGATGCAGGTCGCCGCCCGGTTTGAGCGGCTGCATCACCCTGACTTGGCGCACGCCTTCCGGCGTGGGGAAGTCGCGCACTTCGGTCGCCTGCGCTGCCACTTGCTGCTGTACGGCGAAGCCTGCGAGCAGGATTGCTGCCATGTTCCGGATGCCCACTGTCGTCCTTTCACAATCCACGGTAATATTTATTATTTACTAATGTCGGGAGGCTGGCAATGGCGGTGGTACTTGGTCCTATCCTGAAGTTCTTTGGTTGCGCCGACGGCAAGTGGACTGTCAGCGCGCTGGTGGTGTGGACGGGCGAAGTCCGCCCGGCGGTCGCCGCCTCCGTGCTGCCAGGCGCGCTCGGCGCGGCGCAGGCCCTCGCCACCGCGTCACGCGTGTTGCGCACCCGCCTGCACAAGCGCGCCGTGCATACGGTCGAAAGCTGGCAATTCACGGTCGACCAGCACGCCACGCGCGAACTGCAGGTGCAGTACACTGTCGACGGCCAGCCCTTCACCTTCACCGTGCCGGCGCGCGACAGCGCCCCCACCTGCGCCTACACGTCCTGCAACGGCTTCTCCGATTACAAGAAGATGAAGGACATTCCGCAAGACCCGGTCTGGAACAGGATGCACGACAACCACACGCAGCGTCCCTACCACCTGCTGCTGATGGGCGGCGACCAGGTCTACAGCGATGCCATGTGGACCACCACTGCCCTGCATGACTGGGCTGCGGCGCCCAACGACAAGAAGCTCGCCAACCGGCCGGTGACCAAGGCCCTGCAGACGGAAATCGACGACTTCTTTTTCGCGAACTACCTCAAGGTGTGGGCCTATCCACACGTAGGGCGCATGCTGGCCAGCATTCCGACAGTGATGATGTGGGACGACCACGACATCATCGATGGCTGGGGTTCGTACCCGGAGAAGTTCCAGCAGTCGCCGGTGTTCAATGCGATCTACAACGTGGCACGCGACTACTTCCTGCTGTTCCAGCAGCACAGCGCAACGGAGGCGGACGTGCCCATGCGCCTGCCGCTGCAGCCGGGCTTCACGAACGCGGCACGCTTTGGCGACTACGGCCTGCTGGCATTGGACTTGCGCAGCGAACGCACGCCGGACGTGGTGATGGGCGAACAATCGTGGCAGGCTGCCTATAGCTGGCTGGATGCGCAGGCGGATTGCCGGCACATGCTGGTCATGTCCAGCATCCCGGTCGTACACCCCGACTTCAGCACGCTGGAAATGCTGCTGTGTGCCCTGCCCGGCCAGCAGGAACTGGAAGACGACCTGAAAGACCATTGGCTCAGCCGCACCCACCAGTGGGAGCGCCTGCGCCTGATCCACCGCCTGCAGGAATGGTCGCAGCGCACCGGTGGGCGGGTGACCATCCTCTCCGGTGACGTCCACGTGGGCGCGATCGGCGCCATCGAATCGCGCGACAAGCAGCACCAGGGCAAGCCGATCACCATCCACCAGCTGACCTCTTCCGGCATCGTACACCCGCCACCACCGGCCATGGCGCTGTTCTACCTCGAGCACGTCGGCGACAAGGTGGAAGAACTGGAAGGCGGCATCACCACTGCCATGTACAAATTCCCCGGCACGGCGCACCGCTACATCGGCGCGCGCAACTACCTGAGCCTTGAGCCGGACCGCATCGAAGACGGCCGCTCGCGCAACCGCCTGTGGGCCAACTGGTATGTGGAGAATGAGGCCCAGCCCTACCGGCAGGCCATCCTGCCGCTGGTGGATTGATCAGCGCGCGGCGCGGCCGGTCGTAGCGCCGGCCAGCAACTTCGGCTGCCACAACTCCTGCAGGCTGGCGGCGGGCTCGCCGTTGATCAGGGCGAGCAGCATGTCGGCCATCCTGGCGCCGGCAGCGCGGGCGTCGGGCTGGTCGATGGTGGTGACGTCGATATCGGCCAGCGTATCGGCCATGCTGCCCCAGACGATCAGGGAAATGTCGCGGCCGATGGCCAGGCCGGCATCGAGCAGGGCGCGCACGGCACCGACACCGGCCAGGTGGTTATCGACCACGATGGCGGTCGGGCGTGGTGTGGCGGCCAGCAGCGCCTGCACGGCGGCGTGCCCGGCGCGGCGGTCGATACAGTCCTCGACCAGGTGGCGCGGGTCCGCGGCCAGGCCGGCGCCGGCCAGCGTCGCGAGGAAACTGGTGCGGCGCTGCGCGGCGAAGTTCATGGCCAGCGGCGCGCTCACCATGGCGATGCGCTGGTGGCCCAGCGACAGCAGCCGTTCCAGCGCCATGCGGATGCCGGCCTCGTTGTCGTAATCGAACCAGGCGTAAGGCGCATCCGTCTGCGTGCGGCCATGCGCGATGAAGGGGAAGCCGGCACGCGCCAGGTAGGCAATGCGTTCATCGTGCACCAGGGTGCGGCTGACCACCAGGCCGTCGACGCGGCGGCCGCGCACCATCTGTTCGTAGGACGGCATCTCGTTGGACGGCGAGACGGGCACGATGATGAAGTTCATGCGCTTGCGTTCGAGCGCTTCCGACATGCCGCCCACCACGTCCAGGAACATGGGATCGCCCAGGTCGGCCGGCAGCAGCGGGTAGATCGTGCCCAGCACATTGCTGCGGCCAACCGCCAGGCTGCGTGCCATGGGGTTGGCTTCATAGCCGGCTTCCTGCGCGGCGCGCAGCACGCGCTCGCGCGTCAGCTCACTGACCTCGGGATAGCCGTTCAATGCGCGGCTCACGGTGGTCTTGGACATGCCGAGCTTCTCGGCAAGGCTCTTCAGGTTCATGGCGAAATTATAGCGGGTGCGTCCAGCCCCCCATCGCTGCCATCCACCGCGCGCTTGAAGAAGTACAGCGTGACCAGCACGATCGCGATCGGCACCAGCGTCAGGTAGAAGGCGAAATGCCCGCTGAAGGCGCCGAACACATAGCCCGTGATCAGCGAGCCGGTAGTGCCGCCCAGCGCCGAAAAGATTACCAGCAAGCCGGTCATGGCCGAATGCTGGTGCTTGGGCAGGGAGCTGAGCATCACGGAATTGATGCCGGGGTAGACTGGCGCCATGAAAAGGCCGATCAGGGGGAACAGGAAGGCTGCCAGCGGCGCGTTGCTCCAGCTGACGTCCGGCGGCAGCACGAGGTCGCGCGTCAATGGCAGCGCGACCAGCACTACGGCGCCCATGCCCAGCAGGCACCCATTCATCACCGGATACCAGTTCATGCGCCGCATCAGCACACCGGCCGACAGGCGGCCAACCGCCAGGCAGGCGGCGAAGATGCTGGTGACCTGCACGCTCATGGCGGCCGGCAGGTGCAGGATCTCGTTGTTGAAGGTCGGCAGCCAGGTGCCCACGCTCTGCTCGATCAGTACATACAGGAAGGCCGTCAGCACGAACACGCACACCAGCGGCTTGAAGAACAGCTTGAGCATGGCCGCGAATTCCTGCGGCAGGCTGCGCGCCTCGGGCGGTGCGGCAAGCCGTTCGTCGAAGGGCGTGGCGAGCAACAGCACGAAGGTCAGCGCGCTCAGGCCGGCCAGTACCCAGTACACATGCAGCCAGCTCTGCGAGCGCGGGTCGCTGGAATCGATGAAGAAGCTGAACACCCAGTAGGCGCACAGCACACCGACCATGAAGAAGCCTTCCAGCGTATTCATGATGCCGGCATGCTGGCGGCGGTCGGCGGCCACCAGGCCGAGCGTGGAGTAGACCGACACCTTCACCAGCGCGAAGGAGATGCCGACGCACAGGAACAGCACCTTGGTCGTCGCGAAGGACGGCAGCAGCGGCATGGCCAGCGCGGCGCCGGTCACGATGGCCAGCCCCGTCAGCATCGCCTTCTTGTAGCCGATGCGCGGCAGGAAGCTCGCCACCAGGAAGGACACCACGGCAATCGGCAGATCCTTGAAGCCTTCCAGCACACTGGCCGCGGACTTGCTCACGCCGTAGTTGTTGATCACCTGCAGGATCACCGTGCCAACGCTGTTCAGCAGGATGGCGAAGGTGAAATAGATCAGGAAGAGGATCCAGATGACGCGCCGGTTTTGCATAGTGTCTCCATTATATTTTTGAATTGTTCCAGCCCGCCGATCACCGTGTCGGCCTGCCACAGCGTGGCCGGCCGGCCAACGCCGATGGCGAACATGCCGGCCGCCTTGATGGCGGTGACGCCGGCGACGGCGTCTTCCACGCCAACACAATCGGCCGGGTCTACGCCCAGTTCCGACGCGGCGCGCAGGAAGATTTCAGGGTCGGGCTTGCCGCGCGCGATCGTCGTCGCGTCCACGACATAGTCGAATTTGTCCGTGATGCCGAGGCTTCCCAGCACCGTGAAGGCGTTCCTGCTCACCGACGCAAGGCCGACCTTCAAGCCGTGCGCGCGGCACCAGTCCAGCGCTTCCACCGCGCCGGGCAGCAGGTCGTCGGGCGACATTTCCGAGATCAGCTGCTTGTAATGCTCGTTCTTGGCGTCGGCCAGCGCCAGCTTCTCGGCATCGCTGTAGCTGCGCGGCGCACCCGCCAGGATCAGCTCCAGTGAACCCATGCGGTCGATGCCCTTCAGGTTTTCGTTGAAGGCTTCATCGAAATGCACCTTCTGCGACTGGGCCAGCTTCTGCCAGGCGAGGAAGTGGTAGCGGGCGGTATCGGTGATCACGCCATCGAGGTCGAAGATAACGGCTTTCATGCAAACTCCTTGACCGGCGCGGCCGGGGTGACGGTGACGGCAGCGCCGCGGTGCTGGAACGACAGCGCGTCGCCGCGCAGCAGGGTGTATTGCGTGCCCGCCGAACTGACGCGCACTTGCAGCAGGCTGCCGTGCAGGTGGATGCGGAACTGGTAATGCTGCCACTGCTTCGGCAGCGTCGGCGCGAAACGCACTTCGCCATCCACCACGCGCATGCCGCCGAAGCCATAGGCGACGCCGAGCCAGGTGCCGGCCATGGCGGCGGTGTGCACGCCGTAGTGGGTGTTGCCGTGGGTGTCGTCCAGGTCGAGGCGCGCCGTCTCCATGAAGTAGTCGTATGCCTTGTCCTGACAGCCCACTTCGGAGGCGATGATGCTGAAGATGCAGGACGACAGCGAGGAATCGTGGGTGGTCACGGCCTCGTAGTAGTCGAAGTCGCGCTTCTTGTCTTCCAGCGTGAACTGTTCGCTCAGGAGCAGCAGCGCCAGCACCACGTCGGCCTGCTTGCAGACCTGGTGGCGGTAGATCACCATCGGGTGGTAATTCAACAGCAGCGGGTACTTGTCGTCCGGCGTGCCGGCGAAATCCCACACTTTCTTGTCGAGGAAGCTGTCGTCCTGCGGGTGGATGCCGAGCGCTTTGTCGTAGGGCAGCAACATCGCGCCCGCGGCGCGGCGGAATGCTTCCAGCTCGCCATCGGCCAGGTCCACGGCGGCGGCAATTCGCGCCCACTCCAGCGGCTGCTCGCGCGCGATACGCTCGGCCACGGTGGCGGCAAACAGCAGGTGCTGGCGCGCCATCGCATTGGTGTAGTAGTTGTTGTTCACCAGAGCGGTGTATTCGTCGGGGCCCGTCACTTCGTTGATCACGAAGGCGCCGGCGCGGTTGTAGCTGCCGATGCCGATCCAGATGCGCGCCGTTTCGAGCAGGATCTCGGCGCCGTATTGCAGCAGGTAGGCCTGGTCGCCGGTGGCGTCCATGTACTGCTTGATCGAATAGGCCACGTCGGCGTTGATGTGGTACTGCGCGGTGCCGGCCGGGAAGTAGGCCGAGCACTCTTCGCCTGCGATGGTGCGCCACGGGTACAGCGCCCCCTTGGCATGCGACATCTGGCGGGCGCGTTCGCGGGCGGCAGGCAGGCCGGCATAGCGGTACTCCAGCAGCTTGCGCGCGATCTCCGGCTTGTTGTACAGGAAGAAGGGGAAGATGTAGATCTCCGTGTCCCAGAAGTAGTGGCCTTCGTAGCCTTCGCCCGTTACGCCTTTGGCGGAGATATTGGTCTTGCCGTCGCGGCCCACCGATTGCAGCAGGTGGAACTGGTTGAAGCGGATGCCTTGCTGGAGCGCGTCGTCGCCCGCCACTTCCACGTCGGCTTGCGCCCAGAAGTCGGCCAGGTAGGCTTCCTGCTGCGCGGCCAGCTTGTCGAAGCCCAGGCCGCGCGCCGCTTCCAGTTCGGCGCGGGCGCGCGCCGGCAATTCGTCGGCGCCGTAGTCGCGCGAGCTGTAGTAACAGCCGTACTTGACCAGCCGCACCGCCTGGCCATCGCGCGCGTCGACCGCGTACGATTGCAGCAGGCGCGAGCCCTCGGCGTGCTGGGAGAAGACATGCGGCGCATCGATAACTTGCGCGGCGGCCGTCACGAGCGAGAAGCCGCTGTTGTGCGTGCGCTGTTGCAGGGCGGCGAAGTGCGGCGCCAGTTCGGTGCCGTCCAGCGCCAGCGCCGGGCCGGTGGTCGCGGAACCGACGCGCGGATCGTCGCCCGCTTGCTGGTTGCGCACCGCGCCATCGAGCGAGCAGTCGATGCGCAGGCTGGCGTCCGCCCCCAGCGGCGTCACGACGAATTCAATGGCGAACAAATGCTTGCTGGCGAAGCTGACCAGGCGCCGGCTGCGCACCTGCACCCGGCGGCCGGACGGCGACTGCCACACGACATCGCGCTCCAGCAGGCCGGTGCGGAAATCGAGGCGGCGCTCGTAGCGCTCCACGCGGCCCTGCAGCAGGTCGAATTTTTCCTCGCCCAGCCACAGTGCGATGCCTTTTGCGTTCGGCACGTTCAGCATGAACTGGTTGTTGCGCGCCAGGCCGTAAGCGTTTTCGGGGTACTGGATCGGCTCCGATTCGTAGAAGCCATTCAGGTAGGTGCCGTCCAGCGAAGTGCCGGCCGGTCCGGAGTAGCCTTCCTCCGGGGTACCGCGCAAGCCAATGTAGCCATTGCCGAGCGCGAACAGGGTCTCATCCAGGAAATTCGACGCCGCATCGAAGGACGTTTCGCGGATACACCAGGCGTCGAGGGGGTAAGTGTGCTGCATCTTCATCCTTCTTGCTGATTCAAACCGGTTTGGATTCCGTATAAAAAAATATTCAGGTATGCCGCACGATCAGGGCGGTCGGCAGGGTTTCGGAAGACACGGGGCGCCCCTCCAGCAAATCCAGCATCTTCTTCGCCAACAGCACCCCGCCATCGCGCAGGTACTGGTGCACGCTGGACAGCGGCGGCACGAAGCTCACCGCGCCCGGCGTATCGTCATAGCCGATGACCGACACCTGCTCCGGCACGCGCACATCGCGCTCCGCCAGGGCACGGATGGCGCCCATCGCCAGCAAGTCGCTGGCGGCAAACACGCCGTCGAACGACAAGCCTTTCTTCTTCAGCAGGGAGTCGATGCAATCGAAACCGGCCTCGAAGGTGAAGGCCTTCGGCCGCATGATATGCACCGTGCCCTGCCCGCCCAGCGCGTCGATGAAGCCCGCGCAGCGTTCCTGCACCTCGGCGTGGTCCACGTCGCCCAGGAAAATCACCTTCTTGCGCCCCAGTTCAATGAAGCGCTGGGCGACACTGGCACCGCCCTTGCGGTTGTCACTGCCCACCACCACGGTGTCGGAGCCCGCTTCGGGCGCGCCCCATACGACCAGCGGCTGGCTGCGCTTTTTGAGCGCGGTCACCGCTTCGCCATGCGAACCCTGGCCCAGCAGGATCAAGCCGTCGGCGCCTTGCACCGGGGCGGTATCCAGCAGCTGGCGCGAGGTCAGCACCACGCTGTAGCCGGCTGTCGTCAGCTCCTGCGTGATCCCGCCCAGCAGCTCCAGCGGGTACGGGTCGGACATCGGCCGGCCCTTCTCGGGTGTCATTTCCACCACAACGGCCACCGAATACGAACGCCCCATGCGCAGGTTGCGTGCGCTCACGTTCAGGCGGTAGCCCTGGGCTTCCGCGATCTGGCGCACTTTCTCCCGCGTTTCTTCCGTCACGAGGGGACTGCCACGCAGGGCGCGCGACACGGTGATTTTCGAAACCCCTGCCAGTTTGGCGAGGTCTTCCATGGTTTTATTGACAGCCATGCGCGGCATTATGACAGATTTCCAAACGCTGCAACAACAAAATGACATCGATAACATTTCGATTGACATCGATATCATTTCTTGTTTCAATGGTCAGGCCTTGGAAGCCGAACCACCATAAAACGAAAGAAGAGACACGTATGAAAACCCATCGGAAGTTCCTGTTGTCGTCCATTTCCATTGCTGTACTGACCCTGATCGGCCAGGCGCAGGCCGCTGAAGCGGAGGCTCCAGCCTCCGAAAAAGGAGACACGGTACAGAAAGAAATCCAGCAAGTGGTCGTGACCGGCGTGGCCTCCGCCCGCGGCGTGCGCAAGCTGGACTCCGCCTTCTCCATCACCACCGCTTCGGAAGAACAACTCAAGCAAGCTGCCCCGATCAGCACCGCCGACGTCATGAAGCTGGTGCCGGGCGCCTTTGCCGAATCCACCGGCGGCCAGTCCGGCGCCAACATCCAGGTGCGCGGCTTCCCGTCCGGCTCCGACTCGCCTTTCGTGTCGGTGCAAATGCAGGGCAATCCGCTGTACCCGGTCTCCACCTTGTCCTTCTTCGAAGGATCGTCGGCCTTCCGCCTGGATGACACCATCGAACGCGTGGAAGTGCTGCGCGGCGGCCCGAGCACCATCTTCTCCAGCGGCCAGCCCGGCGCCACCATGAACTTCATCCTGAAGAAAGGCACGGACACGCCGGAAGGCTCGGTACGCTTCACCACCGGCACCGGCGAACTGCGCCGCATCGACGTCTTCTACGGCGGCAAGATCGCCGAAGGCTGGTACGGCACGATTGGCGGTTTCTACCGCAACACCCATGGCGTGCGCGATTCCGGGTTCCCGGCCGACGATGGCGGCCAGGTCACCGCGACCCTGACCCGCAAGCTGGACCAGGGCGAGGCCACCTTCTATGTGCGCAGCACCAATGACAAGAACGCCTTCTACACCGGCGTGCCGCTGATCTCCAGCAACGAAGGCCGCACCATCAGCGAATTCCCGGGCTTCGATCCGCTCAAGGGCACGCTGATGAGCAACGAGATGCGCCGCTTCACCGTGGAAGCCGCACCGGGCAAGACCCTGAACTACGACCTGGGCGATGGCCGCGGCCTGAAGTCCACCGTGCTGGGCATGGAATTTGACCAGAATATCGGCGGCTGGAATGTGTCCAACAAGTTCAACCACTTCGATGGCGACCTGAACACCATCGCCATGTTCACCGGTAACAATCCGCTGACCATGTCCGCCTATAACTCGGCAGCGCTGGCGGCCAATGGCGGCACCACCGCCACTGCCACCTACCTGGACGGCACGCCGGTGGCGGGCAACCAGCAAGTGGTGCAGGCGGGCCTGTGGGCCGTGGAGAAGAAGCTGAAGTCCTTCACCGACGAAATCCGCGTCAGCAAGGAATGGATCAAGGACAACACCCTGACCGTGGGCGGCTACTTTGCCAACTATTCCTCGGACGATGTGTGGTACCTGGGCAGCAGCCACCTGATGACGGCCGTGCCGAACGCGCGCCTGATCAACGTCAAGCTGGATAACGGCGTCATCGTCTCCAACAACGGCAAGGATGGCAGCGTGTTCTATGCGCCCGTCGCTTCGTACGACGGCAGCAATACCGCCCTGTACATCGCCAACGAGTGGAAGGTGAACGACAAGATCAAGGTCGACGGCGGCGTGCGCCGCGAGCGCCAGAAGCTCGATGCCACGATCTCCAACCTGCGCACCGGCGACACCGACAACAACCCGCTGACCGTGTACAACAACAATACCTCGATGCCGACCGGCTCCAACACGGCGCTGAACCGCACCGACTCCGCCAACAGCTTCACCATCGGCGGCAACTACAAACTGGCCAAGGATGCCAGCGTGTTCGCCCGCGCCAATATGGGCCACACCTTCATCGCCTTCGACGACCTGCGCAATACGGGCACCCAGGCGAAAGTGGATGACCGCAACATCCTGCCGACGCCGAAGGTCAAACAGTATGAGGTAGGCTTCAAGACGGCGGGCCAGCTGTACAGCGCGTACATCAACTACTTCCACACCGACTTCGAAGGCATCGCCTTCCAGCAGATCCTGTCCAACGGCACCATCCTGAATTCGGTGTCCGGCTCCAAGGG
>CBHWEO010000174.1:0-11801 GCA_966112955.1 uncultured Duganella sp. | reverse complement strand
GGACCACGACGTCGGGATCGACCTCGCGTGCGTTGGTGACGGCCGCGACGCCGTGGCTGGTGAAGACATTCGGCGCCGGCGATGCGCAACGGGGCTGGCAACTGGCGATGCTGGCATGGGGCATCGGCGCCGCCTGCCTGTTCTCGCTTGCGTCCTTCAATACGCGCGAACGCATTGCTCCGCCGGCAGGGCAGAAGAATGACCTGGTGCAGGATATCCGCGACCTGGCCGGCAACGGTCCGTGGATGGTGCTGTTCATCCTCGCGCTGGTCATCATGGTGACGATCACGCTGCGCGGCACCACCGCGGCCTATTACTTCAAGTATTACGTGGGCCGGCCTGAGCTGATCGCATCGTTTATCCCGGCCTACATGGTCGCGGCCAGCATCGGTGCGGCGCTTACGCCGGTGATGACGCGCTTCGTGGACAAGAAGCGGCTGATGATCATCCTCATGAGCCTCACGGCGCTGTTGTCCGGCGCCTTCTTCTTCGTTCCCAAGGACCAGGTCACGCTGATGTATGTGCTACAGGCGGCGACAGGCTTCGTGCTCGGGCCCAAATCGCCGCTGGCTTTTTCCATGTACGCCGACACGGCCGATTACAACGAGTGGCGTACCGGGCGCCGCGCCACGGCGCTGACCTTCGCCGCCGCCACCTTTTCGCAGAAGCTTGGCACTGCCGTGGCGGTGGCGGTCATCGGCGCGATCTTTACCGCGCTCGGCTACGTGCCCAATGCCGTCCAGACTAGCGGTTCGCAGGACGGCATCGTCTGGCTCATGTCGTTCATCCCGGCCCTGTTTGCCTTGCTCGCCGTAGCCTGCATGTGCTTCTACCAGCTTGACGGAAAGCGGCTGGCGCAAGTGCAGGCCGAACTCCTGGCGCGCAAGGCGCCGCAAACCAATTCAACGGAGTATCAATAGTGTTACGTCCTACCGATGGCGGCAACCGCTTCGAGTTGACCAGCCCAACCGCCATGCCGAATGCCGCCGGCTTCCTGTGGAACCGCAAGATGATGATCCAGGCTACATGCCGCGGCTATGCCGTGGCGCAGTTCATGCAGCCGGAACCTGCGAAATATGCGCACGCGCCGAACCTGGAGGCCAGGACGTTCATGCAGCCGGAGCAGGCGTACTACGCCCACCACCCGGGCCGTTTCGTCTACATCCAGGACGAGGAGAGCGGGCAGCTGTTTTCCGCCCCCTACGAGCCAGTACGCCAGCAGCCCGACCGCTTCGCTTTCTCGGTCGGCAAATCGGACCTGCTGTGGACTGTTGAACACTTCGGCCTGCGCGTCGAACTGCGACTGGCCTTACCAACCGACGACGTGGTGGAACTGTGGTCGCTGAAGGTGACCAACCTGTCCGGCCGCCCACGCACGGTCAGCGTGACGCCTTATTTCCCGATCGGCTACATGTCGTGGATGAACCAGTCGGGCGAGTACCGCGCGGACCTGGGCGGCATTGTCGCCAGCAGCGTCACGCCCTATCAAAAGGTGGAAGACTATTTCAAGAACAAGGACCTGAAGGACAAGACCTATTTCCTGTGCGAGGATGCGCCGGATTCGTGGGAAGTGAACCAGGCCGCGTTTGAGGGCGAAGGCGGCCTGCACCAGCCGAGTGCCCTGCAAGCGGACGCTTTGGGTAACGGCGATGCCCGCTACGAGACGCCCGCCGCCGTGGTGCAGTACAAGCTGGCGCTTGCCGCCGGCGCCGTGGCGGAAAAGCGCTTCCTGTTCGGTCCCGCATTGGACGACGCCGAAATCCGTCGCATGCGCGAGCGCTACCTGTCGGCCGAAGCATTTGCCAGGACGGCAGCCGACTACGCGGCCTACATCGCCGGTGGCAGCGGCTGCCTGCGCATCAAGACGCCCGATGCCGAATTCGACAACTTCGTCAACCACTGGCTGCCGCGCCAGGTGTTCTATCACGGCGATGTCAACCGCCTGACCACCGACCCGCAAACGCGCAACTATTTGCAGGACAATATGGGCATGAGCTTCGTGCAGCCGCAGCGCATGCGCGCCGCTTTCCTGCACGCGCTGGGCCAGCAGGAGGCCAGCGGCGCCATGCCCGACGGGATCCTGCTGGCCGAAGGGGCGGAGCTCAAATACATCAACCAGGTGCCGCATACCGACCACTGCGTCTGGCTTCCGGTCTCGCTCAAGGCGTATCTCGACGAAACCGCCGACTGGGCCTTGCTCGATGAAGTTGTCGTCGATGGCACTGGCCGCAGCGAAACCGTGGCGGCGCGTGTCGGCCGCGCGATGGAATGGTTGCTGCAGGCGCGCGACGAGCGCGGGCTGTCCTTCATCGCCCAGGGCGACTGGTGCGACCCGATGAACATGGTCGGCTACAAGGGGCGCGGCGTTTCCGGCTGGCTGACGGTAGCGGCAGCGTATGCGCTGAACCTGTGGGCCGACATGTGCGAGCACCGTGGCGCACTGGCCCAGGCAAGCCATTTCCGCGAAGGGGCCGCGAAAATGAACGGCGCGGCCAACGCGCATTTGTGGGACGGCCGCTGGTTCGCGCGGGGGATCACCGACGACAACGTGAAGTTCGGTGTCAAGGAAGACAGGGAAGGGCGCATCTACCTGAACCCGCAGGCGTGGGCCATCCTGTCCGGGGCGGCCAGCCCGGCGCAGCGCGCCATGATGATGGCCGAAGTCGAGGAGCAGCTTTATTCTCCCTATGGCGTGACGATGTTCGCGCCTCCCTACAGCAAGATGCGCGACGATGTCGGCCGCGTAACGCAGAAGCATCCCGGTTCGGCCGAAAACGGCGCGGTCTACAACCACGCGGCGATTTTCTACATCTTCAGCCTGTACTCCATTGGCGAAGGCGACCGCGCTTACGCCCTGCTGCGGCAGATGATCCCTGGGCCTGAAGAAGCCGATTACCTGCAACGGGGCCAGCTGCCGGTATTCATCCCCAATTATTATCGGGGAGCGCACCGGGAGTATCCGCGCACGGCGGGCCGTTCGAGCCAGCTGTTCAATACCGGCACGGTGTCGTGGGCCTACCGCTGCGTGATCGAAGGGCTGTGCGGCGTGCGCGGGGATGCCGATGGCCTGGCCATTGCGCCGAACCTGCCTGCCGGGTGGGATGGCATGGAGGTTGAGCGCAGCTTCCGCGGAGCGCAGTTCAGGCTCAACATCCGGCGCGCTGCCGTCGATGCGATCGA
Organism: uncultured Duganella sp.; assembly: GCA_966112955.1. Lineage (GTDB taxonomy): Bacteria > Pseudomonadota > Gammaproteobacteria > Burkholderiales > Burkholderiaceae_D > Rugamonas. Next base: position 8,621 of record CBHWEO010000174.1, on the reverse strand, counting down.
GGTATGGCAGGCAGGCCACCGGTTGCCGCAGGCACGTGTGGACGGCGTCGTCGCCGGCCAGCATTACGACCTGGACGTGCTGCTGCCTTTCTGAGTCGCGGCGGGCAAACACCGCGCCGGTGTGGCTTTTCTGAAAGCAGGTCAATGCGGCGCGCTGTGCTCGCGTTCCATAATGTCGAAGATGCACTTTGCTGGGACAGTTATGGAAAAGCCAATCAAAACTCCGGGGGAAGCGTTGAACGTCATTGCGCAGGCCTGGCGCTACGCTGCGGGCTTCCTCACCAGCATCGAGGTCTGGCTCATGGTGCTGGTCGCCGCGACGACGGTCGGCGCTGTCTTCCTTGCTGCCATGGGCGATGCGCGCAGCCTGCTGGCGATTGGTTTCGCCATCGGCTACCTCGTGCTGCGGCCCGTGCTGCATGCCAAGGGCATCCTCGGCTGGCCGTTCCTCTGACCTCGCCTGCGCCCGCTGTACCACTTTCCCCACAGGTGAGAATTGGTGACTATCGGCAACAAAAAAACGTCTAGACTCTAGTCCGTAGTTGCTGCCCGGACGCTGTCCGGCCCACCAGGCACTCCTCCCTCGGCCCCATCCTCGCCGAAACCATCCCGAATTAACTGCTTGCGAGCACCGCCCGGTGTGTGGACCGGCTTTGCTCGTCCATTGGAGAGGACATGATGCGTTCCCAGAACGATACTCTCGGCGATGACGCCGCCACTGGCCAGCCGACAGGGCTGGCCGAAGTGCTGGCCTTCACGCTGGGCAATGAAGAATTTGGCATCGATATCCAGGCGGTGCGCGAATTGCGCGGCTACAGCGCCGTGACGCGCCTGGCTGAAGCGCCCCATTACCTCAAGGGCGTGGTGAACCTGCGCGGCGTTATCGTGCCGATTGTCGACCTGCGCCTCAAGCTCGGCCTCGGCCAGGCCAGCTATAACGAATTCACCGTGGTCATCGTGCTGTCGGTGCAGGATCGCCAGGTCGGCATCGTGGTCGACAGCGTGTCCGACGTGGTCAGGCTGAGCTCCGCGCAGATCAAGCCGCCGCCGCCAAGCGGCCCCGGCTTCAGCCACGATTACCTGTCCGCGATTGCCACGCTGGACGAGCGGCTGCTGCAATTGACCAACCTGAACCAGCTGCTGGCCGATGTGAGCCCGGCTGCTGCGCTGCCGCAGGCAGCCTGACAGAACCTACCTGGAGAATCCAAGATGAGCCTGAATAAAATGAAAGTCGGCACCCGGTTGCTGAGCGGTTTTGCGGTGGTTGCCCTGGTGGGCGCGATCGTCGCCGGCATCGGCATCGTCAACATGAGCAAGATCAATGACATGGGCGACCGCATGTACGAGCGTGAATTGCTCGGCCTGTCCTATGTGAAGGAAGCCAATATCGACCTGGTCTACATCGGCCGCGCCCTGCGCAGCATGTTGCTGGCATCGAGTGACGCGGAGCGCGCCAAGCAGGCGCAGCGCGTGGACGAGGCAAGCAAGCTGATGCGCAGCAACCTGGCTGAAGCGGACAAGCGCTTCTATTCGCCGGAAGGCCGGGCCCTGCTCGACAAGCTGCGCCAGGAGCTGGACGAATACGACAAGGACCTGCAAGTCGCGCTGCGCCGCGCCCAGGCCGAGCCCCTGCAGGCCAACCGGGAAGTCACCAATTTCGTCATGGGCGCGATGGCGGCGAAGGCCACGGCGGTGGACGACCGCATGACCGAACTGGCGCGCCTCAAGGAGAAGAATGCCGCCACCGCCTCGCAGACCACGACGGACCTGTATGAGTCGAGCCGCAACATCATGATCATGCTGGTGGTGGGCAGCGCCTTGATGGGGATGGGCATCGGGATCTGGATCACGCGCACACTGCTGCGGCAGCTGGGCGGCGAGCCGGAGGATGCGGCGCAGATCGCCGCCCGCATCGCCGGCGGCGACCTGTCCGTCGACATCCAGACCAGGGCGGGCGACGAATCGAGCATGCTGTTTGCCCTGCGCCGTATGCGCGACAGCCTGTCGCAGATTGTCGGCCAGGTCCGTGCGGGCACCGACACGATCGCCACCGCCACCCAGCAGATCGCTGTCGGCAACCAGGATTTGTCCGCAAGGACCGAGCAGCAGGCCGGCGCGCTGGAAGAAACCGCGTCCTCGATGGAAGAGTTGACGTCCACCGTGCGCCAGAATGCCGACAATGCACGCCAGGCCAACCAACTGGCGGCATCGGCAACCGAAGTGGCGACCCGCGGCGGCGCGGTGGTGGCACAGGTGGTCGACACCATGGGCTCCATCAACGAGGCGTCGAAACGCATCGTCGATATCATCTCCGTGATCGATGGCATCGCCTTCCAGACCAATATCCTGGCGCTCAACGCGGCGGTCGAGGCGGCGCGCGCCGGCGAGCAAGGCCGCGGCTTTGCGGTGGTGGCAACCGAAGTGCGCACGCTGGCGCAGCGCTCCGCGCAAGCTGCCAAGGAAATCAAGACCTTGATCAATGATTCCGTGTCCTGCGCCGAAACTGGCAGCAAACTGGTGGACCAGGCCGGCCGCACCATGGATGAAGTGGTGGCCAGCATCGCCAGCGTCAGCGACATCATGGCGGAGATTTCGTCGGCCAGCGCGGAGCAATCCACCGGCATCGACCAGGTCAACCAGGCCATCGGCGAGATGGATACCGTCACCCAGCAGAACGCGGCGCTGGTCGAAGAGGCAGCAGCCGCCGCCGATTCGCTCAAGGAGCAGGCTGCCCAGCTGTCGTCGCTGGTCGCGGTGTTTACCTTGCATAAAGCCGCCACCAGTTCCGCGCTGGCAGTGCAGTCGGCGCAGCCATCGCCGGCGAAGATCGGATTGGCGAAGGCGCGTGCCGGCGGCAAGGTGGCGAACCGGGCGGCATTGCCGTCGCCAGCCCCATCGTTCGCCGCGCCGACATCCGGTATCCGGGCCAAAGCCAAAGCGAAGGCCACGGTCGGCGCCGGCGTCAACACGGAGTGGGAAGAGTTCTGAGCGGCCCCGCTCCCGCGATTTCGCATAGAATGCGGGGACCGAGTCAAGGAGTCAGAATGAAATTCGTTCCCGCATGTTTGTTGGCCGCCGCGCTGGCGGTTTCCGCGCAAGCCGCCAACCCCAGTCCGGACGCCGGCCAGGTCAAGGCTGCGCACGACCTGCTGGCCGCGATGCAGGCCGAAAAAATGATGCGCATGACAGCCGGCATGAGCCGTTACGCTTCACCGCAAGAGCGTGAACGCGTGATGAACAAGGTCATGGCGGTTCCGGCGGAAACCATTTATACCAGGATGGCGCCGCCGGTGGCGCGCCTCCTGAGTCCCGATACCGTCACGGAAATGACGCGCTTTTACCAGTCCAGCTATGGCAGGAAGGTGCTGGACAACACCTATAACAGCGGCGCCCAGCTCTTTCCCACCATGCCCAAGGCCACCAAGGCCGAACAGGCCGAATTGAAGAAACCGGCCTACCTGAAGGCCGACCAGGAGTTCAAGGCGAACGAGCGGGCCATCAATCACGAGACGTTCGTGCTGCTGAAAGAAATCATCAACGGCAAATAGCCGCTCGCGTGCTGCGTGGTCGGTGCGCCAGCGCTTCCGTCAGCCAGTAGAGCAGTGCGGCGGCCGGGAATGCCATGCCGGCCAGCAGGGCTGCGCGCCATCCGTGCGTGGCCAGCATCCAGGCGCCGATGGCGGAACCCAGCGCGCCGCCGGCGAAGAACAGCGCGAAGTAGATCCCGTTCAGGCGGCTGCGCACTTCCGCGCCAAGGGCGAACAGGGCGCGCTGGCCCAGCACCAGGTTGGCGGCGACGCCCATGTCCAGCACGATGGATGCCACCACCAGCAGGCCCAGTGCCACGGGCCGCGATGCCGGCGCCCACAGCGGCAGCGCGAAGCCCAGGATGCCGAGCAGCAGGGCGGCGGCCGTCGCCGGCAGCGTATGGCCCTTGTCCGCCAGCTTGCCGGCGATGGGCGAAGCGATGGCTCCGGCCATGCCCACCAGCGCGAACACCGCAATGCCGCCCTGCGACAGGCGGAAGCGTTCACCTTCGAGCACCAGCGGCACCACCGTCCAGAACGTGCTGAACGCGCCGAACAAGCCGGCGTGGTAGGCCGCGCGGCGGCGCAGCACGGGCGTGTCGCGGAACAGCTGCCACAGCGACCCGATCAGGCTGCGATAGGACAGCGACGCCTGCGGCCTGCGCTCGGGCAGCCGCGCGCGCAGCACGAAAGCCAGCCCCGCCACCAGCACCGATGCTGCACCGAACACCACGCGCCAGCTGGCGTAATCGGCGACCAGGCTGGCAGCGGGACGCGCCAGCATGATGCCCAGCAGCAGGCCGCTCACCACCTTGCCCACGGTCTGGCCGCGCGTTGCTTCGTGCGACAGGTGGGCGGCAAACGGCACCAGCACCTGGGCCGCGACGGAGCCGAGGCCAATGCCCAGCGAGGCCGCCAGGAATTGCGTGGCGTTGTGGCTGGAAGCCGCTGCCGCCAGGGCCGCCGCGGCAAACAGCAATGCGCCGAATACCAGCTTGCGGTTTTCCAGCAGGTCGCCCAGCGGCACCACGAACAACAGGCCGAGGGCGTAGCCGGCCTGGGTCAGGGTGACGATCAGGCCGGCCGCCTGCGGTGACAGGCCGGTCGCGGCGCTGATGGGGCCGACCAGGGTTTGGGCGTAATACAGGCTGGCGACAATGAGGCCGCTGGCGCCGGCCAGCAAGGCCACCATGCCGCGCGAAATATCGTTTTTCATCTTGGTGCTCCAGTGAGGGAAAGGTTGGAGCCATTCTGCGGGAAGGCGGCGCAAAGATAATTAGTGAATAAATGGTCTATACTTTTCACATTAAATGAACAATTGGAGCGCCATGGACCGCCTGAAAGCCATGCAGACCTTCGTCCGCATCGTGGAAGCGCGCAGCTACACCAAGGCGGCGGAAACGCTGGACCTGCCGCGTGCGGCGTTGACCGCCACCATCCAGAAGCTGGAAGCCTATCTCGGCACCCAGCTGCTGCAGCGGACCACCCGTACGCTTTCGCTGACCAGCGACGGCGCCGCCTATTTCCAGCACTGCCTGGCGATCCTTGCCGCGGTGGACGAAGCGGAAGCGCCGTTCCGCAGCGGCGATGCCCGGCCGCCGAGCGGCCTGCTGCGCGTGGAGCTGGGCGGCGCGGTGGGCCGCAACGTGGTGCTGCCGAGGGTGGGGGAGTTCCGCCGCGCCTATCCTGAGGTGGAGCTGGTGCTCAGCCTCAGCGAACGGCTGGTGGACCTGGTGCGCGAAGGCGTCGACTGCGCGCTGCGGGTGGGGGAATTGCAGGATTCGTCGCTGGTGGCCCGGCCGGTGGGCACCATGCGCTTCGTGACTTGCGCGGCGCCGTCCTACCTCGCCGCGCACGGCACGCCGCAAACGCTGGACGACCTGCCGCGGCATACGGCGATCCTGCATTTTTCGGGGCGCACCGGCCGTCCGTTCGACTGGAGCTTCATTGACGGCACTGCCGTGCGCAAGGCCGATATGGCGGGCACGCTGGCGACCAACGATGCGGAAGGCTATGTCACGCTGGCCCTGCAGGGCCTCGGGCTGGCGCAGACTGCCACCTACCTGGTGCGGCAACATCTTGCCAGCGGCGCGCTGGTGCAGGTGCTGCATGCCACGCCGCCGACGCCGATGCCGGTGGCGCTGGTGTATCCGCAGGGCCGCATGGCTTCGCCCAAACTGCAAGCCTTCGCGCGCTGGCTGGAAGCGCTGTTCGCCGCCGAGCCGGACTTGCGCCGCGAAGTCTTTTAACATGATAGTGTTGCGCTATTTTCAATGCGCGTTAGGCCGTTCGGCTCGTCAGTAGTATTCTGGCCCTGCAGTACCGCATGTATTTTCAATTCACTTAACCAAGGGGAGTTGTAATGCAAAAGAAGATTCTTCGCAGGGCGGCAGTGGCGCTGACCGTTATCGCAGCCAGCATCTCGGCCAACCTGGCCCACGCGAACCACGCATGGGGCAATTACCACTGGGCTCGCACGGCCAACCCGTTCACCCTGAAGCTCGGCGATAACCTGACCTCCGCCGACTGGAAGTCGCACCTGAGCCAGACCTCGTCGGACTGGAATTCGGGCCGCACGCCGGTGCTGACGGCGATCGTCGCGGGCACGTCCAACAAGCGCTGCTCCATGGTGGCGGGCACCACCCAGGTTTGCAACGGGACCTACGGCAACAATGGCTGGCTGGGCCTGGCGTCCATCAATGCCAGCGGCGGCCATATCACGCAGGGCAGTGCGAAGATGAACGATACCTATTTCAACACTTCCACTTACAACAATCCCAATGAGCGCGAACACGTGATGTGCCAGGAAGTGGCGCACACCTTCGGCCTGGGCCACCAGTCCGAAGACGGCAGCTCGCAGAATTCCTGCATGGACTATTTCTCCAATACGGGAGCGAATGCCGGCAGTACCGTGAGCACCAAGCCGAACCAGCATGACTTCGACATGCTGAACCAGATTTACGCGCACCTGGATTCGTTCACCACGGTGGCCGCCATGGCGCCGTTGTCCGCCTATGCCGATGCGGATATTTCGGACGATCCGGCAAGCTGGGGCGCGCTGGTCAGCCAGTCCAGGAATGGGCGCAGCTCGACCTATGAACGCTACAACGTGAACGGTTCGGTGACCATCACCCACGTGTACTGGACCGAGGAAGCAGCCGCGAAATGCCCGGGCTGCGACCACCGCCGCGATTACTTCCGCCGCTAAACCAACCAGGGGCGCCTGCGGCGCCCCTTCCCCGTTTGCCTGTCCACCAACGCATGATTCCGGACGATATCCGACGTTACCTGATCCAATGCGTACCTTCCGTGCCCTATATCGAGGCCGTTCTCCTGCTGCGCGAGGACCGGCAGGAGGAATGGCTGCCGGAATCGCTCGCGCGCCGCTTATACCTTGGCACTGATGACGCCGCGCGACTGCTGTCCCGGTTGCAGGCTGACGGGGTCGTGGCGGGAACGGCATCCGGCTACCGCTATGCCCCGGCCACCGAAACGCTCGACCAGCTGTGGGACCGGCTGGCGCTGGTGTACGCGCATCACCTGATCGAAGTCAGCACCCTGATCCATACCAAACCAAGCGGCACGGCACAAATCCTGGCCGATGCATTTGTCTGGCGAAAGGAAAAGTAGATGGCAAGCGTCTTATACGTGATGTGCGCTGCGACTGCCTTGGCGTGCGCCTTGCTGATGTGGCGCAGCTATCGTGCCACGCGGCACCGCCTGCTATTCTGGTGCTGTCTGTGTTTCTCGGGCATGTTCCTGTCGAATGTCCTGCTGATCATCGACCGCTTGATCGTTCCGGAAACCGACCTGCTCACCGTGCGCCTCGGCGCCAGCCTGGTGGCGCTGCTGCCATTGCTGTACGGCCTGATACTGGAGGACGAGTGATGCTGATCAACGCCTGGCTGGGGGGCGCGATCTTCATGGCGGCCATGGTGATCGCACTTTTCTTCGTGCGCTATTGGCGCCACTCGCGCGACAGCATCTTCATTTATTTTGCGCTGGCTTTCGTGCTGGAGGGCGTGCACCGCCTGCTGCAGGTGTGGCTGCCGGCCGGCGATGATGGGCCGGAATTCTATTTGCTGCGCCTGCTGGAATACGGTTTGATCCTGGCCGCGATCATCCGCAAGAACCGCAAGCGGCGCGGCCAATGAAAAACCCCTGGAGGGGGGAACCGCTCCAGGGGCCTCGTTCCGCCATGCGGCGTACTTACATTTGCACGGTGTCCGCCACTTCGCGGAAGGACTCGATCTGGTCGAAGTTCATGTAGCGGTAGATCTCACCGGCATTGCGGTCGATCACGCCGATGTGCGACATGTACTCTTCCCGGGTCGGGATGCGGCCCAGTGCCGAGCACACCGCCGCCAGTTCGGCCGAGCCGAGGTAGACGTTGGTGTCGATGCCCAGGCGGTTCGGGAAGTTGCGGGTCGACGTCGACATCACCGTGGCGCCTTTGCGGATCTGCGCCTGGTTGCCCATGCACAGCGAGCAGCCCGGCATTTCCATGCGGGCGCCGGTACGGCCGAGGGTGCCGTAATGGCCTTCGGAGGTCAGCACCTGCTGGTCCATCTTGGTCGGTGGCGCGACCCACAGGCGGACCGGGATGTCGGCCTTGCCTTCCAGGACCTTGGACGCGGCGCGGAAGTGGCCGATATTGGTCATGCAGGAACCGATGAAGACGTCGTCGATCTTGTCGCCGGCCACCTCGGACAGGGTCTTCACGTCGTCCGGATCGTTCGGGCAGGCGACGATCGGCTCGTGGATGTCGGCCAGGTCGATTTCAATCACGGCGGCGTATTCGGCGTCGGCGTCCGGCGCCAGCAGTTCAGGCTTGGCCAGCCAGGCTTCCATGGCCTGGATGCGGCGCTCGAGGGTGCGCTTGTCCAGGTAGCCGTTGGCGATCATCCACTTCATCAGGGTGATGTTCGAGTTCAGGTACTCGATGATCGGCTCCTTGTCCAGGTGCACGGTGCAGCCGGCGGCGGAGCGCTCGGCCGAAGCGTCGGACAGTTCGAAGGCCTGTTCCACCTTCAGTTTCGGCAAGCCTTCGATTTCCAGGATGCGGCCGGAGAAGATGTTCTTCTTGCCCTTCTT
>CBHWEO010000173.1:0-11833 GCA_966112955.1 uncultured Duganella sp. | reverse complement strand
CCCAGTCGTCGGCAAAGCTGCCCAGGTGGGGCAGGATGAAATTCACGTCCGGGTACTGCGTTGCCAGCAATTCGGCCACCGACGTCACGCCGACCGGGTCGTACAGCACCGGCAGGCCGAAATGCCGCGCCACTTCGCACACCTCGCCCGTGATGGGCGCATCGTGCCGGTGCAGCTTGATGCCGGCGAAGCCGTACTGCTCGACCGCCTTGCGCACCAGCGCGCCAATCCGTCCCGCGTCGCGCCGCGCATGCACGAAGGCGAAGCCCAGGTAGCGCGCCGGTTCCGCCGCCACCAGGCGCGCCACGCCGGCATTGGCGGCGGCGTAATCGGAATGGAAAGCCGCCAGCAGCACGGTGCGGTCGATGCCGGCGTCCCGCGCGCGCCGGGCGTAGCGGCCCAACGCGGCATCGCTGTCCCACGGCCCGGTCAGGCCGTCTCCCGGGCCGGCATGGCAGTGGCAGTCGATGATCATGACTGCCCGAAGCGCGGCACGTGCGCGCGCAAGGCTTGCAGCACGGCGCGGCGCACGGCTTGCGGACTGCCGTCGCTGTCCCCGGCCGCCTGCGCGGCGCTGCCGGCGATGCGCACGAAGCGGCATGCCGCTTCCAGTTCCCGGTCGACGCCCGGCATCTCCTGCATTTCCAGCTCGAGTGCGTTGCTGAGCGCCCCGCCCAGCGCCCTGCCCAGGGCCGTGCCGACGCCGGGGATCGGGATGAAGGAGCCCAGGGCGCCGGCGACGAAAGGCAGCGCCTTCTTCGCGATCCCTTTCAGGATGCCGCCCAAGGGCTTGGCCACCTTCCTGATGCCCTTCCAGATACCCTTAAACATCTTGCCAAGGAACTGCTCGAGTTCTTCCTCGCTCTGCAGCGCCAGCAGCTCCATCGCCAGTTCCAGTTCCTGTGCAGGGCCGAATGGCGCCGGCCTGCAGCGCTTGCAGTCGCAGGCTGCTTCGTGCTCGCCCAGCACTTCCATCTCCAGTTCGCGGCGCTGGTTGGTCAGCACGCCGCGCTGGAGCCTGAACATGGCATCATGCAAAGCGCGCTCGCGCCGCCGGCGTTCCGCATCGTCCGCCGGGCTGGGCGCGACGTACACGCTGACGTCCGCCGGACGGATACCCATCATGGCCGCGCAGATGCGGTGCTGCGCCAGGCGCTGGCCTACATGCCTGGCCTGCCCGCTGTAGCCCCTGCGCTGGCCGTTAACGGTGAACTCGAGGTAGTACTGACCCGGCCCGTGCGTGCGGTCGTCGGCCGGCGCCCGGTCGAGGGCGGCGATCGATGCGAACGCTGGTCGCAGCGCACGCGGCATCTGCGCCACCGCCGCGGCGATGGTCGGCGGCAGTTCGCCATCGTCCACGTCTGGTCCCGGCTCGCCGGCGGCGGGCGGTTCCAGCAACGGCAGCGGCTCGAACACCGGCACGCGATAAGGCCAGGGCCCATACACCGGCATCGGACGTAGCCGGCGCACCGGCCGGACCCGCGGCCTGCCCAAGGAACGGCGCCACCGGGGCCGCCATTCGAATTCCATCGTCTCAAACATGGATCACCTCCATAAGTTGCCCGATTGTGCGGGCCGCAAAAGCGACCTGCTGCGCGTTGTGGTCTGCTCGCAGCAGCAGTGTCAGCACCGGCCTGGCCGTGGTTCCCTGCAACAGCACTTCGACGCCCGCCAACGACAGGGCGCCCCGCAATGCCGGGCCGTCGCAGGATGGCGGCAGCACGACGCGCTGGACCGGAAAGGCGCCGCCGCTGCAGGCCAGTCCCACCGCCGCCAACGCCGCCCGCAGCTGCGCAATGCGCTCATGCAGGCGTTGCCGCAGCAGCCGGCCCACCCGGCGGTTGGCGGCCAGCGCGGCGCTGCCGGCCGCCACTGCCGTCACCGACGGCGGACTGCAATGCACCCGCGTTGCGCTGGCCGCCATGAAGCTGCCCAGCAACTTGCGCGGCCCGGCCAGCACGGCCAATGGCGCGCCGAAGCCTTTCGCCAGCGAGGCCCCGGCCAGCACCGGGGCACCGGCCAGGCCGTGCGCCGCCACCGATCCGCCGCCTTCGCTGCCCAGGATGCCGAGTGCCTGCGTATCGTCCAGCACGAGCAGGCCGCCATGGGCATCCGCAATCCCGGCATAGGCCGCCAGCGGCGGCGCTCCCTCGTCGCCTGGCGTGTAGCCGTCGGCCAGGATCACCGGCTGCCGCCCCGTTGCCCTGTAACGCCTGGCCAGGGCGGCGGCCTGGCCGGGGTTGCCGTGGCTGAAGAACGCCAACGGCACGCCTTGCGCCCGGGCGCATTCGGCGCCCCAGCGCGCCACCGGGTAAGCCGCGCCGTCCACCAGCAGCGCCACCGGCGCCGCCGCCAGCCAGCCGAACAGGTCCCAGAACAGGTGCAGGCTGGATGGCAGCAGGCAGGCCGCTTCGCAATCCATCAGCCGCGCCAGCGCCGCGCCCAGTTCCGGCTCGCCGGGCACCGGCTCCAGCGCGGCCGGCTTCCCCAGCGTCAGTGCGTCCCAGGCCGGCAGCGCATGCGCGGCATGCCGCATGCCCAGGTACAGCGCGCTGGTGAAGTCGGCATGCACCGCCGCCTCACGCGCTGCGCGGCATGGCCTCCAGCCGCTGCCGCAGCAGGACCGACGGCATGGTCGACTCCAGTTTCGGGTTGGCCGTTTCCGCCGTCAGGTCGACGCCCGTCACGGCACGGTAGGCGTGCATATAGCCCTGTGCCTGCGGCCGCCAGAAGCGCGCCCAGGCAAAGGCTTCGGTCGGGTCGTACACCTCGCTCCAGTGGCTGTAGCGGATCGACAGCAGCAACTGTTCGCCGAACATGGCCAGGTCGCGGAAGTGGGCGATGCTGGTGTCGCTCCAGCCCTGCACCTTCTTCATCGCATCCACCCGGTCCATCCACGGTTCGGGATGCGCCACCATCAGGCGGGTCGGCAGGAATTCGCGGAATTCCGGACGGGCCAGGATCCACTGCTGCATCAGCATTTCGATGCGCGCTGTCGATGGCAAGTCGCCATACTGGTTGTGGGCGCCCTGGGACAGGATCAGGTGCACTTCCTTCAGCGCATTCAGGATCGGGAAAGCGTCGGCCTTGACCGTGGTGTCGTCATCCTGGCGGTAGAACGGCATCAGCTGGCGCAGCAGGTTGTGGAAGGCCTCGATGAACTTGGAGCGGCTGTCGGCGGGACGGAAATCGCGCACCACCTTGCCGTCCAGGTGGATGCCGTAGTGGTGGTCGTACTCGTAGTTGCGGCGCACGACGCTCAGGCGGTGCTGCTCGTCCTGCACATAGCCCCACAGCAGGTTGTTCAGCGGCCGCAGCATGTCGATCTCCATATTGGCCAGCGGGTCGGGGCCATTGCCGTGCGCCAGCGAGCGCACGTTCTGGAAGCGGCGCGAGATCGCATTCATGGTCTGCACCAGCATGCCCTCCTCCTGCCAGTAGGACCAGATCAGCTCCATCATGCAGGGGTTGACCAGGCGGTCGCGGATGAAGCCCGCGCACAACTCGGCGTCGTGGTGCTCCTTGTGGTCCATGTGGATGCGCACGTCCGGCAGCTTGCTGCGGATCAGGGCCAGGTAAGGCAGGATCTTCGTTTTCGGGTCGAGCGACGTCAGGTAGCGCCTGACCAGTTCCTCTTCCAGTTTGCGGTCGTCCGGCAGGTCGCGCCGGTCCAGGTACTCGGCGTCGTCCTGGCCGCGGAAGGCAAACGGGGTGCGCAGCACGCCGCAATTCACCATGACGAAGGCTTCCGTGGCCGCCTTCAGCACGCGGTACGATTCCGAGTCGTTGAACGGCAGCGCGCGCCGCTTTTCCAGGTAATGGAAGCTGCGTTCCTTCTCGCGGAAACGCTCGCGCTCGAACTCCGGCACCTCGCCGCTGGCGTTGTTGCAGAACAGGTGGTCGATGAAAAGCTTATAGTTATAGAAGGACAGGGCTTCCGCGCTGTTCCTGATCAGCGTCCAGTGGGCGATGACCGGCCGCCATTCGGCCTCCGTGCGGGAGGCATGGGTAGTGATGTTGCCGGCCACCTGCAGCGGGCTGCCTTCGTCCACGATCACCTGCTCGGAAGCGCGGTAATGCGCGGCGTCGTTCGGGTCGGGCGTGATCCCGTCCGGCTCAAACGCCGCCATGTAGACATTCACCGCCACCTCCACGGTGCCGGTCGAATTGAGCCGCATGTTCGACTTCACCCCTTTGGGCGCCTGGCTTTGCAGCGGCGGCTCCGGCACGTAGTACATGCCGTCCATCGGATTCGGCTTGCCGGACCGCTGGTGCAGCACCGTGACCCACACCGTATCGCCCACCAGGCCATGCGGGCGGTCCTGGTTGTCGCCGTTGGCAAAGAACACCGGTTCCAGCGTAAATGGCGGATCCAGCCTGAATTCCGTCTCGGCCCTGGTGTCCTTGGCCAGGATTTCGACCCGGTTGTAGCGCTCGAAATCGTCCTTGAACGGCGTGATGTTGTTGTAGACCACGACGTAGATGCCCACCTCCAGCCCGTCGAAACGGGCGTGGCCGTTGGGCCCCGTATGCGTGGTGCGGATCGCGGGCCAGGTAGCCATTAGCTTGCGGGCTTCTTCCGGCCCGGCTTTGTCTGCGTTCAGCTGCTGCAGCTGCTTCAGGTCCGCGTCGGAAGGATGGACCAGCAGCAATTGGGCATGCACCACCGGGACCCATCGATCACCCGATAGCCTGGCCCGCACGTTGACGTCGATCTTGCCGTTGGGGACAGCGGCTGTCGCACTCGGTTTAGTCATGATGGTACTCTCCTCATAGGTCGGTCAAGGTGTTGCGAAGCGCCCAGTGCGTCAGCAGGCGCCCCAGCAGGATGCTTTCGTGTTCCGGCGACAGGATGCCGTCCGCCCGCGCCTGGCCGATCACGGCGAAGACCAGCACCGGCGCCGCCTCGTACATGCGCTGCGGCTTGCGTTGCCACAGGCGGAACAACAGCGCCAGGTAGGCCGGCTGGCGCCGTTCGATATGCAGTGCTTGTGGCAGGGACGCACCGCGCAGCAAGGCGGGACGGTGGCTGGCCAGCAGGCCGGCCAGCGCCGGCATGGAAGCGCGCAGTTCCAGCAGCAGTTGCCGGTCCGCTCCGGGCAAGCCTTCCAGCGGGTAGTACGACTCCCACAGGCGCGCCAGGCGCCGCCACTGCGGATGCGGGAACAGCCGCTCGCCCATGGCACAGCTCAGGAGGACCCGGATCCACGGCACCGGGTGCGGGTCGTCGATATTGATGCGGAAGACGAAGATGCGCGGCAGGCTGACCACGCCGACCAGGCCGTGGGTGGCGGCCACGCCGATCCTGGCCAGCGACCAGAAGTCGGCGACAATCTCCGAAATCCAGCGTTCCCACAGCTTCCACACCCGCGCCGGGCCCGTGGCGCCGGATTGCAGCGACTGCAACACGGGCCGCAGCGACCTGACCAGGTCCAGCAGCGCCGCGCCCTGGTGCCCCACTTCGTGGAACAGGGACGAGGCAATACTGGCCCCGATCATGCGTTCGCGCGGCACCCGGATGATGGCCACCGGGTTCTCGCCGCCGCCCGGCAGCCGTGTGCGCGCACGCCGGATCGCCGCGCCCGGGCCGCGGTCGAGGTAGCACACCACCGCCGGCGCCTCGTAATAGCCGCCGGGAAGGGCCAGCGCATCGGCCGACGCCACGTCCAGTCCCGCCAGCCAGACACCGTTGCGGTGCTCGCTGCGCTGCGTGACCACGTCGTTGAACAGGTCGAACTGGATCAGGGCCGCGTTGAACTTCATGCGCAGGAAGGTAAAGCGGCGCTGCGCATGCGCGGGACTGGCGCGCCGCCCCTCCGGACTGCGCAGCCAGCGCAGGAAGCCGCGCACCATGGCCCGCAATTCGCGCCGCCCGGATACCAGTTGCCGTTCGATGCCCAGCTGCGCCTTCGGCAGCAAGGCCGCTGCCGGCACCATCGGCTCGATCAGGACGAATGGCAGCACGCGGGCCAGGCGCGTCAGCAGCGAGCGCGCTTCCTGTGCCAGCATCCAGGCGGGGTAGGGGCTCATGTGGCTCAGGCTCCGTACAGGACGATCTTGCGGCCCTGGCGCACCCAGCGCCCGGAGTTGCCGTGCATCGCGCCGGCCATGCCGCCGAAGCCGCGCCCCGGTCCGCCCTGCTGGGCGCCCTGCGCACCCTGCCCGAATTGCTGGCCGGCCCTGGCCAGCAGGCCTGGCGCGTGCTGGCGCACCGCGGCGGTGGCGGCCTGCATGGCGATCTGTCGCGGGTCGCCGCCGCGCGCCTGCGCCGCGCGGTTGACGGTGTCGGCCGCCAGCTTGACGAAGGTGCGGGCGCCATCGAATTCGCGGTCTTCGCCGGACAGCTCGCCCTCCGCTTCCAGCCCCAGGGCACTGCCCGCCGCCGAGGCCAGGCCGCTGCCGATCTTGGCGCCCAGCGGGCCGCCGAAGTAGCCGCCGATGGCGCCGCCGGCCAGCGGCAGGGCCTTCTTGGCCACGCCCTTCAGCGCCCCGCCAATGGCCTTGCCGATGGGGGAGCGGATCACGTTGCCGGCGAAGGACGCGGCCTTCTTCAGGAAGCTGCCCAGGAATTGCTCCAGTTCCGCTTCGTTCGTCACCGACAGCAGCTCGCTGGCCAGTTCCATTTCCTCGGCTTCGGTCAGCATCCCCTGCTGTCCCATTTCGCCGCCCCATTCCGACTCGCCAAACTCATACTCGCCTTCATAGGACGTTTCGTTGCCGAATTCCAGGGTGGTACGGTCGGTGTCATGCATGATTAGCCCCCTTTGATGTGATGCTGCGGATGATGGAACGGGATTCCGTTCCGTGATGGATGCGATGGCGGGCAGCAGCCCCGGTGCATACTGCCTGGCCGCCAGGTTCAATGCGGCGCGCCTGAGCTGGCGCGGGTCGCCGCGCGCCGCCTGGCGTGCGCGGCGCGCGGCCAGCCCGGCGAAGCGCATGAACTGGCGCGCGGTTTCGAATTCGCGGTCTTCGGCGCTGAGGCCCTCGAGCTCCAGACCAAGCAGGCGGCCTGCGGCGGGACCAGCCGACAGCACGCGTTCGGCGAGCCTCGGCAACAGGCCATCAAGCGCTGGCGCCACCTGGCGAAACAGGGCCGGCAGCCTGCCCTCGCGGCGCGCCGCCAGCAGTTCCGCTGCTTGCGGCAAGGTGTTGTCACGCCATGCCGGCCTGTACGCCGCAGGCGGCAATTCGAGCTCCGGGCGGTAGCTGAGCAGACGATCCATGCTTTCTCCAGTAGGCCTGTGCCATGCGGGGATAAGTGCAAGGCGCGTGCCAGCGCCGCCAGGGGCGAAGGCATGCGGCGCGGCGAAAGCAGTTTCGTGAAGCGGCGAAAATCGCCGCGATGGGGCGAAATGGACTTCGCCCGGCGGCGGGAATCAGGCGGCGACGGCCACCGTCAGCGTGGCGACGAAGCCGTCTGTCGCATTGCCGCTCATTGCGGCAAGCTGCAGCGAGTAGCCGTCGCTGAACACATTGTCGGTGGCATAGCTGATGCGCGAAAGGTTGGACACCGAAGCGTTGTAGCCGGCGGTTGCGTAGGCTTCGTTCAGTGTCGCCATCGGGAAAGTGAATTGCGAGGTCTTGATGCGGTTCGACGCGCTCACGCTTTGCGCCAGGCTGCGGTAGACCTCGAAGTGGACGTGCGGCATGCGGCCGTCGTAACAGCCGGGGAAGATGGTCGTGAAGGTGAGGTTGCCGTCGGCATCCGCGCCCTGCACGCCGCGCAGGTAATTCTGGTCCGTCACGCCGCTGGAATACAGCGAGTAGCGGCCCTGCTGGTCACAGTGCCACAGGTAGACGGCGAAATTGCCGGCCGCGCCGCAGCCGTTGTTGGCGTTGACGATTTTCAGCTTGATCGTCAGCGGTACGCCGGTTGCCGTGGCGCTGGCGCCATTGAAGCTGCTGCGGATGTCGCTGCGCACGATGCCAGTCTGCGTCAGCACATTCACATTGCCGCTGGAGTTGCTGTTCGTGCCGTCGCCCGGATACGGCCCACCGGTTTCTTCGGGAATCACGGAGCAGCTGGAGCTCGTGGTGCCAGTGCTGCCGGTACTCCCAGTTATGCCACTGCTGTCCGTGCTTGCGCCGGCGCTGTCCGAGCCGCCGCCGCAACCGATCAGCGGCAAGGCTGCTGCACCGGCCAGCAGCCAGCGCAACGAACGGCGCCGGTCGCTGTCCAACTTCATCATGGTTTGCAGGTCTGCCGCCAGGCCGTGGTCATGTACTTCCATCGGGAGTCCTCCTAAGCTGTCGTATTAATCAGGTTGCCGCTACTGCCCGATTGGGGCAGCTTGTTCGCCAGGGTTTGCAGGAAGCCGGCCAGCTTTGAGCGCGCATCGCTGCTATCGGCGCCCAGCGAATCGAGCAGGGAGGAAAACGACTTTTCAAGCTGTGAAGCCGCGCCGGTCTCGGCGGCATCGCCCTGCAGCGAAGAGACCAGGCTTTGCAAGTCTTCCGCCAGGCGCCCGGGGCCGCCGCGAACGCCCTCGCCGCCCGGCCCGACGGAACCGAACGTGCCCTCCGCTGCAGCGCCTTTGGCTTCACCCTGCGCGTGCAGGGAGGCCATCAGCTCCTGCAGGAAACCGCCCAGCGCCGAGGCCGCGCCTTCCTTGTCGCCGGACGGCACACCAGTTACGCCGAGCGAGGACAATGCCTCGCCAATCGCGTTGACAAAGCCGCTGGCGTCCGGAGGCTGGCTGCCCGGCGGTGGCGGCGGCGGTGGCGCCTGGCGGGCCTGGTCCGTCCCCGCCGAAGCAAGCTGGCTGGCGTAGTTGTTGCCGGTAATCGCATTGATGTTCATTGGAAGCCCCCGCGATGTTGGAAGCGGGCCTTGCGCTCCGCCAGTTGCGCGCGCTGCTCGGGCGTCAGCAGGGCCATCACCTTCTGGTGTGTGCGGATGCGTGCCAGCACCAGGTTCGCCTCCGCCTGGGCTGCAGCTTGCGCAAGCTTGCTCGCGGCGGCTTCGTCGAACTTGTCGGCGTCGCCCATCTCGTGCAGCGCACGCATGGCCTTTTCATGGGCGCGCTGTTGCTCGCGCATGTAAGGCGCCTGGGCATGCATCAACTGGAACACCTTGTCTTCCTGGGCTTCGGACAGGTCAAGGCCGCGCAGGAATGGCATGCCGGGCGCACCCGGGCCGCCGGGCGGCACCGCCCCACGCGGCCCGCCACGGAACTCGCCGTGCATGGCGCCGATTGCCGGGCGGTCGCCCTCTCCTGCCAGGCCTTCGTCCGCGCCGGCCAGCAGCGGCATTGCCATGGCGCCGCCCAGCAGCAGCTGGATCAATTTGTTCTTGTTCATCATGCATCTCCAGTGGTTGAATAGGAGACATCATTCTCCGGCTACCGCCTGTAAAGCGCGGTAAGCCGCAGGTAAAAACGTGTAAAGATCGAGGAGCCCGGGAGGACCGGTTTGTTATCATGGGCGCCATGAACAAGGTCCTGCTGATTGACGATGACGTGGAGCTGGTTGGCATGTTCCAGGAATACCTGGCGCAGGAAGGCTTCGACGTCACGACTGCCAACGATGGCGAAACCGGTGCGGCTGCCGCGCTCACCGGCCTGTATGCCATTGCCGTCCTCGATGTGATGATGCCGCGCATGAATGGCCTGGAGACCCTGCGCCGCATCCGCGCCGTGAGCAATATGCCGATCCTGATGCTGACGGCGCGCGGCGACGATACCGACCGCATTGTCGGCCTCGAGCTCGGCGCCGACGATTACGTCACCAAACCCTGCACGCCGCGCGAGCTGACGGCACGCATCCGCGCCATCCTGCGCCGTACGCAGGCAGCGCCGGATACCGGGTCCGGCCCGCTGGTGGTCGGCCAGCTCACCATGTGGCCGGAACAACGGCGCGCCGCATGGGGCGGCGTGCCGCTGGAGCTGACCAGTACCGAATTCAACCTGCTCGAAGTATTGGCCCGCAATGCGGGTAAGCCGGTCAGCAAGAACATCCTCTCCGAACAAGGCCTGGGCCGTCCCATGGCGCGCTTCGACCGCAATATCGATGTGCATATGAGCAGTTTGCGCCACAAGCTCGGTTCCATCGCCGATGGGCGCTCCTGCCTGCAGACCGTGTACCGGCTGGGTTACCAGCTGATCCGGGAGTAAGCCGTGGGCCGCCTATTCTGGAAGTTCTTCTTTTCGATCCTGCTTGCCCAGGTGGCGGCGACTGCGGCCATTGGCGGTGCGGTCTGGCTCAAGGCCCGCGCCGCCGCCGAGGCGCGCCCCTCCGATCTCGAAACCGGACCTCCGGCGGAAATGGCGATCGAGTCGGCGGCTGCCACCCTGGCATTCGGCGGCACTGGCGGCCTGCGCCAACTGCTCGAAAACATGCCGCGCCATCGCGTCTATGCCGTGGGCGACGACGGCAAGGAGCTGTTGGGACGCATCACCACTCCCGGCATGCTTTCGGAAGCGCAGAAGATGCTGGCCAGTTCCGATCCGCGCGGGGTCAGGCATGTGACTGCGCCCAGCGGCCAGCGCTACCTGCTGTTCCTGCCGTCGCGCCGGCACATGGGCGGAATGGAGCCGCCCGATTCGCGCGCCCTGCTGGCGGGATCCGGCATCCCTGGACTCGATCCGCGTGCCTTCCGCCACAACGAGTTTCACCGCCCTCCGCCGCCACCGGAGGGCGATGGCCCGGGCTTCAGTGGTCACGACCCCGCCGCACCGGGAGCACCGTCCGCCACCGCCGGCGGGGCGGCTGGCGCAAGCATTGCGGCTGGCGCTTCCGGCACCGGCCCGGGGCCGGACCGGGGGCCAGGCGGCCCTCCGCCACGCTTCCGCCCCCTGACGCCCTTCATCCCGATCGGCGCCGCCGTGCTGGCAAGCCTGCTGTTCGCCGCGCTGCTGGCGTGGTACTTCGCACGCCCCATCCGCGCGCTGCGGCAAGCCTTCGATGCCGCGGCGACGGGCGACCTGGCGCCACGCTTTTCCGCCAGCCAGCGCAGGGGCGGCGACGAACTCACCTCGCTGGGCCGCGACTTCGACCGCATGACGAGCCGCCTGCGCGCCCTGCTGGAAGGCCAGAAGAACCTCCTGCACGACGTCTCGCACGAACTGCGTTCCCCGCTGGCGCGCCTGCAGGCGGCCATCGGCCTGGCCCACCAGCAGCCCGACAAAGCTGCCGCCTCGATGGAGCGTATCGAACGCGAAAGCGTCCGCATGGACAAGCTGGTCGGTGAATTGCTGACGCTTTCGCGCCTGGAAGCGGGCGCCTTCGACGCCCCCAGGCAGGAATTCAGCATCGGCGAACTGCTCGACGACATCATGCGCGACGCCGAATTCGAAGCCGCCAGCAACGACCGCCAGCTCGCTTTCTCCAGCGACGCCGACGCCCGGATCAGCGGCCAGCCTGAATTGCTGGCGCGCGCCATCGAAAACGTGGTGCGCAACGCCATCAAGCACAGTCCCGCCGGCGGCAAGGTGGAAGTGGAAACCGCGCTGGACCAGCGTTTCATCCGCATCCGCGTGACGGACAACGGTCCTGGCGTGGCGCAGGAAGACCTGGGGAAAATTTTCGAGCCCTTCTACCGCGGCAACAGCACGGCGCAGGACGTGGACGGACATGGGCTGGGCCTGGCGATCGCCCAGCAGGTGGTGCAGCAGCACGGCGGCCGCATTGCCGCCGCCAATCGTACCGGCGGCGGACTTTGTGTGGAGCTGGCGCTCCCTGTGACTGGCGCTTAAGCTTTCGGCAGGGTCACGCCATGCTGGCCCTGGTACTTGCCGTTGCGGTCCTTGTACGAGGTTTCGCAGACTTCGTCGCTCTCGAAGAACAGCACCTGGGCGCAGCCTTCGCCGGCGTAGATCTTGGCCGGCAGCGG
>CBHWEO010000172.1:0-11941 GCA_966112955.1 uncultured Duganella sp. | reverse complement strand
GCGCGCGCCATTGCGGCGCCGGTGGCGCACGCGGCCGAACTGCTGGAAGACATCGCCAGCGGCGGCGGCGACCTGACGCGTCGCATGCCGGTGGAATCGCAGGATGAAATCGGCGCCCTGGCGGCCGCCTTCAACAAGTTCGTCGAATCGCTGAATGCGACCATCCTGCGGGTGCGCGACAGCAGCCGCGCCATCGGCTCGGCCACCGGCGATATCGCCAGCGGCAATATGGATTTGTCGTCGCGTACCGAAGCCCAGGCGTCCAACCTGGAAGAAACGGCGGCGGCGATGGAGCAGCTCACATCGACGGTGCATAACAACACCGCCAACGCCGAACAGGCTAACAAGCTGGTGGCCAGCACCGCCGACTCGGCGCGCCGCGGCGGCGACGTGGTGGGGCAGGTGGTCGAGAAGATGGCCGCCATCACAGCCAGCTCGAACAAGATCTCCGACATCATCGGCGTGATCGACGGCATTGCGTTCCAGACCAATATCCTCGCGCTGAACGCCGCGGTGGAAGCGGCCCGCGCCGGCGAACAGGGTCGCGGTTTCGCGGTCGTGGCCAGCGAGGTGCGCAACCTGGCGCAACGCAGCGCGGCCGCAGCGAAAGAGATCAAGGAGCTGATCACGGCTTCCGTGCAGCAGGTGGCCGACGGCGGCAAGCTGGCCGATTCCGCCGGCAATGCCATGCACGACATCGTCAAGTCCGTGCAGAACGTGGCCGCGCTGATGCAGGAAATCGCCAGCGCAAGCAAGGAGCAAAGCCTCGGCATCGACCAGGTCAACCAGGCCGTGACGCATATGGACGAATCCACCCAGCAGAATGCAGCACTGGTGGAGCAGGCTGCCGCCGCCGCGCAATCGCTCAGCGAGCAGGCCGCGCAACTGGAACAGGTGGTGGGGCTGTTCAAGCTTGATGCCACGCCACGCTTACGTTAAGGAGTACACATGAAACGATTCATCGCCGTTGCCCTGACGCTGGCCGCCGCGCAACCGGCTTTCGCACTGGACTGGATGGACAATGCGATCGGTTACCGCTTCGGCACCAAATTCGCCGAGCCCTATAATCCGGAAGACATCCGCAAACACGTGGTCAACCTGACGCACGCCAGCGGCTATGCCTATGGCAGCAATTACATGAACATCGACGTGCTGAAGTCCGACCACAAGGATGACAGCGCGACCGAAACCTACATCCTGTACCGCCACACCTGGGATATCGGCAAACTGTCCGGCAAGGACTTCAAGGGGGCCGGCATGCGCGGCCTGGGCTTCACGGCCGGTTTCGACTGGAATCACAAGAACGACAAGGGTTACGCCTCGCGCAAGCAGATGCTGGTGCTGGGGCCGACCTTGATGGTGGATGTGCCGGGCTTCCTGAATGTCAGCCTGCTGGCGCTGTGGGAGAGCAATGAGCCGATCGGCGTGTCCAAGCGCTACCACTACGACACGCACGCCATGCTGAACGCGGCGTGGGGCATCCCGCTGGGCAGCGGCTGGTCGTTCGAAGGCTATATGAACTACATCGGCAGCAAGGGCCGCAACGAGTTCGGCGGCCCGACCGCGCCGGAGACCAACATCGACATGCAGGTGATGTACGACTTCAGCGCGGCGGCCGGACTGAAGCCGGGCAAGCTGAAGGCCGGCTTCGAATACCAGTATTGGCGCAACAAGTTCGGCAACCCGTCGAACGTGCCGGGCAGCCTGGCGCAGACCCCGATGGTCCGCGCCGAGTACCACTTCTAAACGGGATTCGGTGCTTATTGCTGCTGCGGTTGCTGTTGATTGCGCTTGGCGATTTCGTTGCCAACATAGCCGCCGCCGATAGCACCGACAACCGTGGCCAGCTTGCGGCCGTTGCCGCTGCCTACCTGGTTGCCGATCAGGCCACCGACCACAGCACCGATGCCGATGCCAAGCGCGCTATTCTGCGCGACAGGCGCGGGTGCGGGTGCCTGCGCAGGTGCGGGAGCCGGGGACGACACCGAGGCTTGCGATTCCTCCGGCGCGACGCGCGGTGCCGGCTTATACGTGCGGTGCGTCACAACCTTGCGTTCAACGACACGTTCCGCTACCGGTGCAGGCACCGGTGCCGGAACTGCCGCCGGCGCTGCGGCCGCAGCCACCGGAACAGCCGGATCGCTGGGCGTCGTAGTCGCATGGGAGTTCGGCAACAGGCCAGCAATCGATGCGGCTCCAACCAGGCTTACCAGCGCCACAGATGCGGCGGCGAAGGCCATCATTGGATGAATACGGGTGCGTGGGCTGCGTTCCATTTTGTTCTCTCCTGAAATCGCCATCATTGGCGCTTGCCCGAAAAACGGCTGGGAAAGAAAAAGCGGTGACGCAAAAAGTGTTTCGCAGGTAAGTATTTGTTACCGTCTGGGAGGTATGGCGTGCCCAGATCAGCGTCCAACTCGTTGAACCGCACGTTGTAAGGTCTATAATTGGATTTCACAGCGTTTGAAATTGGACCCATCGATGGATATCAAGCTGCCTTCGCAGGACAACATGTCCCTGGTCCGGATGATGAGGGAGGGCATGTCTGCATCCCTTGTTCCCGAAATGGCTCTGCGGGTCGGGGTGGGACAAGACAAATTGCTGGAAATGTTGCGGCTGTCGCGCAGCACGATCAAGGGCCGCATATCGAAGAAGGAGACACTGTCTCCGATGGAGGCCGACAGGGTGTATCGGCTTATGCAATTGCTTACGCGCGCGGTCGGGGCATTAGGCAGTGAGGAAAACGCGACAAGCTGGCTCCGTCAGGAATTGCGCGCTCTGGGCGGCGTTGCCCCGATTGAACTTCTCGACACCGAACCTGGTTACGAGCTGGTGATGGACACGTTGGGGCGAATTGAAGCAGGAGTTATCGGATAGATGGCGCCGGTCAGCCTTTGGCGTATCAGCAAATCTACTCGGGACTACTCGGCTGACGATCTGACCGGTGCTGGTGCAGCCATGCATGGCGGACGATGGAACCGTAAAGGTGTCAATGCCGTCTATTGTTCCATGACGATTTCATTGGCGACGCTGGAGGCTCTTGCACACCTTGGCAACGTACGCATCCGAAATGCCTTTCTAGTGAAGGTTGTCGTTCCGGAAGCTGTGTGGAACGAGCGTGAATACATCGCCCCTGACGACCTCGAGCCGGATTGGGTAGCGGAGCCGCCCGGGAGGAGCAGCATCGAATTCGGCACCGACTGGCTGAAGTCCTGCTCTGCGCCGCTTCTCCTGGTGCCATCGGTGATCGTACCGGAAGAGTTCAACGTGGTGATCAATCCAAAACACACACTGGCAGCAAAAGTACGTGCACACGTCGTACGGCCATACATTGATGACCTTCGGTTGAGGCCCAGAGAACGAGGTCGGTCTTGAAATTTTGGGAGCTGAACCAGAAATAATTTGCCCTGTTATGTATTCATAAGGAGAGACTATGGAACATAAGGAGGCTCTGTTGGATAGTTTGGCGGAGCTGCGGGCCGCGCATGACAAGGCCAGCCGGGCGATGGCTGACATTGCCGCCACCGGGGCGCTGGCACTGAAGGGCGGCGGCGACTTGCCGTCGCCGAGCCAACTGCGAACTTACGCGCAGGCGCTGGCACAGGCGCAGCGGCATCTCACGCGCTGCCAGGAATTGATGCAGGGCGGCCCCGCGATGGGAATGGGCCCTGCGGTGACAACAGGACATTCGTACGTCCATTGACATGTCGCCGGGAGGACTTTGCCATGCATATTTTCGATGCTGTGTCTGAGCAAATTTCCGCCATGGGCTTGCCGCTGTTTGCCGTCAGCGCGACGCGCGCCAACTGGCCCGATACTCCCTTGCTGCTCTTTCTCCACTGGCATGGCTTTCGGCGGGCCACGCCCTTGCAACTGGAGGGCGTGCCGCTGCCGGCCCGCGCGGTAGCCAGTTCCGCCCTGCAGTTCGATGGCCCCTGGGCCAACAGCGCGGCGGCCGAAGAAGCGCTGCTGGATGCCGCCTGGCGTCTCGGCGCCTGGCAATTGGAGCGCCTGCAGCAGCGTGCCTGCAATACGGCGGGCGCGCCCGCCAGCGAGGCCTACGCCTGCCGTGTGGCCTTCGGCGACAATGCTGCGGGCTACCCGGACGAACCCGTGTTGGGCGGCGACCAGGACGCGCGCCTGGAGCAGATGAACCTTGCCGCGCGCAAGGGCTATCAGCAATGGCTGTTCCAGCCTATTAAGGGCGGGCTGTGGGAGGGCATCGGTCCGGCAGATGACAGCCTGGCGCCGGACGGTGGACGTGCTTCGGACTGCCCGGTACGGCCCTTGCCGCCCACTGCCGACAAGCGCGTCGTGTACCAGTTGGGCCGCCACGACGGCCTTATCCTGCCTTGAAACATTTTGTTACAAAGACAGCCGCAGCAGGGCTCTTGAAAATGAAAAAGCGAAAACATATTTCCCACGACGCTGAAGTCTGGCACCAGCTTTGCCTGGACCGATTCACTTTGAATGATCTGACACCATTTGGAGATTGAAGAATGAAAATTCGTCCCCTCTATGACCGGGTTATTGTTAAGCGAATTGAAAAACAACGCCAAACCGCATCCGGCATCGTGATTCCTGATTCTGCCGCCGAAAAGCCCGAGCAAGGCGAAGTACTGGCCGTCGGCCAGGGCCGCGCCCTCGCTGACGGCAATGTGCGCCCGCTGGCCGTGAAAGTCGGCGATGCGGTCTTGTTCGGCAAATACGCCGGGCAGACCGTCAAGCTCGATGGCGAAGAATTGCTGGTGATGCGCGAGGAGGACATCCTTGGCGTGATCGAGCATGCCGCCGCCAACGCCAAAGCCGCCTGAATCCAGAACGTTTTAGGGAGATAAGACTATGACTGCAAAAGACGTCCAATTCAACGAAGACGCCCGCACTCGTATCGTCAAGGGCGTGAATGTACTGGCCAATGCCGTGAAGGTCACGCTGGGCCCGAAAGGCCGCAACGTGCTGATCGATCGCAGCTTCGGCGCGCCCACCATCACCAAGGATGGCGTTTCCGTCGCCAAGGAAATCGAGCTCAAGGACCGCCTGGAAAACATGGGCGCGCAGGTCGTCAAGCAGGTGGCGTCGAAGACCGCCGACGTGGCGGGCGACGGCACCACCACCGCTACGGTACTTGCCCAGGCCATCGTCCAGGAAGGCATGAAGTATGTGGCTGCCGGCATGAACCCAATGGACCTGAAGCGCGGTATCGACCAGGCGGTTGCTGCCGCCATTACGGAACTGAAAGCCATGTCGCGGCCCATCGCCACCAGCAAGGAAATTGCCCAGGTGGGTGCCATCTCGGCCAACTCCGACAGCGCCATCGGCGACATCATCGCCCAGGCGATGGAGAAGGTGGGCAAGGAAGGCGTGATCACCGTCGAAGATGGCAAGTCGCTGGAAAACGAGCTGGATGTGGTGGAAGGCATGCAGTTCGACCGCGGCTACCTGAGCCCTTACTTCATCAACGATCCGGAAAAACAGCTGGCGCGCCTGGAAGATCCGCTGGTGCTGCTGTACGACAAGAAGATCAGCAACATCCGCGAACTGCTGCCCGTGCTGGAGCAATCGGCCAAGGCTGGCAAGCCGCTCTTCATCGTGGCGGAAGACGTGGAAGGCGAGGCGCTGGCGACGCTGGTGGTGAACTCGGTGCGCGGCATCCTGAAGGTGGCCGCCGTCAAGGCGCCGGGCTTTGGCGACCGCCGCAAAGCCATGCTGGAGGATATCGCCGTGCTGACCGGTGCCACCGTGATCTCGGAAGAGACCGGCCTCACGCTGGAAAAGGCCACCCTGGAGCAGTTGGGCAGCGCCAAGCGTATCGAGGTGCAGAAGGAAGCCACCACCATCATCGATGGCGCGGGCAAGCAGCAGCGCATCGATGAGCGCGTGGCGTCCATCCAGGCCCAGATCGCGCAGGCGACCAGCGACTACGACAAGGAGAAGCTGCAGGAGCGCGTGGCCAAGCTGGCCGGCGGTGTCGCCGTCATCAAGGTCGGCGCTGCCACCGAAGTGGAAATGAAGGAGAAGCGCGACCGCGTGGATGATGCGCTGCACGCGACCCGGGCTGCCGTTGAGGAAGGCATTGTGCCGGGCGGCGGCGTGGCGCTGCTGCGTGCGCGGGCAGCGATCACCCAGCTGAAGGGGGCCAATGCCGACCAGCATGCGGGTGTGCAGATCGTCCTGCGTGCGCTGGAGGCTCCGCTGCGCGTGATCGTTGCCAACGCTGGCGAAGAGCCTTCGGTGGTGGTGGCCAAGGTTGCCGAAGGCAAGGGTAACTTCGGTTACAACGCTGCCACCGGCGAGTATGTCGACATGGTGGAAAATGGCGTGATCGACCCGACCAAGGTGACGCGGACCGCGCTGCAGAATGCCGCTTCCATCGCCGGCCTGCTGCTGACTACAGAGGCGACCGTGTCCGACACGGCGCCGGAGGAGAAGACCGCGCTGCCTGCCTGACGTCCACGCGGCGCTTCGGCGGGGGGGGCCCCCGGGGCGGTGCCCCCGCCTTATTTACTTATGGTTGAGCCCGCGGGGCCAGGTGGGCGCGGCGGCGATCATCGCCACGCCGGCCGCGACACCGATCCACAGGGTCGGGCTGACCAGCGAGCCGTAGGCTTCATTGTAGAAGGCGGCGATGGCGCCGGCTGGATCGCCTTTCGGGCCGCCGGCATGTTCCATCGAATGGCGTGCCGTGTCGTTGAAGATGAACCAGGCACCCGGCAGCACGCTGCCCAGCAGGCGCAGCACCACGTTCTGGAAGAACCAATCAATGTGCAGGCCCAGCTTGAAAGCGTGGTTGGCCCAGGCCAGCAGGGCGCCGCTCATCAGCGGAGTGCCGACAGCCCAAAGGAACACCTTGCTGCGCGCCCAGCTCGACACCATCAGCAGCCAGCCCACGGTCGGCAGTGCCCACAGCAGGTAGACCGGGATCAGCGACAGCATGCGGAACGGCGCCAGCCACAGGTTGGTGGCCGACAGCAGGTCGCCGAACACATTCACGCCGTGGAAGCTGAGGGCAATCGCGGTCATCACCATCATCGCGAACGAAACCACGAAAGCGATGGCGGCAACCGTCAGCGGCACCGCCACCGTGGCCACCAGCACTTTGGACAGCACGGTGTGGGTATCGGACACCGGCAGCGATTTCCAGAACAGGATGCTGCGGTCGCGGCGGTCGTCGTACAGGGCGCTCAGGCAGTAGAAGAACACCAGGAAGCCCATCATCACGTACAGCGGCGCGCCCATCATGGGGAAGGCGGCGCCGACCACGTTGGCCAGGTCATGGCGCTCGACCACGGTCATGTCGTGGAAGCGGGACATCTTGTCGCCATCGAATTCCATCCGGACGTTGTTGCCGATGGCGAGCATCACGGCCGTGAAGGCTACCAGCAGGGCGCCGACAACCGCGGGTGCCCACAGCAGCATGCCCTTGTTTTCCCAGTATTCGCGGCGCATCAGCCATTTCATCGTATTCATTCGTATTGTCCTTTCATGCTGGCCACGAACAGGTCGGCCACGCTAGGGGTACGGGTTTCGCCAAACGTCTCCAGCTGTTTGCGCGAGACGCCGTCGAACAGCATCACTGCCTTGCCGAACACGGTGCGCTGGTGCAGGGGCTGCAGCGCGCTGGCGGCGGTCATGTATTCCGGCTGCACCATCACTTCCGTGTAGCGGTCGCCGATTTCATCCATCGAAGCGGCCAGGGTGATCTTGCCGTCGCGGATGAACATCAGGTCGGTCAGGATGTTTTCGACTTCCTCGATCTGGTGGGTGGTGATCAGTATGGTCTTGTTCTCGTCGAAGTAGTCTTCCAGCAGCTGGTGGTAGAACTGCTTGCGGTACAGGATGTCCAGGCCCAGGGTCGGTTCGTCCAGCACCAGCAGCTTGGCATCGATTGCCATCACCAATGCCAGGTGCAGCTGCACGATCATGCCCTTGGACATGGCCTTCACCTTCATGTTCGGCGACAGCTTGGTGTTGGCGATGTATTTCTCGGCGCGTTCGCGGTTGAAGCGCGGGTGCACGCCTTCGACGAAGCTGATGGCATCCTTCACCTTCAGCCAGCGCGGCAGGATGGCGACGTCGGCGATGAAGCAGACATCCTTCATCAGCTCATCACGCTGCTGGCGCGGGTCCAGGCCCAGCACATTCAGCTCGCCGTCGAACTGCGACAGGCCGAGAATGGCTTTCAGGGTCGTGGTCTTGCCGGAGCCGTTCGGGCCGATCAGGCCGACGATGCGGCCGGCGTTGATCTCGAAGCTGGCGTCGTCGAGCGCCTTGGTGGTGCCGTAACGCTTGCTCAGGTGTTTAGCGGTAATGATCGCTGTCATGCCGAAGCTCCTTGTGGCGGCACAGTCGTGGCGCGCAAGAGTTGTTCAATGTCCAGGCCCAGGCGGCGGATGCGTTCAACCATCGCGGGCCATTCTTCGCGGATAAAGCGTTCGCGTTCAGTGGACAGCAGTTTATCAACAGCGCCTTCGGTAACGTACATTCCTAATCCCCTTCTTTTTTCCACCAAGGTTTCATCGACCAGCTCCTGATAGGCTCGGGAGACGGTTATCGGATTCAATTGATAGTCGGCCGCGACCTGGCGCACCGAGGGCAGGGCATCGCCGGGCTTGAGCAAGCCATCCAGCATCATGCCGACGACCCGCTCCTTCAACTGCAGGTAGATCGGACGGTTCTCATTCCACATACATCGTTTCCTCCAGTGTTGGTGATTTAATGGACTGGTGTTGTAGTGAACTATAACACTGAATTGGTGTTGCGCAAGTGGTTTTTTTGCAAATAGGGTCTATGATCAGTGGAGGAGTACCCGTTGAAAAGGAGATTGCCATGTCCAGAACTACGCCTCGCGCCCTGGCTGCTGTCCTTGCCGCTGCTGCTTTTGGGTGCCTGATTCCTGTTTCCGCAATGCATCTCGGCGACGAGATGAAATGGGGCGATGCGCCGCCCTCGCTTCCGAAAGGCGCCAAGGCTGCGGTGCTGCAGGGGGATCCCGGCAAGGCCGGGCCGTTCGTCATCCGGCTGCACGCGCAGTCGGGCTACAAGGTGCCGCCGCATATGCATTCGATGATGGAGAACGTCACCGTGATCAAGGGCACGCTCATGCTGGGCATGGGCGACAAGCTCGATGAGAAGGCGGCCAAGGCGCACCACGCGGGGGATTTCGTGGCGATCCCGGCCAAGACCAACCACTACGCCATCATGAAGGGCGAGACCATCGTGCAGATCCACGGCGAGGGGCCGTTCGACATCACCTATGTCAATCCGGATGACGATCCGATGAAGAAGAAGTGAGCATCTGGCGCAGTTGCAAGGCCTGGCGGACCTGGGTGCCGGACATCGTGTTGTCGAAGATGACCAGGGATCTGGCTTGTCCGCGCAGCCAGGCGGCGACTTGCGCCAGCCGTTCGGGCTCGTAGATGGAGCGGTAGATCAGGGGGCTGCCGTGCAGGCGCACGTAGGCGGCATCGTCCCGTGTCGGCACGAAGGGGCCGGGTTCGCCGGCTGGCGGGTCGGCCACCACGCGTACCACGCCCAGCTCGCGCAGCAGCGCCGTGGCTTCTTCGCCGAACCAGGAGCCATGGCGGGCTTCGCATGCCAGCACCACGCGCGGCGCCCCGCGCAGGCGCGCGTGCAGTCCTGCGAAGAGCGCGCCCACCGCCGCTGGATCGAAACGCAGGCTGGGCGGCGTCTGCACCAGCACCCACCCCAGCTTATCGCCCAGCGCGTCGGCTTCGGCGAAAAAACGATCCAGTTCGGCATCGACATCCTGCAAGCGCTTTTCATGCGTGATAGTGCGCGGCAGCTTGACGGCAAAGCGAAAGCCCGCCGGTACGCTCTCCGCCCAGCGTGCGTAAGTTTCCGGCCGGTGCGGCCGGTAGAACGACGAATTGATCTCGACCGCATTGAACACCGCCGCATAGCGCGCCAGGTTGCTGCCATGCGCCGCGGACGGAAACGCTTCGGCGTCCGCCCTCGGCAAGGCCCATCCCGCGATACCAATGGTTACACGTTCCATGCGCAATCCCCGTTATAGTCACAGCGACTATGACACAGGAGCAAAGCATGAACCAACACAGACGACTTGCCCTGCTGGCCGCCGCCGCGCTGCTGGCCGGGTGCGCAAGCTTCGCCGGTCCGCGCGACTACGAAGTCCCGCTGGCGCGCCTGCAACGCAATATCGACCAGCGCTTCCCGCTCGAGCACCGCGCGCTGGCCGTTTTCGAGTTGCGCCTGGAACAGCCGCGGTTGACGACCCTGCCGAACGACCGCATCGGGCTCAGCGCCATGCTGTCCGTCAGCTCGCCGCTCATCCGCCAGCAATACACCGGCAGCCTGTCGCTCTCGGGGCGCTTGAATATTGACCACGCGCGCAATGCCGTGATGCTGGCCGACGCGCGGCTGGACGACTTCACGCTGGATGGGCTGGATGAGCGCACCCAGCGCCAGATCGGCACCGCGGCGCGCCTGCTGGCCGACAACCTGGCGCACGACACGCCGATCTACACCTGGCGCCCGGATGAGCTGCGCTATGCGGGCGTACAGTTCGTGCCGACCTCCATCCGCACCTCGGCAAGCGGCCTCAGCATACACCTCGAACCCTTGCGCGACGGTCGTCTATAATCGAAACATCACCACTAGGGAGAAAGAGAAAATGCCGTTCGTTGGCCTGGGCCTGCACATCCTCGTCGCCATCTTCTTTGCCGTACACGCGGTGCGCCGCGGGCGCGAACTGTACTGGCTGCTGATCCTTTTCTCCTTCCCGCTGCTGGGCAGCGTGGTCTATTTCTTTGCCGTCTACCTGCCGAGTTCCCGCCTGGAATTCGGTGCCCGCAAGGCCGTTGCCGCCGCCGGCCGCATGCTCGATCCGGGCCGCGAACTGCGCGAAGCGCGCGACGCCTTCAACTTCACGCCCACGGCCCAGAACCAGATGCGCCTGGCCGCAGCCCTGCTGGAAGCGGGCGAGGCGGCCGAAGCGGCGTCCACCTACGAAGCCTGCCTGCAGGGAGCGTTCGGTTCGGACCTGGACATCCGCCTGGGTGCGGCGCGCGCCAACCTGGCGCTGGGCGCGCCTGGCAAGGCGCTCGAGCACCTGGAATTCATCCGCCGCACGGATGCCAACTTCCGCGCCGAGCAATGCAGCCTGCTGATGGCGCAGGCTTTCGCCGCCGCCGGCCGTCATGACGAAGCACGCGCCGAATTCGAAAGCGCGGTGAACCACTTCGGCAGCTTCGACGCCCGCGCCGAATTTGCCATCTGGGCCGCCAACGCGCGCGAATTCCAGCTGGCGCAACGGCTGCGGAGCGAGCTGCAGCACACGATGGACCGCTGGAACCGGCATACCGCTTCCATGAACGACGCCACGGTGCGGCGCCTGAACGCCGCCTTCGCGCAAGTGCCGCGCGGCTGAACGAGCAGAAAGGAGCATCAGCATGCATAGCCCAGTCCTGATGTTCCAGTCGTCCCGCTTCGAGATCGGGCGCGACGAAGACCTGCTGACCAACCCCGGCATTTACGGCCGCAGCCTGGCCGAGTGGATGGCCAATGAACTGCCGACCCACGGCTACCAGCCGCTGGGGGAAGTGATCCCCGAGGATTTCGCCTGGTGCGTGCCGGTGGCGGCCGAGGATTGCGAGCTGTACATCGCCTGCGCCAATGCCGACGATGGCTGGCAAACCTATGTTTTCGCCGACTGCGGCCTGATGGAACGGCTGGCGGGGCGCGACCACCGGGCCTCGGCGGTGGCTGAACTGTACTCGGCGGTGCGGTCGATCCTCGAAGAAGCGCCGGGCATCACCTACTTGCATATCCAATGAGCTCTCCGCGCGATTGCCGCGCAATGCTCCAGCCCGTGTCAACCGTGGGGTCCGGCGCTTACGGTGACACGAACACCACAGTGGATAGTTGCGCGCCCCGGGGGAACAAACATCCGGACCCCCACGGT
>CBHWEO010000171.1:0-11944 GCA_966112955.1 uncultured Duganella sp. | reverse complement strand
GTGTGTGGTCAGATATGCATTAATCAGCCAGGAGAAGAGCATGGACGTCATTACGACAGCAGTGACGGCAGGTGCCGGCGAGGGTGGCATCAGCGCTGCCTATCAGATGCTGAAATCCCGCCTGTCGGCGCAGTCGTCGTCGGTTGCCGACGCCATTGCCGATGTCGAAGAAGACCCCGGATCGCGTTCGCGCCAGTTCGCCTTGAGCGATGCCCTGGCCGCCGCCGGCCTGGCGGGCGACCGCTACCTGCGGGCCGCTGCCCGCAACCTGATCGACGAAGTGGAGCGCCGGCGCGCGGCCAAGACGCCGGCGGACACTGGCCTGGCCGGCGCGCCCGACCATGCGGTGATGAAAGTCTATTACGCCACCAATCGCGAGCTCAGCGGCGACCGCCATCCGGCGCGCCTGTTTGGCAGCGCGCGCGGTCCGCTGCGCTACGGAACCTGTGAAGTCAGCATCCCGCGCGACCATCGGATGGGGGAGCTGGAGTCCCCTTCCCTGCTGCGGCTGGAGTTCCGCCAGGATCCGGACCGACACGTCGTGCTGCTGGCGGCCGAAGTGGCCGACCATGACAGCTTCATGGCGGACTTGCGGCAGGCGCTGGCAGCCAGCCCGCGGCGCAGCGCCCTGCTGTACATCCATGGCTACCGCACCACCTTCGAGGACGCCGCGCGCCGTACGGGCCAGCTGGCCTACGACCTGGGATTCCAGGGCATGCCGGTGTTTTACAGCTGGCCCTCGCAAGGCAAGCTTTCCGGTTATATAGTGGATGAAGCGAACGTGGAATGGACCCAGGCCGACCTGGCCGCCTTCCTGGCCGACTTCCTGCAGCAGTCGGATGCCGAGCATGTCTACCTGCTGGCGCACAGCATGGGTAACCGGGCCATGGCAAAGGCCACCGCCAGCGTGCTGGCTGCGCGGCCCGAACTGGCCAGCCGGATCAGCGAAGTGATCCTGGCGGCGCCGGACATCGATGCCGATGTCTTCCGCCAGCAATTGCTGCCGGCCCTGGCCGCCCTGCCCAATCCGCTGACCCTGTATGCCTCGTCGGAAGACAGCGCATTGCGCGCTTCCAAGGCCATCCATGGCTACGCCCGTGCCGGCGAAAGCGGGCCGGGCATGGTGGTGGCGCCGGGGGTGGAAACCATCGATGCCAGCGGCGTGGACACGGGCTTCATCCGCCACGCCTATTTTGCCGAGCGCCGCTCGGCGTTGAGCGATATGTATTACCTCGTACAGGAAGATGCCAGGGCAGCCCAGCGCTTCGGCTTGCAGGCTGTCGATAGTGCGGGGGGCCGCTATTGGACCTTCCGCGAATAAGAAAACGGAGACTAGTTATATGAGTTATGCAAGTGCGCCGGACGAGTCGGTCTTTTGCGTCGACAAGCTGATGGACTACATGGGCAGGGACGAGAAAGCCCTTAATACGGTCGTCAAGATCGTGCGCGACGGGATCGGGCCAGGCGTTGAGCCGCTGAACCTGGCCGGCGAGGCCATCCGCGACGGCAAATTCATGGAAGCGCGCCGCATCCTGCACAATTTGCGCGGCTCGATCGGCAACCTGGGGGCGAAGCGTTTCGTGGCGGCGTCCCTGGCGCTGGAGCTGGCCCTGCAAGAGGGCAAGGTGGCCGAAATTCCCCTCCTGTTCACCGCCCTTGAAGGTGAACTCAAACTGGTGCACGACCATGCCGGGGCATGGCTGGACCAGCACAGCGGGCGCGCCAGCGCACGCTAACGATTGGTTACATCTGTTACGGCCCTCGTTTGATGCAGCGCAACACGCGCGTGCTAAGATCGCCAACAATTAGTCTTTTGGCAGTTTTGCCAGGCGTGCGCCCTGCCCGCGTGGTTCTGCATAAAATGGTCAAGTTGCTCAAATTTTGACTTCGGGCAACTTATTGATACAATGCCATCCTTTCGGGGATCACGGGGAACTATGGAACTTTTCAACAAGGCGGGAGTAATTGTGACGTCCACCCTGGTCATGGTCGGCATGCTGATTGCCTGCCAGGTCAAGGAAGAGGTCCAGCCGCCTGCCCCCGTGGTCGAAGCAGTGGCCAAGAAGCTCGCCGAGCACGGCGGCGCGGCCGCCGAACGCCGCCTGCGCGAATGGGCCGAGCAAGGCTCGCCGGTCGCGGCGCGCGAACTGGGCCTGCTCTACATCCTGGACGCGGCAAAGCAGAATGAAGCCGTGCGCCTGCTGGAAAAGGCAGCGCGCGCCGGCGATACGGTCTCGGCCCACTATCTGGCCAGCCGCTTCCGCTCCAACTCCACCGTCGCCAGCGGCGCGGTCGACAAGGCCTGGCCAATGTATGTCCAGGCCGCGGTGCCGCAACACGCCAAGTAGTTTTTCCCTCCCCAGATCGCTGCTTTCTTGAGCGCGATCAATATTCATCGCTGGCAGACCCCTACGCTGGAAACCTTCACCAGCCTGGGAGATCGCCATGTCTCGACCCATCACCGTCGCAGCCGCGCTCACGTTGGCTGCGCTGCTTGCCTGCCAGCGCATGAAGCCTGCGGAAGACCTGCTGCAGGATGCGCGCAGTGCGCACGCGCGCGGCGAAGACCGTGCCGCCGTCATCCATCTCAAGAACCTGCTGCAGCAGGAGCCGGGCCACGGGCCGGCGCGGCGCATGCTTGGCGAGCTGCACCTGGCGCAGGGCGATGCCGTTTCGGCTGAAAAGGAACTGCGGCGGGCACTGGTGCTGGGCCAGCCGCGCCGCGCAGTGTTGCCCTTCCTGGTGCGGGCCATGCTGGCCCAGGGTGCCTACCAGGGCGTACTCGATGAATTGGCGCAGGAAGGCGCGGACGCGCCGGTCCTGGCCTGGCGCGGGCACGCGCAATTGGGCCTGGGTAAGCCGGAAGATGCCGCCCTGCTTTACACCCAGGCCTTGCATAAGGACGGCAAAATGGTCGAAGCCCAGCTCGGGCAGGCCCGCCTGGCCTTGTTGCGCGCCGATACGGCCGCGGCGGCGGAAGCCGTCGAGAATGCCTTGCGCGCGGAACCCGGCAACGCCGACGCCCTGCGCTTCAAAGGCGACTTGCTGCGCATGCGTGGCGAACTGTCCGGCGCGCTGGCTGCTTACCAGGCCATCCTGCAGGCGGATCCCAACAATGTGCAGGCCTATGCCGACATGGCCGGTGCCTACCTGCAATCCGGCAAGCCGGCCCTGGCGCGCCAGCAGCTGGAGACGGCACGCAAACGGCAACCCAACAGCCTGGTGATCGTGTACGCCCAAGCCTTGCTCGATTTCGCCGAAGGCAAGCACCAGGCGGCGCTGGAACATGCCCAGCTGGTGCTGCAGGCGGCCCCCGAGCACATGCCGAGCATGCTGCTCGCGGCCACGGTGGAACTGGCGACCGGCGCCATCGGCCAGGCGCGCGCCCACCTCCAGCGCTACCGCCAGGCCCAGCCGAAGGATGCTTACGCCCTGCGCCTGCAGGCGATGTGCGACCTGCGCGAGGGCAAGGCCAACGACGCTTTGGCCCTGCTTGAGCCGGCAGTCGCGGAGAACGCGCACGACGTCGAACTGTTGGCCTTGGCTGGCGAGGCGGCCATGCGTGCCGGCAAGCACGAAACGGCTGCGCGCTGGTTCAGCCAGGCCAGCAGCCTGGCCCCGGAATCGGGGAGCCTGCTGGCCGCCAGCGGCCTCAGCCTGCTGAGCCAGGGCCAGGATGCGCGCGCCCTGGAAGCCTTGCAGGAGGCCACGGCCAGGGAGGGCGCCGTGTCGCGCGCCGGCGCCCTGCTGGTCATGACCCACCTGCGCAGCCGCAATTTCGCGCAGGCGATGGCCCAGGTGCAGCAAATGGAAAGCCAGGGCGACAATCCTGCCGTGCAGAACCTGAAAGGCGGTGTGTTGCTGGCGAGCGGCGACCTAGCCGGCGCGCGCCGTGCTTTCGCCCACGCGCTCGAACTCGATGCCGGCCACAAGCCGGCGCTCGACAACCTGGTGGAACTGGACCTGATGGAGAAGAAGGTGCCGCAGGCCCGCCAGCGCTACCTGGCGGCGCTGGAGCGCGACCGTTCCAGCGTGGTGCTGATGATGGCCCTGTCGCGGCTGGAGGCGCGGCTCGGGAATGTGCAGCCCGCCACCGCCTGGCTGGAAAAGGCTTGCGCGGCAGCGCCCGATGCGCTGGCGCCGGCGCAAGCGCTGGCCGCACTCTACCTGCACGCAGGCCAGGCGGACAAGGCCATGCAGCAGGCCCAGCGCCTGCTGGCCGCCCATCCGGCCGATGCCCCCAGCCTGGACCTGCTGGCCCAGGCCGCCGGCGCCGCTGGCAAGCAGGACACAGCCCTGGACAGCCTGCAGAAACTGGCGGTCCTGCGACCGGCCAACGCCGACGTTCAGTTGCGCATCGCACGCACCCAGTTGGCCCTGCGGCGCAAGGATGCGGCCCTGGTGGCGGCGCGCAAGGCCATTGCCATCGAGCCTGGACGCGAGGAGGCCCTCGTGCTGGCCAGCGCCCTCATGCTCGACATCCACGCCTACGAGGATGCGCGCAAGCTGGCCCGCACCGTGCAGCAGCGGCAGCCGGCGGCCGGCATCGGCTACAAGCTGGAAGGCGACGCACTGATGGAGCAAGGCAAGGCGGGCGATGCGGTACTGCAGTATGAACGCGGCTACGCCCTGCAGCGCAGCGGTCCGATGCTGATCGCACTGCACCGCGCGCTGCATGCGGCGGGAAAGGCCGAGACCGCCGAACAGCGCATGCGCGACTGGCTGGCGCAGCATGCGAGCGACCAACCGACGCGTCTGTATTACGCCAGCCACCTGCTGCAGCGCGGGCAATATGACGCCGCGCGCCAGCAATACGAGAAGATCGTCCAGCGCGATCCCGATAACGTGGTGGCCCTGAACGACCTGGCCTGGGCCCAGTTGCAACTGAAGGATGGCGCGGCGCTGGGATCGGCCGAACGCGCTTACCGCCTGGCGCCGGCCAACCCCGCGGTGGCCGATACCCTGGCGTGGATCCTGGCCGAAACGGGCAAGCCGGCACGCGCCCTGCCCTTGCTGAAGAAGGCACTGGAAAGTGCGCCGACATCGCCCGACATCCGCCTGCATTACGCGCACGCCCTGTTCCGCAGCGGCGACAAGCGCGCGGCACGCAACCAGTGTGAACAATTGCTGGCGGTGCGGGATTTTCCGCGACGGGCCGAAGTCCAGGGCTTGCTGGACCAGATGTAGGCGTCGGAGTTTTTGACGGCGCCGTGGCGCCTGCCTCGCCTGCGGCGCTGGCGCGTTCCTTGCAGCATGGGTCGTATCCACCCACCGGGAGTTCACCATGCACACGACTGTACTTCGCAAAGGGAGCGCCTTGCTGGCCGCCCTGGCTGCCCTGCAACTGGCCGGGCCGGCTGCCGCTGATCCCCTGGCCCCGTTCGTATTGCGCACGGCAGGCGCTGTCGAAATCAAGTTCAGCGGCTACCTGGCACGCAGCAAGGATACCGTTACCGGCGCAGGCCTGCACGAGGCGAGTTTCGGCGCCGGCTATATGAGCAGCATCCACGAGCTCGGCAACCCGGCCAACCAGCTGTGGCATGCCGGCCAGGACAACCAGAGCATTTCATTCCTGCTGTATGGCGCCGGCGATGCCGCCGTGCTGCCCATCGCGGGCTCCACGGCGAACCAGGTGCTGGGCAGCGGCTGCACCCACGCCAGCTTTGGCTGTGACGGCAAGATCCACCTCGACTTTTACCTTGACCGCATGGCGGGTGGCACCAACCCCGTCTTCGGGGCCGGCGGCATCAAGGCGTCCCAGCGCCAGGGATTTGATGGCCTGCCCGGCTTCACCGACGGTACGCTGCTGATGCGCTGGGAATTCGTGCCCGGCGTGTCGCCCGGCGCGCCGACCGGGATCACCCTGTTCCAGCAACTGAGCGGCGTGACGTCGCCCGCATCCGGCTACGGCAGTTTCCTGGCGCGCTGCGCCACGGGGCCGGCCTGCATCTATTTCGGCAGCGGCGCGCAGCAGGCCGGCGCGGACTTCTATGGCACCAACACCATGACCAGCGTCCAAGCCCTGTCCGCCATTGGCCGCAATGGCTGGACGACCCGCTTGTCCGACCCCGTGATCGCACAGGTGACGCTGGCGCAGCCCTCCGGATTGCTGCTGCTGCCGCTAGGGGCCGGCATGCTGGCCCTAGCGCGGCGCCGCCGTCAGCGCGGCTGGTAGCGTCCCGGCGCGATGAGCTGTTGCGGATCGAGCGCCGCCTTGATGCGGCGCACAGTGTCCCAATAGCAGTCGTGGCCATTGTCCAGCGCGGCCACCGATTGCGGCCCAACGCGGTAGGGAATGTAGCCGGCGGCCATCAGGCGCTCGAAGGCTGCCTCGTAACAGCGCCTGGCGCGCGCGGTCTCGCCGGGATCTTCCTGGTCAAAGCAGATCGTCAGTACCCCGCCCAGGCAGCGCTCATTGATCATGCTGAACGTTTCGAACAGGTCGAAGCCGTGGCTGGCGAACACCGGTTCCACCAGCGCATGCACCTGCAGCAGGTCGGCGCCCCGCGCCGGCAGCACGGGTGCCAGCCACATCATGCCGCAGCCATCGCGCGCCGGATTGGCGCCTTGCGGAAAACCGGGCGGCAAGCCACCGCGCCTGCGCCAGTAGGCCCCGGCCAGGAAGCGGCCGTCGGGCCGGCCCCGGTTCATGTTCAGCAAGGCACGTCCCAGCTCCACTTGTGCCGCGAGGCGCGCACCCAGGCCGCTGCGGCCGAGCAGGCCGGCCACCCTGGCGCCCAGTGCCAGGCTGCGGTCATCGATGAAGCGCAGCCTGGCCAGCTTGCCGATGGCGGCGCGCAACGCCTGCCGTGCCTCGGCAACCTGCGCGCGGCGGCCATACAGCGCGGCCGACACCGTCCACGGCGCGATCCCGGCCCGGGCGCACAGTTGCGCGCGCAGTGGCGAGGGCAATGGCGGACCTTGCGGCGCCAGTACCGTGGGAAATACCGTGCCGCCCGACAGCACCCGCAAGTCATTTCCGATGTGGACGACACTGCGCAGGGTGCCGTCCAGCCGCAGCGGCCGCAGTGCGTCCACCACCGGTGCGATCGCATCGAAACCGTGGACGCTGGCCACCAGGTGGCTGACAGCGGGCGCCTGCGGCATCAGCCAGATGCCCAGGCTGGTGATGATCCCAAGATTCGACTGCGTGAACATGCCGTCCAGCCAAGGCCCGATGCCATAGGGGTAGAGGTGGGTGGAACTGGCGTGGGCGAAATGGCCGAAGCCGGTTTCCAGCGTGTCGCCATTGGCGAGCACAATGCGCATGCCCGCCATGTGCAGCATGCGGTTGCCATACGGCGTATGGCCGAAGCCGCGCTCCAAAATATTGCCCACCAGGCTAGTGTCCGGCCCGGCACCGGTGCAATCCATCCAGAGAGGGAGTCGCTGCCCGGCGAGGTGGCCCGCCAACTGCGCCTGGGTGACGCCCGGCTCGATGACGGCATACGCCAGGTCAGCATCCACACTGAGGATGCGCCGCATGCCCCCGAGGTCGACAATCACTTGGCCATCGCCGCTGGGGCAGGCGTCGCCGTAGCCCCAGTTGCGGCCCGTGCTCAGGGGATAGAGCGGAATATCAAATTCCCCGGCACTGCGCACCAGGGCCACGACTTCGCCATGGGAAAGCGGGCACAGCACGGCTTGCGGCATGACCGGGTTGGCCGACGTGCTGGCGGCGTACGGCGCCAATTCCTGCGGTGTGCTGAGCACGCGCGCCGGCCCCAGCAACAAGCGCCATGCCTGCAGGGCGGATGCGAGCGCTGCCATGTCAGTTCCTCCCCTCGCGCAGACGGACGGTAATACCGGCCTCGTCCAGGGGCGAGAAGAAGTATGGATAGAAAGAACGCTCGGGCGGCCCGGCGTCCATG
Organism: uncultured Duganella sp.; assembly: GCA_966112955.1. Taxonomy (GTDB): domain Bacteria; phylum Pseudomonadota; class Gammaproteobacteria; order Burkholderiales; family Burkholderiaceae_D; genus Rugamonas. Next base: position 4,073 of record CBHWEO010000171.1, on the reverse strand, counting down.
TGCCCGCCATGCAGCCTGATCTGTTCCTCCATATAAGCCAGGTCCAGGCGCAACAGCACGGCCGGCGCGTCGACCCGGCTGCAGTGGCGCTGCGGTGCCTCTTCCTTGAAGCCCAGCATGCGCTTGTAGAACATGACGTGGCGCGGGTTCACTTCGATCACGTAGTCGGTGCAGCCGTGCAGGTTGTGCGCGTACACATAGGAAATGTGGATCAATGCCGCGAACACGCGCATGTTCACGTTGCGGTCGATCGCCAGCCGCGCCGGCTCGCACAGCTTGCGCCCGCCGGCCCGCAGGGCGGACAGGATGTCGCCAAAGTTTTCATCGGCGGGCAAGCCGATCCGGGGATCATCCAGGCACAGCGACATGGTGCCCACGGTCTCGCCCTGGCTGTCGGCGGTCAGGGTGATGCGGTTGGGTTCATGTGGCGCCGCAGGGTCGACTTCGTAGCCGCGCCAGCCATACATCTTTTGCAGCAGCAGGCTGGCCGCCTCGCGCCTTCCAGCCGAGCTCGCCAGGCGGATATGGAAGGCCTGCTGGTCGATTGGATGCAACGGCTGCTGGCCGCTGGCGCTTTCATCGATCAACAGGGAAACAATGGTGTCGTCATCCACAATGTGTCCTCCTATGGGAATCCGGCTTGGACACCGGACGGCGGCCAAGGTTCCGCCCGCGTCGGATTTCTTTTCAGCGGTGGCGCGTCCCGGGGCTGGGGCGCTTGGCATGGATGATGCTGATCCCACCTTGCCGGCAAGCCCGCCGCATACCAATTGGGAGACCCATGCCATGAGTACCTTCCGCAAAACCCTTCTGGCAACTGCCGCCGTGCTGGCGGCCGGTTTGGCCAGCGCGCCAGCCCAGGCCTCGACCTTCGCTTCGGCCATCCTCGACATCAACAATTTCCGCCTGCTGCATTCGAGCGGCGCAGCCTTCGCCACCACCGATTTCACGGTCCTGCAAGGCACCAACGACGCCCACGCCACCGCTTCGCTCAACGGCATTTTTGCCAACGGCGCTTCGTCGCTCGGCATCCTGAGCGGCCTCACGCCGAATGTGGCGCACCAATGCGTGGGCGCGCCCTGCCCCGCCCTGGCCGAAAACAATTTCACGCCCTTCCCCAGCCCGCCGCCGGTGCCGGGCAATTTCGGCTACGCCGACCAGGATTTGACCGGCGCCGCCATCACGATTGGCGCCACGCCAGCCGGCGCACACGCCCGCACCCGCGGCGAAGCGTCGACCGCGATGAATTCCATCGCATCGGGCAATTCCGATGTAGGGACCTCGACGACGTTCAGCTTCGCGCTGGGTGCGGCCGATACCATGACCGTGGCGTTTGACGGCACGCCTTACACCCAGGCCTTCGTGTCGGCCGGTTCCGGCCCCAATGCCAACGCCAATGCCCGCCTGTCCTGGACCATCAATATCGTCAACCTGAGCACGGGCGCCTCGGTATTCTCGTTTGCGCCATCGGCTCTGAACGAGCTGAGCGCCGTCAGCCGGACCGATGCGGTCGATGGCTTGCTGACCTATGCGCCCGGCACCACGGCCTACCTGGCCGTCACGCCACTGCTGGCGGCCGGCGTCAATTACCAGATCACCATCCAGCACAACACCCTGGCGAACGCCTTGCAGCAGGAATTGCCGGAACCGGATTCCATTGCCGTGCTCGCTGCGGGCATGCTGGCCATGTCGCTGGCCCTGCGCCGCCGCAAATCCTGAACAGGTTTTGACCAGCCTCAAGGTCCGGGCGGGTTCCCGCGGCAAGCGGCCGACCCGCCCATATAATCCAGAAGACCGAGGAGTCACACCAGGGAGCGCGGCATGGAGCATCTCTTGAGCCAATTGCTGTCCAGCCTGAAAGGCATCTGGAAGCACCGCTGGGCGGGCTTTGGCGTGGCCTGGCTGGTCGTGCTGGCCGGTTGGGCCAAGGTGTATGCGCTGCCGGACGAATACCAGACCACGGCACGCGTGTTTGTCGATACCCAAAGCATCCTCAAGCCGCTGATGGTCGGCATGACCAGCGTGCCGAACGTCGAGCAGCAGGTCGCGATCATGAGCCGCACCCTCCTCAGCCGCCCCAATGTCGAACGCGTACTGCGCATGGTCGACCTCGATGTGCGTGCCGTGTCGGCGCGCGAGCATGATGCCCAGGTCGATGAACTACTCAAACGCATCCGCATCAACGGCACCGGCACCTACGATATCTACACCATCAGCTATACCCATTCCGATCCGCGCCAGGTGCGCGACGTTGTGCAAGCGCTGCTGGCGATCTTTGTCGAAGGCAGCTTCCGCGGCAAGAAGGGCGATTCCGAAAAGGCCGTGCAATTCATCGACGAGCAGATCCGCAGCTATGAGGACAAGCTGCTCTCGGCGGAAAACGAGGTCAAGGAATTCCGGCTCAAGCACAATTACCTGCTGCCCCATGAAGGCCAGGATTATGGCGCGAAGCTGCTGGCGGCCAGCGAAGCGCTGGCCGGTGCCCAGCTCGAGCTGGCCGAAGCCGAACAGTCGCGCAAGGCGATCGAAGCCCAGTTCGCGGGCGATGAGCCGCTGCTGGCATCGGCTGGCGCGCCTGGCGAGGCATCGGAGCTGGACGGCCGGATCAGCGCCCTCAACAAGAACCTCGATGCCTTGCGCATGCAGTACACCGACCAGCATCCCGACGTCGTGTCCACGCTGCGCCTGATCGGCCAGCTCCAGGAGAAGCGGCAGGAAGAACGCCGAAAGCAAGCCGATCCGAACGACGCCGCACGCCAGTACAGCCCGCTCTTCCAGCAAATGAAGGTCGCCCTGGCGGAGGCCGAGGCACGGGTCGCCGCCTTGCGCGCCCGCGTCGAAGCGATGCGCCAGCGGCAGGCGCAATTGCAGGAGCAGCGCAATGCGGTGCCCGAACTCGAATCGCAACTGGGGCAGCTGACGCGTGATTACCAGCTGAACAAGGAAAACTACGAGAAGCTGGTGGCGCGCCGGGAAGCGGCCAAGCTGTCGGGGGAATTAACGACCACGACCGAAATGATGAGCTTCAAGATCATCGACCCGCCCACCATGCCGCAACGGCCAATCTGGCCGAACCGCGCCCTGTATTACAGCCTGGTGCTGCTGCTTGCGCTGGCCGGCGGCATCGCTTCTTCGCTGGCCCTGGCGGAATTGCGCCCGACCTTCCTCAGCCCGGCCGACCTGCGTGCCGGCACCGGCTTGCGCGTCCTGGGCACCATCGCCATGAACTGGACCGACGAGGAAAAGCGCCGCCACGCGCGCGACCGCATCGGCTTCAGCGCCGGCAGCGCCTGCCTGTTCCTGTGCTATGGCGGCGTCATGACGTACACCCTGCTCTACCAATGATTGGAGCCGCCATGCAACTACCTCCCAGTTTGCTGGAAATCGCCCCGCCGACCGAACACCGGTACGCCGACATCAACCTGGTGCGCCTGCGCCAGCGCGGCATGGTGACGCATGAAAGCGGCCGCACCTCGGTGGCGGAAGACTTCCGCATCGTCAAACGCCATTTGCTCAATGATGCCCGCGCCAGCGGCAGCAATGCCATCCCGCACGGAAACCTGATTGTCGTGACGAGCGCCCTGCCCGGGGAGGGCAAGACCTATTGCGCGATTAACCTGGCCATGAGCATTTCGATGGAGAAGGATGCCCGCGCCCTGCTGGTGGATGCCGACGTGGCCCGGCCTTCGGTGCTGAAAGTGCTGGGCCTGCAGTCCGACCGGGGCTTGATGGACGTGCTGCTCGACGGCAGCGTCGACCTGTCCGACGTGATCATGCGTACTAACGTGCCGTCGCTGACACTGCTGCCGGCCGGCCCGGCCAGCCGCCATGCCACGGAGCTGCTGGCCAGCCGTAATATGAGCCGCCTGCTGGAAGAACTGGCCAGCCGCTACCCGGACCGCATCATCGTGTTCGACTCCCCGCCCCTGCTGCTGACCACAGAAGCCAGCGTGCTGGTGTCGCAGATGGGACAGGTGGTTGTGGTGGTGGAGGCCGAGACCACCACCCAGGCAGCCGTGCGCGCCGCCCTGGCGCGCATTGAGCATTGCCGGCACGTCAACCTGGTTTACAAC
>CBHWEO010000170.1:0-11947 GCA_966112955.1 uncultured Duganella sp. | reverse complement strand
ACTTCCTGGGCCAGGTGTCGGACTTCCAGGACAACCAGCAGCTGACCTTCATCAAGGGTGAGACCATCGTCGACCTGCAAGCTTCGTACGAGTTCCAGGGCGGCTTCGCCAAGGGCCTGTCGATCTTCGTCCAGGCCAACAACTGGAACAACGCGAAATGGCAGCAGTACGTGACCTCGCCTGATTCGGTCACCGAGTCGATCAAGTATGGCCGCACCTACTACCTGGGCGCGAACTACAAGTTCTGATTCACGTGGCACAATGACCCCTGCCGGCGCACCGCCCGCAGGGGTTTTTTTTTGAAACCGGGAAAACCGGAAAACCGGGAAACGACCCGCAGGGTCGGACCCCGAGGGGTAACCATGCCAAATCAATTGATCAGGAACATCGTCATCGTCGGCGGCGGTACGGCTGGCTGGATGACCGCCACCGCGCTGGCCACCGTGCTGCGCGGCCGCTACGGCATCCGCGTGGTCGAGTCGGACGAAATCGGCATCGTTGGCGTGGGCGAGGCAACCATCCCCATGATCCAGCGCTACAACCGCGTGATCGGCCTGAACGAACCGGAATTCGTGGCCGAGACGCAGGGCACGTTCAAGCTGGGCATCGAGTTCGTCAACTGGGGCAAGCTGGGCGACCGCTACATGCACGGCTTCGGCCGCATCGGCCAGGACTTGTGGACCGTGCCGTTCGAGCAGTACTGGCTGCGGATGCGCAAGCTGGGCAAGGCGCGTCCGCTGGAGGAATACTCGATCACGCGCATGGCGTCGAAGCTGAACAAGTTCATGCCGCCCAACCCGCAGGCCGGCAATTCGCCGCTGGCCGACATCGCCTATGCCTATCATTTCGACGCCGGCCTGTACGCGAAATACCTGCGCAAGCTGTCGGAACAGCGCGGCGTGCAGCGCACCGAAGGCAAGATCGTTGAAGTCTCCCAGCGTGCCGCCGATGGCCACGTCGACGCCGTGGTGCTGGAGAACGGCACCCGCATCGAAGGCGATTTGTTCATCGACTGCTCCGGCTTCCGCGGGCTGCTGATCGAGCAGACGCTGAAGACCGGCTACGAGGACTGGACGCACTGGCTGCCGTGCGACCGTGCGCTGGCAGTGCCTTGCGAAAATGCGCCGGTGCTGACGCCTTACACCCGCTCCACCGCGCACAAGGCGGGCTGGCAGTGGCGCATCCCGCTGCAAAGCCGCATCGGCAACGGCCATGTGTTCTGCTCGAAGTACATCAGCGAGGACGAGGCGGCATCGGTGCTGCTGTCCAACCTGGACGGCAAGCCGCTGGCCGATCCGCGCCTGATCAAGTTCGCCACCGGCATGCGCAAGAAATCTTGGGTCAAGAACGTGGTGGCGATCGGGCTGTCGTCCGGCTTCCTGGAGCCGCTGGAGTCGACTTCCATCCACCTGATCCAGGATGCGATCCAGCGCCTGATCGACTTCTTCCCGGATGCCGGCTTCGCGCAAACGGATATCGATGAATTCAACCGCCAGAACCGCTTCCACTACGAGCGCATCCGCGACTTCATCATCCTGCACTACCACCTGAACCAGCGCGACGATTCCGAGTTCTGGAAGATGTGCGCGGCCATGGAGATTCCGGAAACGCTGAAGGCGAAGATCGACCTGTTCCGCACGCACGGCCGCATTGTGCGCGTGGATAACGAGCTGTTCTCGGAGGTGGGGTGGATGCAGGTGTTCGAAGGACAGAACCTGGTGCCGCAGGGGCACAATCCGCTGGCGGACCTGCAGGATGAGAAGGATACCGAAGAGTACCTGGAGAGCGTGCGCGAGGTGATTGCCAAGTGCACCGGCGTGATGGCGGAGCACTCGGCCTTCATCGCGCAACACTGCGCCGCGAAAAAGATGTGATCAGTGGCGCTGGCGCCGCACGTAGCCCAGGCCGAGCAGGCCAATGGCGAGCAGGGACAGCATTTCCGGTTCCGGCACGTCGGCCGCGCCGCCCACCGCCTCGGACACAATCATGGCTTGGCGATTGAGGGTTTCAACCACGGTGCCGCCGGTGAAGTAGGCGAACGTGTCTGGCGCGTACCCGGCCACGCCTGCGGCATAGGCGGAAGGGCCGGCGCTGGCGACGCCGCTGGCACCGCTCCAGCCGGCGACTGCGATCGTCGAGCCCAGGTCGGCCAGCATGGCGTTGAGATAGGCGCCCATGACCGGGTTGAAGCAGCAAGGCACGTCGCCGCTGGCGTCAAACGGCTCGGCCAGGATGCCGATGGTGCCGCCGTTGTTCAGGAAGGACGCCATGGCGGAGATTTCGGCAGCCGAGTAGGGATTGCTCGGGACACGCTGGCAGCAACCCATGTTCAGGAACAGCAAGTCGACGCCGGACAGCATGGCGCCAGTGATGGTGGAGTCGGACAGGCCGGCGGTGACGCCCTGGCTTGCGTAATAGCCGCTGAAGGTGCCGGCGCCGGGGAAGTCGTTGACCTTTTCCGACTCGAGCATCGCCGTGCCGCTGCCCAGCAGGTTGTTCAGCAGCTGGTTGCGCGCGGCGGTATTGCCGGACATGGAGTTGACGTCGCCGAACAGCACGATATTGCCGGCGTGGGCGAGGGGAGCAAGTAATGTCGCAAGTATTGCCAGTGCACCCAGCATGGTGCGAAGACGCAAAAGTTTCATCTTTTATCCTTTCAGAAATTTTTTACTGCCGGAAGGATGTAGCAATACTTATGCCTGAGTTGTCAGCCTTTTAAGATCAATGACTTGTCTCTCTTGATATGTGCAAGTTGTTAAAAATTTCGACGAAAAAAAAGGGCGGGCGCCTCACGCCCGCCCCCATGGCATGGGTGTTACTTGGCTTTCGCAGCCAGCTGCTTGTTCTGCTCGTCCAGCCAGACTTTCAGCGGGGCGAAGTAGTCCAGCAGGGCCTGGCCGTCGATGCGATCTTCGCCGGTGGCGGCTTTCAGCGCTTCGGGCCATGGCTTGGAAGTACCCATCTCCAGCATGGACCACAGCTTCTTGCCTGCCTTTTCGCTGCCGTAGATCGAGCACTGGTGCAGCGGGCCGGTGTAGCCGGCTTCCTTGCACAGGGCGCGGTGGAACTGGAACTGCAGCAGGTGCGCCAGGAAGTAGCGCGCGTACGGCACGTCGGCGGCCACGTGGTACTTGGCGCCGGCGTCGAAGCCGTCAGGCAGCATCGGCAGCGGGCGCTTCACGCCCATGTACTGCTCGCGCAGCTGCCACCAGCTCTTGTCGTAGTCGGCCGGCTTGGTCTTGCCGGAATAGACGTCCCAGCGCCACTTGTCGACCGAGTAGCCGAACGGCAGGAAGGCCACCTTGGCCAGCGCGCGCTTCAGCAGCACGCCGATGTCGGCGTTCGGATCCGGGTTCTCGTTCATCAGGCCGACCTTCTTCAGGTAGCTCGGGGTGATGGACAGGGCAATGGTGTCGCCGATCGCTTCGTGGAAGCCGTCGTTGGCGCCGGTGCGGAACAGGTTGGACTGGTTCTTGTACGCCAGGTCGTAGTAGATGTGGCCCAGCTCATGGTGGATGACGGCGAATTCTTCTTCGGTCGGGCGGATGCACATCTTGATGCGCACGTCGTCCTTGCCGTCCAGCTGCCAGGCGGAAGCGTGGCACACCACGTCGCGGTCGCGCGGTTTTTCAAACAGCGAGCGCTGGTAGAAGGTTTCCGGCAGCTTGGGCATGCCCAGCGAGGTGTAGAAACGCTCGCCGTACTGCACCATTTCCTTGGCGCTGGTCTTGCGCTCTTCCAGCACCTTGGTCAGGTCGAACTTGGAGGCGCCGGTGGCGGGCATCAGCAGCGGGTAGATATTGTCCCAGCTCTGGCTCCACATATTGCCGAACAGGTGGGCCGGGATCGGGCCGGTCAGCGGCACCACGTCCGGACCGTAGGTTTCGCGCAGCTTGTAGCGGGCGTAGGTGTGCAGCGAATCGTACAGCGGCTTGACCTGCTGCCAGATGCGTTCCATCTCGGCCGAGAATTCTTCCGGCTTCATGTCGTAGCCCGAGCGCCACAGGGCGCCGGTATCGGCATAGCCCATCTCGCGCGCGCCCTTGTTGGACAGCTCAACGTATTCGGTGTACAGCTTCTTGTAGGAAGGCGACTGCATGTGCCAGCCGTTCCACGCGTCCAGCAGGACTTTCGGGTCGCGGCTGGTGGCCAGGGTTTTTTCCAGTTCGCCCAGGGCCATGCACTGGCGGCCGTCGGTCGGGCAGTACTTGGCCTTGCCGTAGGCGCCATTCAGCTTGGCGTTGGCGTCGGCGTAGGCCTGGCGCTCCTTCGGATCCGGCAGCATCAGCGTCAGTTGCAGCAGCTTGACCTTGCGCGCTTCGTCTTCCGGAAGCTTCACGCCGTTGAAGCGGCGTGCTTCCAGCGCGGCCTGGCCGGACGCGTCCAGCTGCAATTCGCCGAAGTAGGCGGTCAGCGCTTCGGTGTCGTCGGTGATGAAGTTCTGCGCCACCCAGGCGGCGCGGTTGCCGATATTGCCCAGGTTGTCGAATTTCTCTTCGGTCTGCGCGATGAATTTCTTCGCTTCAGCCGGCGTGCCCTTGCCTTTTTTAGCGGCCGGTGCGGCGTGGGCGAAGCCCGCTGCCAGCGCCAGGCCCAGTGCCAGGACCATCGGTTTTTTCATAGTCGTTTTATTCAATTCACTCTCCTCTCAGATAAAACTGCCCGCCAATATATCACCATATGAAACTAATTAAATTTGCAATCTTGGCCCTGTTTAGCCAGGCTGCCGTGGCGCAGAACGCGGATCGCCATTTTCTGTCTGCCTCGCGCAACGCCGATGGGCTGGAAATCGCCACCAATGACGGCCGTTACATCATCAAGCCTTACTCGGCAACCGTGGTGGAAACCACGTTCATCCCGAAGGGCGAGGCTGCCGACCAGGTATCGCACGCCGTGATCATGGCGCCGGCCGGCGTGGCGGGCACGCTGCGCGACGAGGGCGGGGCGCTGGAATTTTCCACGCCCGGCATTTCGGTGCGCGTGGAAAAGCAGCCGTTCCGCATCAGTTACGCCTACAAGGGCCAGCCGCTGGTGGCCGAGAAGCGCGGTTACCGCCGCGAAGGCCGCATGGAAACCATCGAATTCGCGCTCGATGGCGACGAAGCGCTGTACGGCGCCGGCGCCCGCGCGGTCGGCATGAACCGCCGCGGCAACCGCTTCCAGCTGTACAACCGCGCCCACTACGGCTATGAAGCGCGTTCCACGCTGCTGAACTTCACGATCCCGATGGCGCTGTCGTCGAAGAAGTACGCCATCCATTTCGACAACCCGCAGATCGGCTACCTCGATTTCGACAGCAGGAAGGATGGCACGCTGTCCTATGAAATCATCGGCGGCCGCAAAACCTACCAGGTGATCGCGGGCGAGCAGTGGGAAGACGTGATGGCCGGCTACACCGGCCTGACGGGCCGCCAGCCGCTGCCGCCGCGCTGGGCCTTCGGCAATTTCGCCAGCCGCTTCGGCTACCATACGGAGGCGGAGACGCGCGCGGTGGTGGATAAATTCATCGCGGAGAAGATCCCGGTCGACGCCGTGGTGCTGGACCTGTACTGGTTCGGCAAGACCGTCAAGGGCACCATGGGCAACCTGGCCTGGGACAAGGACAGCTTCCCCAACCCGCGGGGCATGATGGCGGACCTGGCGGCCAAAGGCGTGAAGACCGTGGTCATCACCGAGCCCTTCGTGCTGACCACGTCCAGCCGCTGGCAGGAAGCAGTGGACCGAAAGGCGCTGGCCACCGATGTCGGCGGCGCGCCATTCAAGTACGACTTCTTCTTCGGGAATACCGGCCTGGTCGACCTGTACCGCCCGGAGGGCCGCGACTGGTTCTGGAATATCTACAAGGAACTGAAGGCTGGCGGCGTGGCCGGCTGGTGGGGCGACCTGGGCGAGCCGGAAGTACACCCTTCGGCGGCGCATCACGGCAGCCGCGGCGAGCTGAGTGCCGACCAGGTGCACAACATCTACGGCCACGACTGGGCGCGCCTGATCGCGGAGGGCTACCGCAAGGACTTCCCGAACGAGCGCCCCTTCATCCTGATGCGCGCCGGTTATTCGGGCTCGCAGCGCTTCGGCATGATCCCATGGTCGGGCGATGTGCAGCGCAGCTGGGGCGGCCTGCAGTCGCAGATGGAAATCGCGCTGCAAATGGGCATGCAGGGCCTGGCCTACATGCATTCCGACCTGGGCGGCTTCGCCTCGCCGATGCTGGATGACGAACTCTATGTGCGCTGGCTGCAGTACGGCGTGTTCCAGCCCGTGTTCCGGCCGCATGCACAGGAAGAAGTGCCGGCGGAACCGGTGTTCCGTGCCCCGCGCACCAAGGCGCTGGCGCGTGACGCGATCCGCCTGCGCTATGCCATGCTGCCTTATAACTACAGCGCGGCCTTCGACAACAGCCGGACCGGCATCCCCCTGATGCGCCCGATCTTGTTCGAAGGCGGCGACAATGCCGTCTCGTCGACCTACCTGTGGGGCAAGGACTTCCTGGTCGCACCCATCACCGAGCCGGGCGCGCAGCGCAAGGAAGTGAATTTCCCCACCTCGGCCAAGGTCTGGTTCGACTTCTACAGCGATGCCGCGCACAAGGGCGGCGTCAATGAAGTGGTGCCCGTGGTGGCCGAGCATATTCCGGTCTTCGTGCGCGCCGGGGCCTTCGTGCCGCTGGCGAATGTGGTGCAGACCACGCGCGACTACAGCACGAAACAGGTCGAACTGCATTATTACTACGACGCCAGCGCGGGCGCTACCGCCGGCAAGCTGTATGAGGACGACGGCGCCACGGCGAACGCTTATGAGCAGGGCAAGTACGAGATCGCGCATTTCGCCGGCGCCGCCGGCGCTGCCGGCTTCGAGGTCGGCATCGAGACCGAAGTGGGCAAGGCATGGCAGCCCGTGGTGCGCGCCTATGCACTCAAGGTCCACAATGTGGCGAGCCGCCCGCGCAGCGTGAAGCTGGATGGCAGGGCAGTGGAGGCGCGCTGGGATGCGCGCAGCCGTACCTTGTCCGTCACCCTGCCGGCCCGTGGCGCCATGCAGGCAAAACTGGCCGTCACTTTGTAACATGACTACAAATTGAGGCGAAAACCGCGTGTTTACGGGCTGTCTTTACGTTGACAGCCCGTAATCGCCATGTTATTTTGCTACAAATTACATTGGGGACAGTAGATGCATTCCATCACCAGCAAACCACGGCTGAATTTCTGGCAGTTGTGGAACATGAGCTTCGGCTTCTTTGGCATCCAGTTTGGTTTCGCACTGCAGAACACCAATACCAGCCGCATTTTTTCCACCCTGGGCGCAACCCCGGATGAACTGCCGCTGTTCTGGCTTGCCGCACCTGCCACCGGCCTGCTGGTGCAACCGATCATCGGCTACCTGTCCGACAATACCTGGCACCCCAAGTGGGGCCGCCGCCGTCCATTCTTCTTCTTCGGCGCACTGCTGGCGAGCATCGCCCTGTTCCTGATGCCGAATTCGAGCGCGCTGTGGATGGCCATCCTCGTACTGTGGATGATGGACGCATCGATCAACGTCTCCATGGAACCGTTCCGCGCCTTCGTCGGCGACAAGCTCGATGAATCGCAGCAGACCGCGGGTTTTGCCATGCAAACCTTCATGATCGGCGTGGGCGGGGTGATCGCCTCGCTGCTGCCGACCATCTTCACCGATTACCTCCACGTCAGCAATGAAGTCGTCAACGGCGCGATCCCCGATTCGGTGCGCTACTCCTTCTATGCCGGCGGCGCCGCCTATTTCCTGGCCGTGCTGTGGACCGTGCTGACCGCCGACGAACTGCCGCCGGAAGACATGGAGAAATTCCGCATGGAGCGCGCCCAGCGCCGCGGCCTGTTCGGCTCCCTGAAGGAAGTGTTCGGCGGCTTCGTGCACATGCCGAAGACCATGGTGCAGCTGGCGCTCGTGCAGTTCTTCACCTGGTTCGCGCTGATGGGAATGTGGGTATTCACCACGCCGGCCGTGGCGGAAAACGTCTTCAACACCACCGATGCGCAGACCGCCATCTTCCAGGAAGCGGGCAACTGGGTCGGCAAGCTGTTCGCCCTGTATGGCGGCGTGTCCGCCCTGGTCGCCTTCGTGCTGCCCAAGCTGGCCCACGCCAGCAGCCGCAAGCTGGTGCACATGCTCTGCCTGGTGATCGGCGGCGTGAGCCTGGTCAGCATTTCCTTCATCCACGACAAGAACATGCTGTTGCTGCCGATGGTCGGCGTTGGCATTGCCTGGGCCAGCATCCTGACCATGCCGTACGCGATCCTGGCGGGGGCATTGCCGGCCAAGCGCATGGGCTACTTCATGGGGGTGTTCAACTATTTCGTGGTGTTGCCGCAAATCGTCGCCAACCTGGTGCTCGGCCCTGTCATCAAGCACCTGTTCCATGGGCACTCGGTCAACGTGCTGGTGCTGGGTGGCGTCTCGATGGTGATCGGCGGCCTGATGACCCTGATGGTCAGGGACGCGGCCAAGGCGGAAGCCTGAGCCAGCCACCGGCGCGCCTTGCCCGCGCCATTCGCGGCAAACTGTCGCCTGACGCGACCAGGAGGAGCGAACATGGCAATCCAGACGGTAGCAACCCAACCCATCCCCGGGCAGCGCCCGGGGACCTCGGGACTGCGCAAGAAAGTCGCAGTTTTCCAGCAGACCCATTACCTTGAAAATTTCGTCCAGGCCGTGTTCGACACGCTGGGCGACGTGTCCGGCAAGACGCTGGTGCTGGGCGGCGATGGCCGTTTCCACAACCGTGCGGCCATCCAGGTCATCCTGAAAATGGCGGCGGCGCAGCGCTTTGCGCGCGTGCTGCTGGGGCAGGGCGGCATCCTGTCCACGCCGGCCGCCAGCTGCGTGATCCGCAAGCATGGCGCGCTGGGCGGCATCGTGCTGTCGGCCAGCCATAATCCCGGCGGCCCGGACGGCGACTTCGGCATCAAGTACAACGCGGCCAATGGCGGCCCGGCGCCGGAAGCGCTGACCGAAGCCATATATGCGCGCACGCTGGCGCTGGACCAGTACCGCATCAGCAACGCGCCCGACGTCGATATCGATACTCCCGGCGCCCGCTCCGCCATCGAAGACATGCAGGTCGAAGTCATCGATCCCGTTGCGGACTACGCCGGGCTGATGGCGCAGCTGTTCGACTTCGGCGCCATCCGCCGCCTGTTTGCCGGCGGCTTCACCATGCGCTTCGATGCCATGCATGCCGTCTCCGGCCCTTACGCCCATGCCATCCTGGAAGGCATGCTGGGAGCTCCGGCCGGCACCGTGGTCAATGGCACGCCGCTGGAAGACTTTGGCGGACTGCATCCCGACCCCAACCCGGTCAATGCCGAAGAACTGGTCGACTTCATGCGCGCCGAAGATGCGCCGGATTTCGCGGCGGCTTCCGATGGCGATGCGGACCGCAACATGATCCTCGGCCGCGACTTCGTGGTCACGCCTTCCGACAGCCTGGCCGTACTGGCCGCCAACGCCACAGTGGCGCCGGGCTACAGCGGCGGCCTGGCCGGCATTGCCCGGTCGATGCCCACGTCGCGCGCCGCCGACCGCGTGGCGGAAGCGCTGGGCATTCCCTGCTACGAGACGCCGACCGGCTGGAAGTACTTCGGTACCCTGCTCGATGCAGGCAAGGCGACCTTGTGCGGCGAAGAGAGCTACGGCACCGGCTCCAGCCACATCCGCGAAAAGGATGGCGTGTGGGCCGTGCTGTTCTGGCTTAACCTGCTGGCCGCGCGCGGCGGCCCGGTGCGCGAGATCGTCACCGCGCACTGGCAGCGCTTTGGCCGCCACTACTATTCGCGCCACGATTACGAAGCCATTTCGCCCGACGCGGCAAGGCTGCTGATGGAGGACCTGCGCATCAAGCTGCGCAACCTGCCGGGGCAAAAGTTGAACCATTACGAAGTGCAGGCTGCCGACGACTTCGAATACAACGACCCGGTGGACGGCTCGCACGCCAGCCAGCAGGGCATCCGCATCATGATGACGGATGGCTCGCGCATCGTGTACCGCCTGTCCGGCACCGGCACCGAAGGCGCCACCCTGCGGATCTACCTTGAACGTTTTGAAGCCGATCCGGCGCACCACCATATCCCAACCCAGCAAGCCCTGGCCGGGCTGATCGCCATTGCGGACAGCGTGGCGAGCATCGTCCTGCACACCGGCCGCACCAATCCAACCGTCATCACATAAGGAACAAGCCGCATGAAACTCTCGTCCCTCGCATTGTCCCTGTTGCTTGCCACCGGCGCGCACAGCGCGTTGGCAGCGCCGCCCAAGCCTTTCCTTTGGGAGAATGCGACCGTCTATTTCCTGCTGACCGACCGCTTCGCCAACGGCGACAAGTCGAACGACCTCGCGTACGCCCGCAAGGCCGACGCGGCGCCGTTGCGCGGCTTCATGGGCGGCGACTTCAAGGGGCTGACCGCGAAGATCAAGTCGGGCTACTTTGACGACCTGGGCGTGGACGTGATCTGGACCACGCCGCCGGTCGAGCAGATCCATGCGGGCACGGATGAGGGGACCGGCAAGTCATACGGCTTCCACGGCTATTGGGCGCGCGATTTCACCGCGGTGGACGCCAATCTGGGCACCGAAAAAGACTTCCGCGACTTCGTCGACGCCGCCCACGCGCGCGGCATCCGCGTGCTGTTGGACGTGGTGATGAATCACACCGGTCCCGTCACGGCGGAAGACCCGGTGTGGCCGGAAGGCTGGGTGCGCACGGAGCCGCAATGCCAGTACAAGGACGTGCCGACCACCGTGACCTGCACCCTGGTGAAGAACCTCCCTGACTTCAAGACCGAGACGGATGCGACGGTTGAACTGCCGGAAGCGCTGGTCGCAAAATGGAAAGCCGAGGGCCGCTTCGAACGCGAGGTCAAGGAACTCAACGACTTCTTCGCCCGCACCGGCTATCCGCGCGCACCGCGTTACTACCTGATGAAATGGCACGCGGATTGGGTGCGCAAATATGGCATCGACGGCTTCCGTGGCGATACGGTCAAGCATACCGAGCCTGGCGTATGGGCCGAGTTGCGCAAGGTCGCGCTGGCGGCGCACGACGAGTGGAAGAGCATGAATCCGAAGAAGGTGCTGGGCGATGGCCGCTTCTACATGGTGGCGGAGGTGTATGGCTATAACATCGCGAACGGCAAGAACTTCGACATGGGCGGTGGCGCCACGGCCAACTTCTACGATAACGGTTTCGATGGCCTGATCAATTTCGGCATGGTGAACGATGCCAAAGGGGACTATGAATCGCTGTTCGGCAAATACGCGGAACAGCTGGCGGGACCGCTGAAAGGGCATTCGGTGCTGAACTACATGGCTTCCCACGATGACGGCAATCCGTTCGATCCTGCGCGCAAAAAGCCGTTCGAGACGGCGAACAAGCTGCTGCTGGCGCCGGGCGCCGCGCAGATCTACTACGGCGACGAAACTGCGCGCCGCCTGGACGTGACAGAGGCGACGGGCGATGCGAAACTGCGCTCTCCCATGAACTGGGACGACCTGAAAGCGAACGTGCAGCGCGAGGGCTACAAAGTGGGCGCGGTGCGCGCGCACTGGGCCAAGCTCGGCAAGTTCCGCCAGGCGCATCCTGCGGTGGGGGCAGGGGAGCATAAGAAGCTGGCGGATGCGCCGTACACGTTCTCCCGCGTGCGGGGCGAGGACAAGGTTGTCGTTGCGCTGGACGTGAAGACGGGGCAGCCGGTGGATATTTCGGTCGGCGGGGTGTTTGCCGATGGGGCGAAGGTGAAGGATGCCTATTCAGGCGCGAGCTATAAGGTGAAGGGTGGTGTTGTGCGGACGAATGGGAGGTTTGGCACTGTTCTGCTGTCCCAGTAGGAACCTTGTAGAAAACCTTTGAAACCGGAAAACCGGGGTGCCACCCCGCCGGGCTGTCCCCCGGGTTGCCGGTCTAGCGGGGTTTGACACC
>CBHWEO010000169.1:0-12052 GCA_966112955.1 uncultured Duganella sp. | reverse complement strand
GTCATCTGCGGCGGCGGCGACTCCGCGCTGGACTGGGCCCTGAACTTCGTCGGCAAGGCCGAGTCCGTGGTGCTGCTGCACCGCCGTGAAGACTTCCGCGCCGCCCCGGCTTCCGTGGCCAAGATGAAGCAGCTGTGCGAAGAGTACGAAATGCAGCTGATCATCGGCCAGGTGTCGGGCATCGAAACGAAGGACGACAAGCTGAGCGAACTGCGCGTGACCGGCGCCGACGGCGTGACCCGCCGCGTGCCGCTGGACATGCTGCTGGTGTTCTACGGCCTGTCGCCAAAGCTGGGCCCGATCGCCGAGTGGGGCCTGGACATCGAGCGCAAGCAGCTGAAAGTGGTGTCGACCGAGAAGTTCGAAACCAATGTGCCGGGCATCTTTGCCGTGGGCGATATCAACACCTACCCGGGCAAGAAGAAGCTCATCCTGTCGGGCTTCCACGAAGCCGCGCTGGCCGCTTTCGGCGCTGCACCATACATCTTCCCGGACAAGAAAATCCACATGCAGTACACCACTACTTCGCCGAAACTGCACAAGGTGCTGGGCGTGGAAACCCCGGTGTTCGACTGATCCGACCGATTCTTCGGAGCTCTCCTACAAAAAAGCAGCGGAAACGCTGCTTTTTTTGTTTTCGTGCCCGTATTATGTTGGAACCATGCGGTGTTAGCCGATGTTTATCGACTTTCTGAGGGGTATTGCGAAATGCTGTAGGTCATGTATAAATGGCCTATAATTGAACTAACTTTGCGCATTGCCACAATTTTCAGCGGGACACACCTATGCTTTACCAATTGCACGAAATGCAACGCTCGCTCCTGCATCCCCTGATGCAGTGGGCTGAAGCCTCGTCCAAGCTGTTCACCAACCCGGTCTCCCCGCTGGCGCACACGCCGTTCTCGCAACGTATCGCGGCAGGCTACGAATTGATGTACCGCCTGGGCAAGGAATACGAAAAGCCGGAGTTCGGCATCAAGCAGACCGTGATCAAGGGCAAGGAAGTCCACGTCATCGAGCGCGTGGTCGAGAACAAGGCGTTCTGCAAGCTGCTCCACTTCCGCAAGGATATGAGCGAGAAGGAATTCAAGGCGCTCAAGCAGCCGACCGTGCTGCTGGTGGCGCCGCTGTCCGGCCACCACGCCACGCTGCTGCGCGACACCGTGCAGGCCCTGCTGCCCGAACACGACGTGTACATTACCGACTGGATCGATGCGCGCCTGGTGCCGCTGTCGGAAGGCCCGTTCCACCTGAACGACTATGTGAAGTACGTGCAGGAATTCATCCGCCTGCTGGGCCCGGACCTGCACGTGATTTCCGTCTGCCAGCCGACCGTGCCGGTGCTGGCCGCCATTTCGCTGATGGCGACCAACAAGGACCCGAAGCTGCCGAAGACCATGACCATGATGGGCGGCCCGATCGATCCGCGCAAGTCGCCGACCCAGGTCAACAACCTGGCCGTGGAAAAGAAGTACTCCTGGTTCGAGAACACGGTGATCTATGCCGTGCCGCCGAACTATCCGGGCTTTGGCCGCAAGGTGTATCCGGGCTTCCTGCAGCACGCCGGCTTCATCGCCATGAACCCGGGCCGCCATGCGCAGTCGCACCGCGAGTTCTACATGCACCTGGTGCGCGGCGACGACGAGCCGGCGGAAATCCACCGCAAGTTCTACGACGAGTACAACGCCGTGCTGGACATGCCGGCCGAGTATTACCTGGACACGATCAAGACCGTGTTCCAGGAATTCCGCCTGCCGCAAGGCACCTGGGAAGTCGATGGCCAGTTCGTGCGTCCGCAGGACATCACGAACGTGGCGCTGATGACCGTGGAAGGCGAGCTCGATGACATTTCCGGCGCCGGCCAGACCCAGGCGGCGCATGACCTGTGCACCGGCATTCCGGCCGACATGCAGGAAGACTTCGTGGTGCCGGGCGCCGGCCACTACGGCATCTTCTCCGGCCGCCGCTGGCGCGAGATGGTGTGCCCACGCATCGCGGACTTCATCAAGAAACACGGCTGATGCCGCCCCTTCCTCACCCCTGCAGGCTTTCCGCCACCTGGCGGCAATAGGCCGCCAGTTCCTGCGGTAAGTCCGGCGGGCAAACCCCGCACTGGCGGTTGCCGGGCACTGCATAATCGATGAAGCGCGGATAAGGCAGTTTCAAGTCCGCCATGATGCGGCGGAATTCTTCCAGCGTGCGCTCGCCGCCCAGGCGATGGTTGGTCGCGGCCTCCTGCGCGATGGTCGATACCTGCCGGTGCTGGTAGTCGTGGCCGGGATAAACCTGGGTCGCGCCTGGCAGGGTGAACAGCTTGTCGCGCACGCTGCGCCACATCGCATCCGTATCGCCGTTCTGGAAATCGGTGCGGCCGCAGCCATCGATCAGCAAGGCGTCGCCGGTAAAGACCCGGCCTTCGTGCAGGTAGGCGAAGTGGCCGTCGGTGTGGCCCGGCGTATGCAAGGGCTGCAAGGCGATACTCCCCATTTGCAGCGGCACCCCCTCTTCGATACCGACGTCCGCGCAAGGCAGGCGGTCATATGCCGGCATGGCGATGCGGCTGCCGACCGCCCGCTTCAGCTCGCGCGCTGCCGTGATGTGGTCGGCGTGGATATGGGTGTCGACCGTATAGGCCAGCTTCAGGCCCAGCTCTTGCAGCACGCCCAGGTCGCGCTCCATGGTCGACATGACCGGATCCAGCAGCATGGCCTGGCCGGTGGTTTCGTCGCCCAGCAGGTAGGTGTAAGTGCTGGACAGCGGCTCGAAAAGTTGACGGAAAATCATGATGTGCCTCAAAATATGTTTTCATATAATATCATGTGATATAATTTTACGCATGCAACCACTTGCTCCCGATTTCGTCCGCCTGCAGGCCGCAGCCGGCGCTGCATCCGCCCTGCTGAAAGTGCTGTCCAATCCGGACCGCCTGCTGATCCTGTGCCAGCTGACGCAAGGCGAGTTCAATGTCGGCGAACTGGCAGCCCGCACCGGTATACGCCAGCCGACCCTGTCGCAGCAATTGACCGTGCTGCGCGACAGCCAACTGGCCAGCGTGCGGCGCGACGGCAAACAGATGTATTACCGCATTGCCAGTGCCGAGGCGCTGGCCGTGCTGCAAGTGCTGTATCAACTCTACTGTCCTCAAGATGAAGGAGACGCGCCATGATGATTGACTGGGCCCATTTCACGCCGGGGCCGTCGTTTGCCGGCGGTGTGCTGATTGGTATCGCCACGGTGCTGTTCCTGTACCTGAATGGCCGCATCGCCGGCATCAGCGGCATCCTCGGCGGCTTGCTGTCGCCGGCGCGCGGCGATATCGCCTGGCGCCTCGCCTTCCTTGCCGGCCTGGTTGCCGCGCCGCTGCTGTATGGGTGGTTCGCTGCAGTGCCATTGCCGCAGATCGATGCCGGCTATCCGGCGCTGGTGGCGGCCGGGCTGCTGGTCGGGCTCGGCACCCGCTATGGTTCCGGCTGCACCAGCGGCCATGGCATCTGCGGCCTGTCGCGCCTGTCGCCCCGCTCGCTGGCCGCCACCGGCGCCTTCATGCTGGCCGGCTTTGCCACCGTGTTCGTGGTGCGCCACGTTATCCAATAAGGAGCCGATCATGTACCTCTTGAGCGCCGCACTCTCCGGACTGCTGTTCGGCGCCGGCCTGATCCTGGCCGGCATGGCCAACCCGGCCAATGTGCTGGGCTTCCTCGACCTGGCGGGCCCCTGGAATCCTTCGCTGGCCCTGGTCATGGGCGGGGCGCTGCTGGTGGGCCTGTTTGCCTTCCCCTTGGCCAGCAAGCGCCATGCCTCGCTATTGGGCGCACCGATGCGGCTGCCGACCGCCAGGCAGATCGACCGCCGCCTGGTGCTGGGTGGCCTGGCGTTCGGTGCGGGCTGGGGTTTGGCCGGCTTCTGTCCCGGCCCTGCCCTGGCAGCGCTGGCCATTGGTGGCCCCAAGGCCTGGGTCTTCATGGTGTCGATGGTGGCCGGCATGGGCCTGTTCGAACTGCTGGAGCGCCTGCGCCAGCACCGTTCGCAGGCAGCCTGATCATGACCGCCATCCTGCTTGGCGCCCTGGTAGGCCTGGTGATGGGCCTGACCGGTGCCGGCGGCGGCATCCTGGCAGTACCGCTGCTGGTCTTTGGCTTGCACTTGCCGATGGCCGAAGCCGGCCCGATCGGCCTGCTGGCAGTGGGCCTGGCGTCCAGCCTGGGCGCACTGGCCGGACTGCGGCTGGGGATTGTACGGTACCGCGCCGCGCTGCTGGTTGCGGCAGCAGGCATCGCCGCCAGTCCGCTGGGGCTGTGGCTGGCCAGCCGGCTCGATACCCGGACGCTCAGCCTGGCTTTCGCCGCCGTGCTGCTGTGGGTGTCCTATCGCCATCTCGCCGCCGCAAACGCCAGCACCAGCGCTGCCCCGCTGCCGCCTGGCGTGCCGCCCTGCCTGCGCGACGCAGCGAGCGGACGCTTCCGCTGGACGACGCGCTGTGCCGCATGGCTGTCGCTGGCGGGCGGCATGGCTGGCATGCTGTCCGGCCTGCTGGGCGTGGGCGGCGGCTTCGTCATGGTGCCGGCGTTGCAGCGCGCCACCAACCTCGAGATGCAATCTGTGGTCCGCACCTCGCTTGCCATCATTGCCCTGATTTCGCTGGGCGGCGTCGGCGCCGCCATCGGCAACGGCCACTTCCGCCCGGACGCTGCCCTGCCCTTCACGCTGGGCGCGCTGGGCGGCATGCTTGCCGGCGGCAAGCTGGGATCACAGCTGCCTGGCCGTTACCTGAAACTGGCCTTCGGCCTGGTATGCGCCGCGGTGGCAGCCGGCATGGCAGCACGGGCGCTTGGCGGAGTGTGAATCATTCGACCGTTGGGCGCTCGGTATCGAGCCGCCGCAGATAGTCGCGTTCGAACCTGGAGAGGTCGACGTCGCGTGCGGCGTCGTTGAAGGCGCGCTGCTGCGCATGGCCGGCCGGCGTGCGCTGGAAGCAGACGTGGACGGTGCGTTCGCGGAACAGGTTGTCGGCGTAGGCGACGCGCTCGCGTTCGGCGCGCGTGAAGTGGCTGGCCAGCAGGTGGCGCAGCACGCGCTTCTCGATCACCATGGCGTCGAAGCGCTTGCTGAGCAGCTTGCGCAGGTTGGTCTCGTCGTTGTTCCCTTCCTGCACGTGCAGCTCGCCGCGCCGCACCAGGCTGTCGAATTCCTCCCCGTTCGAATAACCGGCCACGGTGCCGATCCGCGCATGGCGCAAATCGCGCAGGGCGGAAGCCAGCACCGGCGCTTCCTTGAGGTAGGCCAGTACATTGATGGTGCTGCCGATCGGCGCCGAAAAATAGCATTGGGCTTCGCGCTGGGGCGTGCGCCACACGGCCAGCAAGCCGGCATAGCGCGGGTCGTTCATGCCCACCTCCATGGTGCGCTTCCAGGGGAAGTAATCGAAAGCGGCGCTGCTGCCCAGGCGGGCAAAGACGGCAAAGGAATAGGCGCCGGAAATGCCATTGTCCGGCAAGGAAGCCGATACGTACGGCGGCCATTCTTCGGTAGCCAGGCGCACCGTGCGGCCGGCCACGGCAAGGCCGTGCCATCCGAGCAGCAAGCAAAGCACGCAAGCAATTGTCCGCACAGTTCCCCTTCCATCGAAAGAAGCGGTATGTTCCCACAGAAGTTGATGCAAGGCAACTTCCGCAAAGCGGCCACAGATATTGGATAATAGCGCTTTACCGTTTCGCCTTTCATCGTGACTGAACCGAAGACCCTGGCCGACCGCATCGAAGACGTCCTGCCGCAAACCCAATGCACGAAGTGCGGCTACAAGGGCTGCCGCCCTTATGCGGAAGCGATTGCGTCCGGTGAAGCGAACATCAACCAATGCCCGCCCGGCGGTGCCGAAGGCATCCGCCGCCTGTCCAGCGTGACCGGGCGTCCCGTCATCCCGCTCAATCCCGTCAACGGTTTCGAGCGCCCGCGCGCGCTGGCCTTCATCGACGAATCGCTGTGCATCGGCTGCACCTTGTGCATCCAGGCCTGCCCGGTGGATGCCATCCTCGGCGCGGCCAAGCAGATGCACACCATCATCCCCGAGCATTGCACGGGCTGCGACCTGTGCGTGCCGGCCTGCCCGGTCGACTGCATCGTCATGTATCCGGTGACCGAGAGCACGGGCTGGGATGCCTGGACGCAGGAGCAAGCTGACGAGGCGCGCGACCGGCACGATTTCCGCCTGGCGCGCCTGGTCCGCGAACGCGAGGAAAACGACGCGCGCCTGGCGGCCAAGGCCCAGGCCAAAGCCGCCGCCGTGGAACGCCTGACGCCGGAGAACGAAGCCGAGCAGGCCGAGAAGGAGCGCAAGCGCCAGATCATCGCCGCCGCCATGGAGCGCGCCCGCCTGCGCGCCGAAGCCGACAAGAAGAAATGAACAACGCCAAACGCCAACTGATTTTTGAACGCCTGCGCGAGGCGAATCCCAATCCCCAGACCGAGCTGGAATACACGACGCCCTTCGAATTGCTGATTGCCGTGCTGCTGTCGGCGCAGGCCACCGACGTGGGCGTGAACAAAGCCACGCGCAAGCTGTATCCGGTGGCGAACACGCCGCAAGCGATCCTGGACCTGGGGCTGGAAGAGCTGACGGAATATATCCGCACCATCGGCCTGTATAAGACCAAGGCCAAGAATGTGATGGCGACGTGCCGCATCCTGGTGGACCAGTATGGCGGCGAAGTGCCGCAGACGCGCGAAGAGCTGGAACAGTTGCCGGGGGTGGGCCGCAAAACCGCCAACGTGGTACTGAATACGGCGTTCCGCCAGGTGGCGATGGCGGTCGATACGCATATCTTCCGCGTTTCCAACCGCACCGGCATCGCGCCGGGCAAGAACGTCGACGTGGTCGAGCAGAAGCTGATGAAGTTCGTGCCGAAGGAATTCCTGATGGACGCGCACCATTGGCTGATCCTGCACGGCCGCTACACCTGCGTGGCGCGCAAGCCCAAGTGCTGGAACTGCGTCATCGCCGACCTGTGCGAATTCAAGGCCAAGACGCCGGCGCCTGCCGACGCCTGAACCGACGCCTCAAGCTGACGTGCTGACGACCAGTCCGCGGTTGTCGCGCAGTTCATTCACCCACCATTGCGCTTTATCGTCGCTGGCGATAAAGCGCATGCTCGAGGCGAAGTCGGTCAGCCGGGACCCATTGGGCGCCAGCATGCGCTCGACATAATCCACCAGGTCCTTGCCCTCGCACCTGAATTCAAAGCCGTCATGATCGAACTCCCAGACCTGGCCGGCCTCAGGTCCCTGGGTAGGCATCAGGATGTAGTTGCCTGAATGCGGGGTCTCTCCGATCACCAGGCAAGTCCTTACCCAGGGTGGCGGAAAATCGTCTTCGACCTCCCCTTCGTCTGGCAGGTCAATCCAATCCATGAATTCTTCCTGCAGCTCGGGCCATTCGTGCACTGGCGCGAGGTAGCGCGCAGCATCGCCACTCAACTCGTCGCAATAAAACAGGATACTGCCAAAGGTAACGTAGAACTCACGCAGTTTGCCGACATCCGGCAAGTCCGCCACTTCAACGGCTGGCGTTACGGCGTGGCGAAACGGCACCCGTTTCGTGTTGCCTTCGGCGCCGATCTGGACGCATTGGAACTCACCACCATGTGCCAGGACGGCATGCTCAAGTTGTGCAAGCCTCATGTCCGCTCCTATTATTTTGCCGTTTGGCAACTATAGCAGAAGCAGGAAGGACCGGCCGTTTTACAGCAGGACCATATTGTCGCGGTGAATCAGCTCGTGCCCTTCAACGTAGCCGAGGATCGCTTCGATCTCGGCCGACGGCTTGCGCTTGATGCGGCGGGTTTCCGCGCTGGTGTAGTTGCTGATGCCGCGCGCGATGGCGTGGCCGTCCTCACCCACGCAGGTGATCACCGCGCCGCGGCCGAACTCGCCGTGCACGTCGATCACGCCGATCGGCAGCAGCGACTTGCCCTCCTTGACCAGCTTCTGCACCGCACCCGCGTCCAGCACGACCTGGCCCGCGGTGTGCAGGTGGTCCGCCATCCATTGCTTGCGCGCGGTCAGGTGGCCGGTCTGGGCCGCCAGTTCGGTGCCGATGCATTCGCCGCCCGCCAGGCGGGTCAGCACGTCGGCTTCGCGGCCGAAGGCGATGATGGTGTGGGCGCCGGACTTGGCGGCGCGCTTGGCGGCCAGGATCTTGGTCAGCATGCCGCCGCGCCCCAGCGAGGAGCCGGCGCCGCCGGCCATGGCTTCCAGCGCCGGGTCGCCGGCGCGGCCGTGCGTGATCAGGTAAGCCGCCGGATCCTTGCGCGGATCGGCGCTGAACAGGCCGCGCTGGTCGGTCAGGATGATCAGCGCATCGGCTTCGATCAGGTTGGCCACCAGGGCGCCCAGCGTGTCGTTGTCGCCGAACTTGATTTCGTCGGTGACGACGGTGTCGTTCTCGTTGATGATCGGGACCACGCCCAGGCGCAGCAGCGTGGTCAGCGTCGACCGCGCGTTCAGGTAGCGTTCGCGGTCGGCCAGGTCGGCGTGCGTCAGCAGCACTTGCGCGGTGCCGATGCCGTGCGCGCGGAAGCTGGTTTCATAGATCTGCGCGAGACCCATCTGGCCCACGGCGGCGCAAGCCTGCAGTTCGTGGATGTCCGTCGGTCGCTTGTCGAAGCCCAGTCGCAGCATGCCTTCGGCCACGGCGCCGGAGCTGACCAGCACCACTTCCTTGCCCAGCGCACGCAGGGCGGAAATCTGGTGGGCCCAGCGGGCAATGGCGGCATGATCGAGCCCGCGGCCGTCGTTGGTGACGAGCGAGGAGCCCACTTTGATGATGATGCGGGTGGCGTTCTGGATAAGCGAATTCATTAGACGGCAGATCTTCTCAAAAGGTGACTTAGCTTCTGGTGATGCACCGGGCTGGATGGCCGGCTTGCCGCAGACAATGCCGGCCCTCGCGGTTGGCAAGGGCGGCACAGGTAAGGGGTATCCCCGATTTTAATCGAGAACTTTGAAACGCGGGTCGTCCGGGTCGATCGAGGAGATGCCGCGCGCTTCCTCGGTCATCTGGGTTTCTTCCGCGCGCTGCTCGGAGTAGCGCTGCTGCTCCAGGTGCAGGTAGATGGCGTTGACCAGTTCCTGCGTGCCTTCGTGCGACAGCGCGGAAATCTCGAACACCGGGCCCTTGAAGCCGAACTTCTTGACGAAGTCCTTGACCTTCTTGGCGCGCTCTTCTTCCGGAATCATGTCCAGCTTGTTCAGCACCAGCCAGCGCGGCTTCTTGCCCAGCGCCGGGTCGTACTTTTCCAGTTCCTTGACCAGCGCCTTGGCTTCCTTCACCGGATCGACGGTCGCCTCGAACGGCGCCAGGTCGACGATGTGCAGCAACAGGCCGGTGCGCGACAGGTGGCGCAGGAACTGGTGGCCCAGGCCGGCGCCTTCGGCGGCGCCTTCGATCAGGCCGGGAATGTCCGCGATCACGAAGGACTTTTCGTGCGACACGCGCACCACGCCCAGGTTCGGGTGCAGGGTGGTGAACGGGTAGTCGGCGATCTTCGGACGGGCATTCGACACGGCGGTGATGAAGGTCGACTTGCCGGCATTCGGCATGCCCAGCAGGCCCACGTCGGCCAGCACCTTCAGTTCCAGGCGCAGTTCGCGGCGCTCGCCTTCCTTGCCGTCGGTCTTCTGGCGCGGCGCGCGGTTGGTCGAGGTCTTGAAGTGGATATTGCCCCAGCCGCCCTCGCCGCCCTTGGCCAGCAATTCCATCTGGCCGTGCTCGGTCATGTCGGCGATGATTTCGCCCGACACTTCGTCGATGATCAGGGTGCCCACCGGCATGCGCAGGAAGATGTCGTCCGCGCCCTTGCCGTAGCAGTCGGAACCGCGGCCCGACTCGCCGTTGCCGGCGCGGTGCACTTTCGAATAACGGTAGTCCACCAGCGTATTGACGTTACGGTCGGCCACCGCCCAGATGCTGCCGCCCTTGCCGCCATCGCCGCCATCAGGGCCGCCGAACGGACGGAATTTTTCACGGCAAAAAGAGGCGCAGCCATTGCCGCCAGTGCCGGCGATGACTTCAATGCGTGCTTCGTCAATAAACTTCATAATGAACCACCTTAAAAACTAAAAAGGCCCTACCACTGGCAGAGCCTTTTGATAGAAAGGCTTTCGCCTTACTGTACCTGTATGCGCTGGATTAAGCAGCAGCTACGACGGTAACGAACTTCTTGTTTTGCGGACCCTTGGTCACGAACTTCACAACGCCGTCCACCAGTGCGAACAGGGTGTGGTCCTTGCCGGTACCGACGTTTTCGCCAGCGGACACTGGGGTGCCGCGTTGACGGATGATGATGCCACCAGCGTTGATGGTCTGGCCGCCGTACACTTTAACGCCCAGGCGTTTTGATTCAGAGTCGCGACCGTTGCGGGTAGTACCGCCGCCTTTTTTGTGTGCCATTTAGTTACTCCTTGATAGCTCAGTAAATTCGGACAAGCAGCGATTAGCCGTTGATCGAAACGATTTGGATTTCGGTGAAGTTCTGGCGGTGGCCTTGACGCTTCTGGTAGTGCTTACGACGACGCATCTTGAAGATACGCACCTTGTCGTGACGACCTTGGGCAACTACTTTCACCAGAACCGATGCACCTGCAACCAGAGGAGCACCAAACTTGATGCTGTCGCCCGCGCCAACGGCGAGAACCTGGTCGATAGTGATTTCGGAACCAATGTCAGCCGGCAACTGTTCTACTTTAATTTTTTCGCCAGCAGCAACTTTGTATTGTTTGCCGCCGGTTTTTATGACCGCGTACATGATTGGAAACCTCTTGAATTGTTAATAAGCTTCCCTCGCTCGACGTCCAAAAACAACAGACGGAAGCCGGGGAACCGCTGATTATACATAGTTTTGGGAAACCGGTCAAAAGGTATTGTCGGCGGGAGCGCCTCGTGGTATGTCGGCAACGAGTAACGTATAATCGCGGCACTCTTACCAACGTTACCAGCAGGTTCGCCTTGTCCAACAACGCCCAGAACACCATCACCAGCACCATTGCCGCCGACATGGACGCGGTCAATTCGGTGATCCGCCAGCGCCTCCACTCGGAAGTGGCGCTGGTCAACCAGATTGCTGAATATATCATCAGCGCGGGCGGCAAGCGGATCCGGCCGGTCCTGGTGCTGCTGGTGGCGAATGCTTACGGCTACAAGGGCGCGGCTCATCACGAACTGGCTGCCGTGGTGGAGTTCATCCACACCGCCACCCTGCTGCACGACGACGTTGTTGACGAATCGTCAATGCGGCGCGGCCGCCAGACCGCCAACGCCCTGTTCGGCAATGCCGCCTCGGTGCTGGTGGGCGACTTCCTGTATTCGCGCGCCTTCCAGATGATGGTGTCGCTCGATTCCATGCGCGTGATGCAGATCCTGTCCGACGCGACCAACGTGATCGCCGAGGGCGAAGTGCTGCAGCTGCTGAACATGCACGACCCGGACGTGACCGAGGACAGCTACCTGCAGGTGATCCGCGCCAAGACCGCCAAGCTGTTCGAAGCGGCGGCCGAACTGGGCGCACTGGTGGCCGGCGCTTCGGACGCCGACATCGCCGCCGCCGGCGAATACGGCCGTTCCCTGGGCGCCGCGTTCCAGCTGATCGACGACGTGCTGGATTACGCCGGCGATGCGGAAGAAATCGGCAAGAACGTGGGCGACGACCTGCGCGAAGGCAAACCTACCCTGCCCCTGATCTGGCTGATGGAGAACGGCACCGAAGAACAGCGCGCCCTGGTGCGCTCCTGCATCGAGAACGGCGACGAGCAGCATTTCGACACCATCCTCGCGGCCATCACCAACAGCGGCGCCCTGGATTACACCCGCCGCGCGGCCGAAGTGGCGGCGCAGCGCGCCGTCGACGCCATCGCCGGCATGCCGGACAACCAGTACAAGCAAGCCCTCCTGACGCTGGCCCGCTTCGCCGTCGACCGCAGCCACTAAAACATACCCAGGCGTGGGGGGGCCCGGGGGGGGGGGCCACCGGGGACGCGGGTATGGGCCCCCCCCCCCCCGGGG
>CBHWEO010000168.1:0-12148 GCA_966112955.1 uncultured Duganella sp. | reverse complement strand
TACTGGCCGCGCACCGTGTCGCGCGCAATGGAAGCCAGGTTGAAACGGCGCAGCGAGCGCAGGACCTTGAGCTTTTCGTCGCGCACCGCATCCGGCGCCAGCGATGCGGGCGGCTCCATGGCCACGATGCACAGCAGCTGCAGCAGGTGGTTCTGCACCATGTCGCGCATGGCGCCGGCGCTGTCGTAGAAACCGGCGCGGCTGCCCACGCCCACTTCCTCGGCCACCGTGATCTGCACGCTGGTGATGTTCGGCGCGCGCCACAGCGGTTCCAGGATCGAGTTACCGAAGCGCAGGACCATCAGGTTCTGCACGGTTTCCTTGCCCAGGTAATGGTCGATGCGGTAGATCTGCGATTCGGCGAAGTGCTTGCCGACCGCCTCGTTGATTTCCACGGCGGAGGCCAGGTCGCGGCCCAGGGGCTTTTCCAGCACCACGCGGGCATTGGCATCCACCAGGCTGGCGGCGGCCAGCTTGTCGCAGATGGTGGTGAACAGCGATGGCGCGGTGGCGAGGTAGAACACACGCTCCACGCCCTGGCGCGATACGCGGGCCAGGCCGTCCAGGCTGTCCTGCTGCACGTCGACGCGCAGGTATTCGAGCAACTGGAGGAAACTGCGCCAGGCTTCTTCGCTGAAGTTGCCGCCACTGATAAAGGAACGCGAATGCTCTTCGACGAAGGCGAGGTAGGCGTTGCGGTCAAACTCCTGGCGTCCGGTGGAGATGATGCGCGTGGCTGGCGGCAGGTTGCCGTGCAGGTGGGCCATGTACAGCGCAGGCAGCAGCTTGCGCATCGCGAGGTCACCCATGCCCCCGAAGATGATCATGTCGAGGGGCTGGCTGTTTTCAGTTTGGGCAGTGGCGGTCATTAGGTCGTCATTTTTGCGGATAAGAACGCTAATAATACCTAAAGTTGCACTTCGTCACAGGGCAGCCGCTGGCGGGCAAACTGTGCGCCCGGGTCGGGCGCGTTCGATTTACAGTGCTCCATCCCCTGTCATGGAGGGCATATGCGTAGCTTTCTGATAGCTCTTGCCGCCAGTCTGCCCATGCAGTTTGCGCAGGCCGACACGTTCATCACCCGCAGCAGCGGCACGCTGTACGATCCCTTTGATATCTACGGCTCCGGCACCGGCCCTTACACCATGGAGGTGCGGAGCGAGTTCGACCCTGCCAAGGCGCAGGGTACGAACAACCCGTCGGTCATTTACATTAGCGATGTAGCCTTCGACTTCAAGGTCACGCACAACAATGTGAGCAAGAACTTCAGCAGTCCGGGTTCCATGCAACTGCGCATCGTGGACAGCGCGGGCAGCAGGATTTTCGAGCAACTGATGTTCTATGACGATTACCGTTTCACCACGACGCAAACCTTCGGCATCGACGCTTCCCTGTTCCCCGGCTCGCGGCCGCTGCAACCGGCCGCCGCCGAAGGACCGGACGGTTCCGGGAACACGGGCCACCTGCATACCACACGATTCCTCGTGTTTGGCGGCGAGGTGCTGGGCGTCAACGGGGAAGCATGGTCCACGTCCGTTGACGCGTACTCCTTCCAGATGATCACTTCTGTTCCGGAACCGCGCAGCTACGCCATGCTTGCGGCCGGCCTGGGACTGCTTGGCTGCGCAGCGCGCCGCCGTAGGGGGCAACCATGAGTACCGGTACCATCGATATCAGCATCAAGGCCGCAGGCTCGCTGTACACGGACCATAAAGGTCCCTATTCCGGATTGAACGGCTCGACCGGAACCACCGAGATCAAACTGAGCGTCGACATGAGTACGCTCACCGACAACCCCTGGGTCGAGGGTAAGATTGCCGACGGCACCGGGACGTATTTCGTCACGGCCGGCGACAGCAGCAGCTACTACTTTGACGTCGACCGGCCAGCCCGGATCGACTGGTACCACCAGACCGGCATTCCCGAATGGGGGTGGTCGGACTCGTTGACGCTGACGGCGCGCTTCGACACCTATCCCGGCAGCTATCACGAAGTCACGCTCGTGATGGACTGGAACGGCCCGCTTGGCGACCTGACCGACATGACCGTCCCGCGCACGCTGACCATGGACGACCTGCACGACGCGACCATCTACCTGAAGGATTTCGAAGGCGGCGAAGAAGCCGCCCGGGTCATCCTCTGGCCGGAGACGATGCAATTCGTGAGCAGCGTTCCCGAGCCAGGCATGGCAGCCATGATGGCCGCGGCGTTGACGCTGGCTGCGGGCTACCTCACTGCGAAGTCGCTGGTTTGCGGTAGCCTGATTCCATCCATGCGGTGGCACTGGCGACGCTCAGCTTGAAATTGGGTGCCACGCGGACTTGCGCCTGTTCTTCGCCGAAAGGGTCGAAGGCGGTCAGCGTGGCGTAGGGGTCGTCTTCGTCGGGCGTGATGTCGAGGTTGACGGTGATGTAGGCGGCCCCCACCGTGTGCACGCGCACGCTCTTGTGCAACTGGGCGTGCAGCTGCTGTTCGTGGCGGCGGATGACTTCACTGGCCGTCTTGACGAGGGTGTTGAAGGCACCGACATCCAGCGGCTTGGGGTTCTTCTTGTCGCGGCCCATGGTCCAGGGGCCGACCAGCGCCGGCTCGGCCTCGCCATCCTTGATCATGGCGACCGCCCAGCCATCGTCGTCCTCGTTCTTGATGACGCGCGCCGTCCAGCCATTGTCCTGCCATACGCGGTCTTCCTGAACCAGCACCTCGTCCACTACTTCCATCATTGTTCCCTTAAGAAGTTGCAAATACTGTGATTATATACAGTAATTTATTTCCGGCAAGTGCGATCGCGCGGAACTTTTCACCCGAAGTCCTGTCCAACCTCAAATCCCTCCGCCTGAGTGTGGGCCAGAGTGATGGCAACAGAGATCGGAGGGAACCATGGACCACCAGGAACGCATTGCAAGGGCTGAGGCATTTATGGAAACCAACCGACAAGATATCGACCGCCTTTACCAGGCCATATCTGAATTGCGTAAACTGATCCTCGAACGGACAGATGATTTGCGGGCAGGGTTCAAGGAGCAGCGCGACTACATGGACAACCGGTTCAAGGAGCAGCGCGACTACATGGATTGGCGATTCGACCAGCAGGGCAAGGCCATGGAAGATGGCTTTAAGGAAGTGCGCCGCGAGGCGAGCGTCAACCAGCGCTGGATGATCGGCCTTACACTCGTCAACACGACAATGATCCTGGGCCTGGGCGGGAAGCTGTTTGGCGTGTATTGACTAAACGCAGCGGCAAAATCGCTTCCGGTTGGCATCCCGGCAGCGTTTGGCTTTATGATTTTGCTCCATGATTATCTGTTTCGACATTGGCGGCAGCGCCATCAAATGCGCCGTCGCGGCGGAAAACGGCCAGGTCGGCGCACTGCGCCGGGTGCCGACGCCCACCCACGACTTCTCCGCTTTCACTGCCGCCATGCAGGACTTGATCAGCGCCGCCGGGCCGTCGCGCGGCGTCGCCATCTCCATCGCCGGCGTGATCGATCCGGCCGACGGCCGCATCAAATGCGCCAATATTCCCTGCATTGACGGCCGCACGCTGGCCGCCGACCTGGGCGTCGCACTCGGCCTGCCCGTCTGGATCATCAACGACGCCGACAGCTTTGCCCTGGCCGAAGCCCAGGCCGGCGCCGGGCGCGGCCACGCTACCGTGTTCGGCCTGATACTCGGCACCGGCGTCGGCGGCGGCCTGGTCATCGGCGGCAAGCTGCTCACCGGACCAGGCGGCTTTGCCGGCGAATGGGGCCACGGCCCGGTCGCCGCGCAGTTCGGCGGCACGCCACCGCAAGCCATCCCCCGCTACCGCTGCGGTTGCGGCCAGACCGGCTGCCTGGACACGGTCGGCGGCGCGCGCGGCCTGGAACGGCTGCACCTCGCCTTGCACCAGCAACCGCTCAACAGCCATGAAATCATCGCCGCCTGGCAGTCGGGCGACGCGGGCGCCGGACGTACCATCGATTGCTACGTCGACCTCTTGAGCGGGCCACTGGCCATGCTGGTCAACACCATCGGCGCCTCCATCCTGCCGGTTGGCGGCGGGCTGGCCAACAGCGCGCCGCTGATCGCGCGCCTGGACCAGGCCGTCCGCGCCGCCATCCTGCGCAAGACGGACGCGCCCATCATCGTGCCCGGCACCGCCGGCGCGGAACCCGGTCTGATCGGCGCCGCCTGGCTCGGTCTGGAAAAGCTGGGGAGCGCGCGTGGCTGAGCACATCAGGCTGGAAGTCTGCGTCGATAACGCGCACGGCCTGGCCGCCGCACTGGAGGGCGGCGCCGATCGCATCGAATTGTGCAGCGCCCTCGAAACCGGCGGCCTGACGCCATCGCCAGGCCTGCTGCGCCTGGCCGCGGCCAGCCCGGTGCAGGTGGTCGCGATGATACGCCCGCGCGGCGGCGAATTCTGTTTCGACGAGACGGAGACGCAAGTCATGCTGGACGAGATCGACGCCGTCGCCGCCGCCGGCCTGCAGGGCGTGGTGCTGGGCGCCTCGCTGCCGGACGGCCAATTGGACCAGCGCACACTGGAGCGCCTGGTACGTCACGCAATGGATCATCGGTTGCGCTGCACCCTGCACCGCGCCATCGACCTGTGCCCAGACCTGGCGCAGGCAACGCGCGCCGCCATCGGCCTGGGTTTCGAACGCATCCTGACCTCCGGCGGGGCAAGCAGTGCGGCCGAGGGCCTGGCCGGGCTGCGACAGTGCTTCGACGCCGCCGCCGGCCGCATCGCCATCATGCCCGGCGCGGGCATCAACGCAGGCAATGTACACCTCCTGCGCGCGCAGCTGCCGCTGACGGACGTCCATGCCTCCTGCTCCGTAGCGCTGCCGCCCGGGCCGCCGCAAGTGCTGGCCTTCGGCTTCGATACTGGCGGGCGACGCCAGACCAGCCGCGCGAAAGTCGCCGAACTGAAGGCGGCGCTGCAATGAACCGGCGTCACTTTGAGAAGGAGCGGCCCGTTTGACGTTCGACCTGAGCACCCTGACGCCATATCTCGGCAACCTGGCCGCGGGCGCGCAACTGACCGCCCTGGCCTGCGCACTGGCCTTGGCGGGCGGCCTGGCGCTGGGCATCGTCGTGGCGCTGATGCGCACGGCCGCGTCGCCAACCGCGCGCCGCGCCGCAGGCATCTACGTCGACGTTTTCCGCAACGTTCCCTTCATCGTCCAGCTGTTCTTCCTGTTTTACGGCTTGCCCGAAATCGGCATCGAGTTGAGTGCTTTCGCCACCGGCGTGCTGGCACTGTCGCTGGCGGGCGGCGCCTTCACTTCCGATGTGATCCGCTCCGGCATCCTGGCGATCGAGCCGGGCGTGCTGGAAGCGGCGCAGGCCAGCGGCCTGTCGCGCTTCGCCATCTACCGCCGCATCATCCTTCCCATCGCGCTGCGCAGCGCCGTGCGGCCGCTGGGCGCGGTGTTCGTCAACCTGGTCCTGACATCTTCCATCCTGTCGGCCATCACGCTCAACGAGTTGACCGGCAGCGCGAAGATCGTTGCCGCCGACACCTTC
Source organism: uncultured Duganella sp. (assembly GCA_966112955.1). GTDB lineage: Bacteria > Pseudomonadota > Gammaproteobacteria > Burkholderiales > Burkholderiaceae_D > Rugamonas. Next base: position 6,634 of record CBHWEO010000168.1, on the reverse strand, counting down.
CAGCCGTTCGAGGTGTACGCCCTGCTCCTGCTTCTGTACGCCGCCATGACCTGGCTGGTATCGCTGTCGGCCGGCGCCCTGCACCGCCGAATGAACCGGGGCCAGGGCTGATGCGCTACACCGAATTCTCGCCGCATGATTTGCTCGTGCTGCTGCAGGGGCTTGGCGTCTCCGCCGCCCTGTTCGCGACCACCACCGCCATCGGCCTCGCGATCGGCCTGGCCTGGGCCATGCTGCGCTACTACCGCACGCCCTTGCTGGCGCCACTGGCCGCCGCCGTGGCCGAACTGCTGAAGAATTCCCCGGTGCTGGTGCAGCTGTTCCTGGTGTTCTTCGGCGTGCCGGTACTGCTGGAGACCGACCTGACGCCGGTGCAGGCCGCCCTCATCACGCTGTCGGCCAATTCGGCGGCCTTCATCTATGTGATCGCGGTCTCCGCCATCGAATCGGTCGGACGCGACCAGCTCGAAACGGCGCGCGTGTTCGGCTTGAGCCGCTGGCAAACGTTGCGCCGCATCGTGGCGCCCCAGGCGGCGGCGTTCGGCCTCGGTCCGCTGGCCGGGCTGCTGGTCAACCAGCTGCAGGTGACGTCGCTGATCTCGGTGATCGGCGTGGTCGACCTGACCAAGGCCGGCGTCATCCTCAACCTGCGCACGCTCAAGCCTTTCATCGTGTGGACCGTGATCGGCCTGCTGTATTACCTCATGGCCCGGCTGGTCGCCTGGGCCTGCGCCCGCCTCGAGTTGCGTTTGCGCGCACATAGCCAATGGAAGGGGTTGTAGCATGATTCATATCGAAAGCGTGGCCAAGCGCTTCGGCAGCCACCAGGTACTGGACGGCATCGACTTGCGCATCGCGCCCGGGGAGGTGGTGTCGATCCTCGGCGCCAGCGGGTCCGGCAAATCGACGCTGATCCGGTGCATCAACGGCCTGGAAAAGCTCGATGGCGGGACCATTTCCATCGATGGCTACCGCGTCGACGACCCCAAGCAACTGCAGATGGCGCGCCGCTGTTCCGGCACCGTGTTCCAGCTGTTTAACCTGTACCCGCATATGACGGCGCTGCAGAACATCACGCTGGCGCCGATGGAAGTGCTGAAGGTGCCGCGGCGCCAGGCCGAAGACGAGGCGCGCCAGCTGCTGGCCTCCGTCGGGCTTGCCGCCCGCGCGGACGCCTACCCTGCCCAGCTCTCGGGCGGGCAGCGCCAGCGCGTCGGCATCTGCCGCGCGCTGGCCATGAAGCCGCGCTACCTGCTGCTGGACGAAGTCACCAGCGCGCTCGATCCCGAGATGACTGCCGAAGTGCTGGCCATCCTCGCCAGGCTGGCGGCGGATGGCACGACAATGCTGTTCGTGACGCACGAAATCGAATTCGCGCGCCAGATCTCGAGCAGGATCGTATTCCTCGACCAGGGCCGCTTGCTGGCCGACCTGCCGACCGCCCGCTTCTTCGCTGCCGACGGCGGCCTGGCGCAGCCCCGCATCGCCCAATTCCTTTCGAAAATGAGCAAATCATGAAAATGCTGCTTGCGAACGCCGAGGCATGGCCCGGCTTTGAGCACACGGTCGACCTGTTGAAACAGGGCGGCGCCGGTATCGATGCCATGGTCGCCGGCATTGGCAAGGTCGAGCGCGAGGCAAAGGTGCGCAGCGTCGGCTATGGCGGCTGGCCCAATATGCTGGGCGAGATGGAATTCGACGCCGGCGTGATGGACGGCACCACGCGCGACGTGGGCGCGGTCGGCGCGGTGCCGGCCACCCTGCCCGTTTCGGCCCTGGCGCACGAGGTGATGAAGCACCTGCCGCACGTGATGCTGACCGGCGCCGGCGCCCGCCGTTTCGCCACCGAACGCGGGTTCGCGGTCGATGACGTGCTGCATCCGGACAGCAAGCGCGTATGGTGGGAGCGCCTGCAGAAGGAAATGTCGCCGGCGCAGCAGGCCGCGTTCCCCGACATTCCGCTGGCGCCGCTCAGCAACACCATCACCGATCCCGAACGCGTGCGCGACACCACGGTGTTCCTGGCGCGCGACGCCGGCGACGGCATCGGCGTCGTCACCTCAACCTCCGGCTGGGCATGGAAATACCCCGGGCGCCTGGGCGACTCGCCGATCCCCGGCGCAGGCTTCTACGCCGACAGCCGTTACGGCGCCGCCGCCTGCACCCATACGGGCGAAATGACCATGCGCTGCGGGACGTCGCGCAGTATCGTGCTGGCCATGCGGCTTGGCCATTCGCTGCAGGATGCCGTCACGCTGGCGGTGGAAGAACTGTCCGAACTGAAGACAGGTTTCCTGGCCGGCGTGGTGATCCACGCCATGGACGCCAAGGGCAACCACCAGGTGGTGAACTACCGCTGCGACGAAGAGATACGCTACTGGTACTGGGACGAACGCATGGCCGCGCCGGAACTGCGCATCGCCACCAACGTCAAACCTTGAAAGGACAGATCATGCTCCATCGCCTGAAACGCGTGGCGGCTGCCGCCGCGCTGCTATTGGCCGCCGGGTCCGCAGCGGCCGGCCGTATCGAAGAAATCAAGGCGCGCGGCTATGTGCGCATTGGCGTCTCGCTGGGCGGCGAGCCGGTCGGGTTCCGCAATGCCAGCAATGAGCCGGTCGGCTACGACGTGGACGTCGCCACACAGCTGGCCGCAAAGCTCGGCGTGCCGGCCCGCTTTTCGGATGTCTCGGGCGATGCCCGCATCTCGATGCTGATGTCCAGACAGCTCGACCTGGTGGTAGCCAACGTCTCGATCACGCCGCAACGCGCGCGCGTGGTGGACTTTTCCATCCCCTACAACGTAGCGGGCCTGCGCGTGATCGCGCAAAAGAGCGCCCACATCAAATCGCTGGCGGACCTGGGCGGCAAGCGCGTCGTGGTCGGCCGCGGCACCACGGCGGATGCCTTCCTGCGGCAGTCGGCGCCGCAGGCGGTGTTCGTCTACACCGACAACTTTGCGCCGGACGGCGTCCTGCTGCTGCAACAGAAGCGTGCCGATGCCGGCATCGAAGATTCGTCCCTGCTCGACTACCTGGCCAGCAGGAACGACCAGCTGGAAACCCTGCCTGCGTTGTACGGCAATACGCCGATCGGCATTGCGATGGCCAAGGGCGACCCGGCGCTGCTGAAGTTCGTGAACGGCTTCGTGTCGGACTACATCAAGTCTGGCGCCTATGCGGCCAACTATAAGAAGTGGTGGGGCAACCGGAACGCGCCCCCGGCCCTGGCCGGCCAGTAGCCTCAGTCGCGTCCCAGTGCCCACTGCCCCGCCCCGCCGAGGGCGGTCGCAAACACGACCAGCAGCAGGAACAGGCCGTGCAAATTGCCCAGGACTGGCGCGCCATGGATCCAGCCCATCACCAGCGGGTACCCCACCACCAGCGTGAGCACGCCGCTGGCTACCGGCATCAGCAGGCCGAGGATCACGAGCAGGCCGCACAGCATCCCGGTCAGGTGCAAGGCCCAGTGGCCTGCGCCAGCCAGGGTGGACGGGAAAGCGGAATGCCGCACAGCCTCAAAGCCCAACAGGAGCGCCATGCCACCAATGGCAAGGCGCAGGAAAAAGCGGGATGCATCGAGACGGGATTTGGAAACTGCCATGGGAAATCTCTTGTGTGAATAGCCAAAAAACAAAAAGCCCCGAACCAGTCGGGGCTTTTTGCTTGAATCTGGCGGAGGCGGTGGGATTCGAACCCACGATACAGGTTTTGCCCGTATGCTTCCTTAGCAGGGAAGTGCCTTCGGCCACTCGGCCACGCCTCCTCGTTGATTTACTGCGTCAACGCGACCGCAATATTAAAGACCGTGACCGCTTTGGTCAAGGTAAATACCGCAGTTTTTTTTGAAATATTTACTCTTTGTCCAGTTCGAACGCCTTGTGCAGCGCGCGCACGGCCAGCTCCATGTATTTCTCGTCGATCAGGACGGAAATCTTGATCTCGGAAGTAGAGATCATCATGATGTTGATGCCTTCGTTGGCCAGGGTTTCGAACATCTTCGACGCCACGCCCACGTGCGAGCGCATGCCCACGCCGACCACGGAAATCTTGGACACCTTGGCGTCGCCCACCAGGGTATGGTGGCCGATCTCGCCCTTTTCGTTGTGCAGCACGTCCAGCGCCTTCTGGTAGTCGTTGCGCGACACGGTGAAGGTGAAGTCAGTCTTGCCGTCGACCGCCTGGTTCTGGATGATCATGTCGACTTCGATGTTCGCATCGGCCACTGGGCCGAGGATGTGGTAGGCGACACCTGGACGGTCTGGCACGCCCAGTACGGTGATTTTGGCTTCGTCACGGTTGAAGGCGATGCCGGAGATGACTGCTTGTTCCATATGTTGGTCTTCCTCAAACGAAATCAGGGTGCCCGAGTTGGCTTCTTCTTCCAGATCCATCAGCGGATCGGTCAGCGAGGACAGCACGCGGGTCGGTACGCGGTAGTTGCCGGCGAATTCCACCGAGCGGGTTTGCAGCACTTTGGAGCCCAGCGAAGCCAGTTCCAGCATTTCTTCAAACGTGATCGCTTTCAGGCGGCGCGCTTCGGACACCACGCGCGGGTCGGTGGTGTAGACGCCGTCGACGTCGGTGTAGATCAGGCATTCGTCGGCCTTCAGCGCGGCGGCAATCGCCACGGCCGAGGTGTCGGAACCGCCGCGGCCCAGGGTAGCAATGTTGTCGTTCTCGTCCACGCCCTGGAAGCCGGTGATGATCACGATGCGGCCCTTGTCCAGGTCTTCGCGCACGCGGCCGTCTTCGATCGACTGGATGCGGGCTTTGGTAAAGGCGGAGTCGGTCTTAATCGCTACTTGCCAGCCGGTGTAGGAAATGGCGTCCTTGCCAATGGCTTGCAGCGCCATCGACAGCAGGCCCACGGACACTTGCTCGCCAGTGGAGGCAATCATGTCGAGTTCACGCGGGTCGGGTGGGTTCTGGATTTCCTTGGCCAGGGCAATCAGGCGGTTGGTCTCGCCGGACATTGCCGACGGCACCACCACAATCTGGTGTCCCGCATCGTGCCATTTGGCGACGCGACGCGCGACGTTCTTGATGCGTTCCGTCGAGCCCATCGACGTACCGCCGTATTTGTGAACGATTAAAGCCATGCTGATTTTCCGCATTGATGTGATAAAGGGAGCCCTTTACTCTACATGTTGCGTTGCAAAATCTCAAGTCAAAAACTTCATACCCTCATACCTATTTGGCATAAGTTCATATGTCTAGACAGGTGCAGGCAAAAATTATTTGGTTTCCCAGCGAAACACCAAACGATGCTCGGGGCCTGCGCTCAGATTATGGCAATCCATGCCGATGCCGGCGGCATAAAGAATTTGGCCGGGAACGCCGACCATGGGCATGCGCTCGCGCTCCCAGGCCGGGATGCCGAGCGTCTGGTAATGCTGCTTGAGGGTGCGCGTGGGGCGGTTGCGGGCCGGCTTCAGCGTTGCGCCGCCCTTGCGGAAGGCAATAGTCAGCGTTTGGGCGCGCAGCCAGTCGGGGTCGAGGCCGAGCGGGGCCAGTTCGATATGCAGGGTGCCGCCGAAGGCCGGGAAGTCGATGCTGCCCTCCCCGTTCCAGCGGAAGGTTTGCTGGTGGCCGGCGTCGGCTTCGGGCTGGCGCGGCACCAGGAACAGGCGGTCGCGGTGGCGCCGCACTTCGCAATCGGGATGGGTGACCTTGAGGTTGGCGTCGTCGCGCGCGGTCAGCGCCTGCTCCTGCATTTCGGCCAGCCAGCTGGCGGACGGCAGGCGGATGCCGCGCTCGGCAAACCAGTGGCGCAGCAGGTTCGCTACGCGGTCGGCGCTGAGCGTGCGCAGGCGCGCCAGGGCCAGGCTTGCCGCCGGGTCGGCGCCCTCGCCGCCTGCCAGGCAGGCGCGCAGGTCGTCGGCCGCTTGCTCGGTCAGCAGGCGCTGGGCGGCCTGGGCGTGGCGCGCGCTGCGGGCAAAGCGTTCCTGGTAGCCGGGGAAGGCTTCCGCCAGGCGCGGCATCACCTCATGGCGCAGCGCATTGCGGGCGTAGCGGGTGTCGGCATTGGATTCGTCTTCAATGTGGGCGATGGCGTGTTCGCGCACGTAGGCTTCGAGCTGGGCGCGGCTGGCTTCCAGCAGCGGACGGGCCAGCAGCACGTCGGGGGTGCCGAGCAGGCCGGGGGCGCGGTTGTACGCGTCCATGCCGGACATGCCGGCCGGGCCGGCGCCGCGCAGCAGCTGCAGCAGGATGGTTTCGGCCTGGTCGTCCAGGTGGTGGGCGGTCAGCAGCAGGTGCACGCCGTGTTCGGTGCACAGGGCGCCCAGGGCGGCGTAGCGGGCCTTGCGGGCGGAGGCTTCGCTGCGGCTGTCGAGCGTGACGCGGCGGCTGGCGAAGGCGATGCCGAGGCGTTCGCATTCGGCGCGGCAGTGGACTTCCCAGGCGTCGGCGTTGGGGCTCAGGCCGTGGTGGATGTGGAAGGCGTACAGCTTGCGGCCACTGGCGGCGGCAAGGTGCAGCAGTGCGCTGCTGTCCAGGCCTCCGCTGTAGGCGATGGCGACGGGGCCTGGCGGGAGTTGGGTCAGCGATTGCTGGAGGATTTCTTGGGGGTGCATTGCTTGAACCGGGAGAACCGGAAAACCGGGGTACGGCCCGAAGGGCCGGACCCCGTC